>CALIUG010000046.1 GCA_938048755.1 uncultured Alphaproteobacteria bacterium
GATAGTCGTCGACGGCCTCATGAAATGCCTGCTTCAAACCCTTGGCATCCTGTCCTTCATAGGTGACGAGATCGCGGATGAATTCCAGGCGGCCATGAAAAGTCTCATCGTCGTTGCTAAAGAGAACCGAACCCAGATAACCGCGATACTCCAGCATGTCGCTCATATCAGTCCTCCATCAAGCCTCATCATTGTTATCATGACGATGCCGGATGTTTGGGTCTGGAGAGCGATCCAACTGCTCGCTGCTAGCAAGGCAGCCGGGTACCGGCGCATAGCCAAGGTCTTCCGTATTGAGGAACAGATCCTGTGCTTCTTGTTCGTGACCGCTGACCATTGCGGCCATCCCGACAAGAAACGAAAGCTGGCAGACAACGTTGATGTCAGTGTTGCCTTCGATTAGGCCGTAGATCTGTTCCCTCGCCGGGCTGAATTTGTCCGTTTCGAGAAGGAGCATGAGGGTAAGATGGTCGCTCATGTTTTCCGCATCGGCTCTCTGTTCCATCGATTTCTGAAACAGAGGCGTGGCATTGCCGCCCATCAGTCGCGTTGCCATGTAGGCCAGGAAAATGTTGCGGTCACTGCTTCCAGCAATCAGGAGGTGGTCGCTGCCGAATGCCGCCGCTTCGGCGTAGCGCTGTGTGCTGACCAGGAGTGCCAGAAAAAAGTACTGCGTTTCCGCGTTGGACTTCTGAAACGAGAGCGCGGACTCGATGATGGTCAAGGCCTCGTCTGGATCGCCGGATGCCCATGTTGCAAGGGCGAGGGTTTCGAATGCCGATCCGTTATGTGGATCAAGTGTTATGGCGTTCAATGAATCCGAGATGGATCCCGTTAGGTCGCCCACGAGAAGTCGTACCACACCGCGAACTTGCCATAGCTCTTCATCTTCTGGGTCGAGAGCGATTCCGGCATCCAGCATCGTCAGTGCTTTCTCGATCTCGTTACGTTGCCGGTAGGCGACCCCTGCAATCTTGTAGGCATTTGCATAGTCAGGATCGATGGCAAGGGCGCGTTCTGCATCGCGAAGAGCGCTATCAAGGTCGCCCAGAGACAGCAGGATACCGGCGCGGTTGGCCATCCATTTTGCGTTCTCCGGCTCCATCTCGATCAAACGATCAAGTTCGCCCATGGCTTCTTCGGTAGCTCCGGACACAAAGTACAAACCCATGCGCAGAGAGTATCCCTCCGCACTGTCAGGAAACTGTTCAATCAGGGTTTCGGCGTCATCCATGGCCTGCTCAAGCGCACCAACCCTTTCATAGGCAATGACTCTGAGTTTGAGTGCTTCGAGTGTCTCGTCTCTCGAGAGTTCATTGCTTCGTAGAGCACGCGATAGGAGTGCAATCGCATCGTGAGGGTTCTCAGCGTCCAGCAACGCCTGCGATTCAGGGATCACTCCACTATCTGCCCTGACAATCTGGCTGCCCACGACGATCGCGATTGAGAGGGTCAACAGCAGAAATACCCGAAAGAGAGCTCGATGTGGCATGCCGCCAGTATCGATGGATGGTTGTGTCTGTGCAATCCCAGGCTGTGTCGCGGGCATTGGCTCAGATGCGCTTCACTCCCTGATCTTGCGCACCCGATCACGCAGGTCCATCAGGTGTCTGTCGCGGATGCCCTCTTCGAGGAGATGGGCGACCGTGTTTTCCAGATACTCCCAGCCGGGGCCGGAGTTGCCGACGCCGTGAGCCAGCAGTTCGGCGGCTTTTTCAGGCGGCAGTTTGCCGGCGTATTGCACATGGGTGCGGTAGCGCGGGACATAGGTCAGCGCGGTAACGTTGCCTGCATCTGTGCGCGCCGTGGTCCAGTGAGGATGATAGACGTCGGTCACCCTCTCGCGGGCATCGAGGTAATCAACGGCGTCACGGGCCTTGTCGGCGGCGACACGATAGACCGCGCCTCGGCAGGCGCCGCCACGGTCCAGGCCCAGAACCAGACCGGGTTTCTCCGGCGTACCACGATGCCAGTGGCTGTAGACGCAGAAGGCCCGATGGTAGCCGTGAACCAGGGCTGAGCGGCGCTCCAGCACGTCAAAGTCGGGCCGCCACATCAGCGAGCCGTAGCCGAAGATCCAGATGTCGCCATTGGATTCGGTATGGAGAATGGGGGAAGGATCGCCGACCGCTATCATGGGGCGTGATGTAGGCAACCTGGCGGGTCTTGGCAATCGCAACCGCTGCCATTTCCGCGCCATGATCCAGCCGCTATAAGAACGCCATGCGCCGCATCCTGATCATCCTTGTCTCTCTCCTCGTTCTGCTGGCCGTGGCCTACACGGTCTACTGGAACGTCATGGCCTCGCGTTCGGGCGACTGGGTTGCCTATTGGGCGGCTCCGGCGCCGGGCAAGGCGTGGTCGGGTACCTATGGCGAGACCGAGGTCTCGGGTTTCCCCTTCGCGCTCGATGTCACGGTCCATGATCCCGTGATCACCTGGCAGGGCGGTGCCGGCGACGCGGTCTGGCAGGGCCCCTATCTCGTTGCAAAGTTCAAACCCTGGACCCTTTCCAGCTTCTCCTTCGACCTGCCACCCGAACAGACCGTGCTGATCGATGATGGAACACGTCTGCGCATGGTCGCGCTCGCCATGGCTTCGGGCACTGCGCGCGTGGCGATGGCCGATGGCCGCGCCCAGGCGCTCCATGCCGAGTTTGTGGACCTTGTGGCGAGCCACGAGCAAAACGCCGGCCCCATCACGGCCGATTTTGCCGTTATTGATGTTGCCGTGGTCGCGGGCGAACCCGCCCATGATGTGAACATCCGGGTTGAAGGTCTGGGTCTGGCCGGACAGGTGGCGCCGCCGTTCGAAGGGCATGTGCCGCTGGCATCCACCTCGTTCCGCTGGGTCGGAGACCTTGCCAGCCACGGCAATCTGCAGTCGCGTCTGGAGGGCTGGCGCGCGGAGGGCGGTATTGTCGATGTCCATGCACTGCGTCTGGACTGGCCGCCTCTGGAGGTCGATGCAACCGGAACCCTCGCGCTCGACACGCTGCTCCGGCCCATCGGTGCGTTCCGGGCCGAGGTGGTGGGCTACCGTGAACTGATGGAGGCCATGCAGGCTGTGGGCATGCTGGGCCGCAGCGAAGCCGACATGGCCGGGGCCGCACTCGATTTCATGGCGCGCACCCAGGATGACGGCACACGAAGGCTGGCGGTCGATGTTTCCATGCAGCACGGCATGCTGGCAGTCGGCCCGATCCCGGTTATGCCCCTGCCGCCAGTGCTGCCGCCCGAGGCGGGATTCTGAACGTTCAGGCCTGACCGGCGTCGATGACGTTGCGGCGGATGTCGCGGCTGCGGCGAATGAGATCTTCCAGGGTTTCGGCTTCGCCCCAGCGGATGGCGCGTTGCAGGCGCGAGAGGTCCTCGCTGAAGCGCTGCAGCATCTCCAGGATGGCTTCCTGATTGTTCAGGAACACATCACGCCACATGTCCGGATCCTGGGCGGCCAGGCGGGTCATGTCGCGGAAGCCCGACGCCGAATACTTGATGACCTCCTGCTTGGTGCTGCTTTCGAGATCATCGACCGTGCCGACGATGTTGAAGGCAATCAGGGTGGGCAGATGCGATGTCAGCGCCAGCACCCAGTCATGATGCTCCGGGCTCATGCGGTCGATGTTGGAACCGGCGCGACGCCAGAGTTCGGCGACCTTTTCCACGGCCTCTTCGTCGCTGCCTTCCGGTGGCGTGATGATGAAACGGCGGCCTTCAAACAGCGTGTCGAAGCCTGATTCCGGGCCGGAGTTCTCGGTGCCGGCAACCGGATGGCCGGGCACAAAGGCCACACCATCGGGCATGTGCGGCATGACAGCCGCGATCACGGCCTGCTTGACGGATCCGACATCGGTGACGATCTGGCCGGGTTTGAGGACCGGTGCGATGGCTTCGGCGATGGGCCCGCAGGTTCCGATCGGCGTGCACAGGACAATCAGATCGGCACCGCTGGCCGCTTCCCTGAGGTCCTTGGTGACATGATCGGCCAGACCCAGTTCCATGACCTTGTCGAGGGTCGCATCGCTGCGCGCGCAGGCAACGATTCGGTTGGCAAGACCATCGCGGCGGATGACGCGCGCGAGGGAGGAGCCGATCAGGCCGATGCCGATAAAGGCAACGGTCTCGAAGAGGGGTTTGTCGGTCATGCCTGCTCCATGAAGGCGGCGAGCGCATCGGTCAGTGCTTCCATCTCGTGGTCGAGACCAATGTTGATGCGCAGGCCGTCGGCAATGCCATAGGCGCCCAGGTTGCGCACGAAGATGCGGCGCGAAACCAGGAACGCTTCGGCGGCTTTCGCCTGCTCGGGCCCGCCGGGAAAGCGCACCAGGAGAAAGTTGACGACGCTGTCATGCACGATGAGGCCCATGCCGCGCAGGCTCTGGGTCAGACGTGGCAACCAGCCGTCGTTGTGCATGCGCGCCTGGATGACGTGTTCCTCATCGGCAATCGCCGCCGTGGCCGCGGCCAGGGCGAGACTGTTGACGTTGAACGGCGCACGCACGCGGTTGAGGGCATCGACGATCTCCGGCGGCCCGTAGAGCCAGCCGATGCGCAGGCCCGCAAGGGAGTAGATCTTGGAGAAGGTACGAGTCATGACGGTGTTGTTGCTGTCATGGACCAGCTCGGCGCCGTCGGTAAAGTCGTCGCGGCTGACAAACTCGGCATAGGCGGCATCGATCACCAGCAGGATCTCCTCACGCAGTCCTTCGCGCAGACGGCGGACCTCGCTGGATGAAATGTAGCTGCCCGTGGGGTTGTTCGGATTGGCCAGGAACACGACACGGGTACGCTCCGTGACGGCCGCCAGCATGGCATCCACATCGGTGCGGTAGTCGCTCTCGGGCGCGGTGACCGGTGTTGCCCCTGCCGCCATGGTGGCGATGGGGTAAACGGCAAAGCCGTACTGGCTGTAGAGCACCTCGTCGCCTGGGCCGGCATAGACCTTGGGAATGGTCTCCAGGACCTCGTCGGAACCGTTGCTGCAGATGATGCGCGCGGGGTCGAGGTTCCAGCGTTTGCCGATGGCCTCGCGCAGCGCCGTTGCCCCGCCGTCTGGATAACGCACGATAGTGTCGACCGCCTGTTTCGCCGCCGCAACCGCCTGCGGGCTTGGTCCCAGCGCGGACTCGTTCGATGAAAGCTTGATCACCGGACGTGCATCGCCGTCCTCGGTGCCTGATTTGCCGGGCACATAAGGCTTGATGTCGAGAATCCCCGGGCGGGGTGTCGGTGCGGTCATGGTTGGATCTGCCGGTTAACGGGAGAGAGGAGCGGGATAGGCGCCCAGGACGTTCGCGGTGAGAGTACCACACGAAAAACGGCGGCTTGCGCCGCCGTCGTGAAAACCTTCCACCTCTGCGATCCAGAGACCGGGCCAGCGATGCCAGTCGGCAACAACAAGGCCAGCGGAGGAAAGAGCGTCCTGGGGGTCGGCATCGAAGGCCAGAACGGTGTGGTCATCACCGCTGGCTTCGGGAGCGTTGCGCGAAAGGACGAGCGCATCGGCGCGATTGCCGGTTTCCGGACGCATGGCGATGAAAGGCAGGCGTGACACAACATGAGTCGTGGCGTTCTCGCCGCGTGCCATGGTCGTGAGAAGCTTCTGATCACCGGCATCGACGACGGCCAGTTCGGCGTTGCCATCGGCAACTGTCTGTGCGGCCTCGATGCCGTCGGGCACAGCACGCATGTTGGAATCGGACCCATAGAAATCGCGCGCCGTGTCCCAGAGCGGCGTGCTGTTGCCGCCCACGACAATGGAAAACGGGCCCTGAACGGGCAGCATGGCACACAGCAGTTCGCGCCAGATGCGTAACAGGGCAGGGGTTGGAAAGGTGCCGGAATTGCGTGTTGCCAGGCGGCGTAGAATGGCCGCTTCCCGGCCCGGCCGCAGATAGGTCGAAAGGGTTCCGGCCTGGCGTTTGGCCGCAGCAACGTCGTCCACCAGCGCCGCGCGGCGCATGATGAGGTCGTGGAGCGCATCGTCGACCGCGTCGATCTCGCGACGCAGGCGGGCGAGTTGATCGTCCGAAGATGACACGGCGGTGGCGTTTCCTGCTTTCCCTGAAGCAGCGTTTTTTAGTTAAGGGAAGGGGGAAAAGCAAAGAAAACATTGACATAGGGGACGCTGCTCCCTACCCAAAGGGCCGCTCCGCCAAGCTGACAAATCAGCCTTCAGATACCCCGTTGATCAAGGGGCCGAGGTGACAATGACCCAGGCGGGACCCGCCATACACGAGATTCAGGAAAGCCTGCCCGGGCATCGGGTGGTGTTGCGCGATGGCGCCGACATTACGCTTGAATCCGGCGCAACCCTGGGCCCGGTCACCGTGGCCTATCAGACCTGGGGTACGCTCAACGAGGATCGCTCCAATGTGGTGCTGATCTGCCATGCCCTGACCGGCGACCAGTATGCCGTGGGCACGCACCCGATCACGGGCAAGGACGGTTGGTGGGAATCCATGGTTGGCCCCGGCAAACCCATCGACACCGACCGCTTTTTTGTCGTGTGCCCCAACTGCCTGGGCGGCTGCATGGGCACGACCGGACCGGCCGCGGTCAATCCCAAGACCGGTGAGCTTTACGGCACCAACTTTCCGGTGATCACGATCCGCGACATGGTGAATGCTCAGGTTATGCTGATGGACGAGTTGGGCATCGAAAAGATCCTGTGTGTCGTGGGTGGTTCCATGGGCGGCATGCAGGTTCTGGAATGGGCCGCGCGCCACCGTGAGCGCGTCGAAAGCGCAGTCTGCATTGCCGGTGCCGCACGCCATTCGGCCCAGAACATCGCGTTTCACGAGGTTGGCCGACAGGCGATCATGGCCGATCCCGACTGGTGCAACGGGCTCTACTACAAGGAAGGCAAACGGCCGGAATCGGGCCTTTCGGTCGCGCGCATGGCAGCCCACATCACCTATCTTTCCGAGCCGGCCCTGTGGCGCAAGTTCGGGCGTTCCCTTCAGGACCGCTTCAACAAGTCCTATGGTTTCGATGCCGACTTCCAGGTCGAGAGCTACCTGCGCCATCAGGGCTCGACCTTCGTCAACCGGTTCGACGCCAATGCCTATCTCTACATCACCCGGGCAATGGATTATTTCGACCTGGAAACCGAATTCGACGGTGACCTCGCCAATGCATGGAAGGATATCGAAACGCGGTTTCTGCTGGTGAGTTTCACCAGCGACTGGCTGTTTCCGACGTCCGAAAGCAAGGAAGTCGTGCGTTCGCTCAACCGTGCCGGCGCCAATGTCAGCTTCGTGGAGATCGAAAGCGACAAGGGCCACGATGCCTTCCTGCTGGACGAACCCGATCTCTTCGCGACGGCGGGCGGGTTCATCGACAGCGTTGCGCGCGAAGCGGGGATCTGAGCCATGAGTTTGCTGAGCGGCGCTCGCGACCGATTTATTCTGGGCGAAAACGCCTTTGGCCTGCGTCCGGATCTGGGGCTGGTCGCGAGCATGATCGAGCCGGAATCACGGCTGCTGGATGTCGGCTGTGACGATGGTGCGCTGCTGGAATACCTGGTCAAGGAACAGGGATGCGACGGCCGCGGCATGGAGATCAGCCAGACCGGCGTGAACGCCTGTGTCGCGCGCGGTCTGCCCGTTGTGCAGGGTGATGCCGACCGGCATCTGGTCGACTATCCAGATGACAGCTTCGATTACGTGATTCTGAGCCATACGATGCAGGCGGTGCATCATCCCCGTGATGTGCTGGGCCAGCTTCTTCGCATTGCCGATACTGCCATCGTATCGATCCTCAACTACGGTCACTGGCGCGCGCGCATGTCCATGGTGACGCGTGGGCGTATGCCCCATACCCGCACGCTTTCGACCCCGTGGTTCGAGACCGCGAACATCCGGCCCTGCACCGTACGGGACTTTCTTGATCTGACCCGGATGCTGGGCATCCGTGTTGGCCGTGCCTATGGCATCTCCAAGGGCACGGAAGTCACGGTAATCAAGCCGAACTTCGAGGGGCAGGCGAACCTGTTTTCCGAGCAGGCGGTGTTCGAACTGTTTCGTCCCGAGGCACCAAAGAAGCGGCGCGGTAAGCCGCGCGGCGGCTGAGGGAACTGGAAAACGCCAGGTTACTGGCTCGCGGGGACAAGAATTCTCTGGCGCAGGCTGCGGCGGCGCGCCGTGGGGATCGCGCCATACATCTGTTTGGTTGCCTCAACCAGCACGACACCTGGAAGCGGTAGGCCCCATTGGCGTCCCAGGCGCTCCCAGGCCGGCGCCGACCACAACGCAAGCCCGCGCTGGCTGGGTGGCACATAAAGCGCAAACTCTGTGGCCAGGGGTGTGAACATGCTGGTTCTCAGCAGCCGGTCGATCTGATTGTCGTTGAACGGTGAGCCATGGCCGAAGGGGGTGTGATCGGCTCGCGACCAGATACCGCGCCGGTTGGCAACGGCGACCAGAAGCCGCCCGCCGGGCGCCATCACGCGCCAGACCTCGCGCATCATGGCCGAACGCGCCTCGCTGTGCTCCAGTACATGGACCATCAGGATGCGGTCCATGCTTTCGTCGGCCAGGGGCAGGGCAAATTCGTCGGTCAGGCTGACCTGCGCCGTGCCTTCCTGTGGCCACCGCAACACACCCTGGGCTGCCGGGGCAAAGGCCATGACACTCTGGGCTTCCTCCTGGAAGACACGCAGATAGGGCGTCGTATAACCCAACCCCATCAACCGGGCGCCTGAGACATCCGGCCACAGGGCGCGGAAACGCGCCAGCATCAGCCGCCGTGCGACCTGCCCGAGGGGAGCGCGATAAAACGCATTGAGATCGGCAACATCCTGATACATTGATCCATATCCGGTTCGGTCGTGTGCACAACCGCAGGATCGCAGCTTACGCATCAATGCCTCGTGCGGCGAGAGGAGGTGTAATGAGTCGGCGTATGACAGCGGTTCGCCTGTTGTGTTTCCTGGGCTTGATTTGGCTTCCCGGAGCAACGCATGCCGATCAGGACCAGAGGTCCGACCCGCAAGTTTTCCAACAGTTTCTGCTGGAATCCGGGATCGGCGATCGGTGGAACATCGTTACGACCGCTCGTCGGAACTACTGGTCTGACGCCCTGCGTCGGGATGGCAACGGTTGGTCGGACAAACTGATCGACCTCTTTGCGGACTATCATGCGCAATTCGTTGAAGCCCAGCGCCCCACGGCAGAAGAGGAACTGCGCGTGTTCGTTGATCAGTCGCTCGACAGGCAGGATCTTTTGGCGTTGATCGAAATCATGCAGTCAGAGGGACAGAACGCAGCTATGAGCGACGATGTGCTGGGCGAGCGTTATCTGGCTGTGTGGGCTCATGTCGTAGCGCAATCCGAGCGTATCTGGGAGCCCATGGTCGATACAGCGGCTCAAGCTGCGATTGAGCAAATGGTAGAGGACATGGTCGCGGGCGTTACCACGGGAGGTTCATTCGGCGACCGATGAAAAGCTGGCTCGCGAATCCGTTTCTCATGATAGAAAAAGCAAACCGTTCATCAGGAAACACACCATGAAACTCCATAACAGCCCCACGTCACCTTTTGTCCGCAAGGTCCTGATCGCTGCCCACGAACGGGGACTGGCCGATCAGATCGAACTCACCGGTCCCCAGACCATGGAGAACGGAGAGCTGCGCGCCGAGAACCCGCTTGAGAAGGTTCCGGCCCTCGTGCTCGACGATGGCACGGCCCTCTACGACAGTCTGGTCATCGTGAGTTATCTCGATGGCCTGGGTTCAGGCCCCCAACTGATTCCCGGTGACCATGCCGCGCGCACCACAGTGTTGCGCCGACACGCTCTGGCCGATGGCATCATGGAGGCCGGTGTGGCAAGTGTGATGGAAACCCGCCGTCCCGACGACAAGATCTGGAGCGACGCGATCAACCGTCAGCGCGGCAAGATCCAGCGAGCGATTGACGCGCTTGAGGGTGAGATCGAAGCCATGGGCGACGCCGTCGACCTTTCGACCATCAGCACGGGTGCCGCGCTGGGTTATGTCGATTTCCGCCTGGGTGACCTGGGCTGGCGCGACGGTCATCCCAAACTGGCCGCCTGGTACGAGCCCTTCGCGAAACGCCCCTCGATGGTCGGAACCACACCACCGGGCTGAACGCACATGCATTACGAAACGATCGCCGCGGCCCTTGCCCCGCATGGCCTTCTGGCGCGTGGTGGATTCGTTCCGCAGGTGGAAGATGGGTTGCCGGAAGACTCGACTTGCGCGGTCATGGTCGGCAATGCCGGGCCTGCCAAGTGGCAGGCCTTTGCGCAAGCGCGGCGCGACGAACCCGATGCCATGAACCGCTGGACCCGGCGCGTTCTCGATCCCCTTGCATCCGAGCTTGGTGCACAGGTGGTTTATCCGTTCGATGGGCCGCCATGGTTCCCGTTTCAGCGCTGGGCACAACGTGCCGAGCCGGTCTTTCCCTCGCCCATCGGCATGCTGATCCATCCCGAACATGGTCTCTGGCACGCCTATCGTGGGGTGCTGGTGTTCCGTGAATCCCTGGAGGGGCTGCCGGAGCGCTCCGATGTGGCGTCACCCTGCGAAAGCTGCGCCGACAAACCCTGCCTTAGAACCTGCCCGGTCGATGCTTTCGGGCCCGAAGGCTACGACGTGCCCGCCTGCGCGGACCATCTGCGTCGGGCGGAAGGTGCCGACTGTCTCGAACTGGGTTGCCGGGCGCGGCGCGCCTGTCCGGTAGGCCGCGACATGACCTATCTGCCCGAACAGGCCGAGTTTCACATGCAGGCATTTCTGGGTTCGCGCTAGAGACTGATTCACGGTTCTGAACGATTCCATCAGAACCGTGAATCTTGTTCTAGGGCCGTTTGCGCGACCAGAAGTCCCCGGACGCCAGCACGGCGCCGCCGACGATCAGGGCGCAGGCGATCAGGATGGGGCCGGTGGCCGTTGTCATGCCCAGGGCGATCAGGAGCAAGGTCGAGAAGAGGGGCGTGGCATAGGAGGCTGCGCCCAACGCTTTGATGTCGCCCTTCTTGACGCCGATGTCCCAGGTCAGGAAAGCAAGGCCGACGGGTCCCAGGCCAAGCCCCAGAACCGAAAGCCACTGCATGCCGTGGGGCCAGGCAGTCGTTTCGAACGCCAGATGGCTGAGCAGGGAAAACACGGCGGTCGCGCCGCAGAACAGCGCGACGACATCGCTGGGCACCTTGGCAAAACGGCGTGACAGGACGGAATACCCGCTCCAGGTAAAGGCGCAGGCAAAGGCCATGGCGTAGCCGAAGGCATACTCCGACTGGAACCCGCCCAGGCTTCCCCCCGTGATCAGCAGAGCCGATCCGACAAACCCTGCCAGACCGCCGGCAATGTGATACCAGCGCAGCCTCTCGCCCGGCAGCAGGGCCGAGAACACGACGATCAGCAGGGGCCAGAGATAGGCGATCAGGCTCGCTTCGGCCGCGGGCGCGTTGCGCAGCGCCGTGAAGTAGAGCGCGTGGTAGCCAAAGAGGCCACCCACACCCAGAATCCAGACCGGTAACGGCTGGCGCACAAGTGCAAGGACGTTGCGCCCGGCAAGGCGCGCGCCCAGAGACAGGGCGACAGTCGCGATGGCAAAGGTCATGGCAGAAAGCTGGAGCGGCGGCACGGCACCGCTGGTCGCTGTCAGCGCCGCCAGGGCAGCCCACATGGCCACAGCGGTCCCCCCGATCAGGGTGGCGGCAAGGCGGGTCATGTCTCTGTGCTTTCCTTCATGAAGAGATCGCGCGAGCCGATGAAGGCACCGGCAACGATGAGGACGCAGGCAATGCCGACCGCCAGCGTGAAGGTGCTGGCTCCGATCGCGATCAGGATGAGTGCGGCAAAGAGCGGGATCATGTAGCTCAGCGATACCAGCGCGCGCACATGACCATGCTTGACGGAGTAATCCCAGGCAAAGAGTGCCGCAGCCGTATTGAGCGCGCCCAGCATCAGGATCGCTGCCCAGGCGGTGGCATCGGGCATCACCGTGGTTTCAAAAACAAGGTGCAGGATGGCCGAAAGTCCCGCACCCCCGAAACAGAAAAGAGCTCCGGCGTCGGTCGGAACGTCGTCCCATTTGCTGCGGCCGATGTTATAGGCGGCGAACGCCACGGCACCGGCCAGGGCAATGACATAGCCGTAAAGCGGCCCGCCGCCGCCCAGATCAGCGTCGCTGCGCCCGATCACCAGGATGGCTGCGCCGCTGAACCCTGCGACCGCGCCCACACCGTGCCACCAGCGGATGCGTCGTCCGCGCAGGGCGGCGTTGCCGACCAGGAGCATGATGGGCCAGGACAGCAGCAACAG
The DNA here is from genome assembly GCA_938048755.1 of uncultured Alphaproteobacteria bacterium. Lineage (GTDB taxonomy): Bacteria > Pseudomonadota > Alphaproteobacteria > SP197 > SP197 > SP197. The sequence goes on from CALIUG010000046.1 coordinate 12,289, forward strand.
GCTGGCATCGACCGGCGGGATGATCTTGTAGGAGACAAAGAAACAGATCGTGTAGCCCCACGGGCCCGCAATGCCGACGAGCCAGACCTTTGCCGGCAGGGCAAACTTTTCGCGGATCGGTTCGCCACGCAGGCGCCAGATCACGGCCATGATCAGGATGAACTGGATGAAAGTCATGGCAATCATCTGCAGCGGTGGAACCGCGCTGACATAGGTATAGACCGGCCCGCCGGTCGACCAGATCAGGATGGCGAACATGCCGACAAACGTTGCGATCAGGCGCGACCTGGCCACGTCAGATACGACGCCCGGTGTGGTCTTCGTCGAGTACCTGATCGAGAACCCAGTTGTTGAGGCGATGCACGCGGGTCTCGCGCTCCGAAAGACGCCCGGGCCGGTGCAGCAGGGACGAGAGACCGGCCTGCTGTGCTTCGCAGATCGTGTTGTCTTCGTCGATGCCGGTATCCCAGCGCAGGAAGTAGGGGGCGGCGCCCTGCTCGAAATCCTCGCGTTCCACGGTCTTGCGCGGGAAACACTGGCCGGACTGTAAGATGGTGCGGTTGGCAGCGATGGGACGATAGTTCATCCACCACATGCTGTCCTGTACGCAGGCAAACTGCGTGTTGGGGTGCAGCGTCGTGAAGTAGGTCCCGGCCGCGGCCTCATCGGAAAGCCCTTCGACCTGGGCAAAGGGGATCTGCTCGCCGGGCAGCACGGCAATCGAGGTTTCCTGGAGTACCTGAATGGCATCCCAGTGGCCCGATGTCGTGAGGTCGCGCGCGGTCTGCTGACCCAGGGACGCGCCATGGACCGAGCCGGTGTGATAGGCCTCCATGGCGTTCTCGGCGATCAGCTTCCAGTTCGCGCCAACGTCGTAGGTGCGTTTGCGGACACAGACAAAGTCCTCGAACCCGTGGCTGCCCAGACGATGGGTCATGTCGCCGAAATAGGTCTGGAGATCGGGCGTGGTCTCGCTGTAGCAGACAAAGACGAACCCGGCCCAGACCGCCATTCGTATCGGTGTCAGGCCATGGGCCTCCGGGTCGAACCCTGTCGTGGCATCCATGCCCGGCGCACCGGCCAGGCTGCCGTCCAGACGATAACTCCAGGCGTGGTAGGGGCAGACAATACGGGCACAGGTTGCCGAACCTTCCGTCAGCCGTGCACCGCGGTGCCGACAGGTGTTGGCAACGGCGCGCAGGACGCCGTCGGCATCGTTCAGAAGCAGGACCGGTCCGCCGACGGTTTCAACGCTCAGGTAGCCGCCGGCAGGAACC
>CALIUG010000047.1 GCA_938048755.1 uncultured Alphaproteobacteria bacterium
GATGGATGCCGGCCAAACCAGATGCATCTCACCATCCTGTAACTGCAGGAAAGCTGTTGGCGTGGTGTCGTTTTCCACGCCCGTAAAATGAACCGGTCCGTTGATCGTCTCGAAGGTGCCGCTGGAAATCACTTCGCGCAGCTTGTCGTGATCAAGGCCCACCTCGGCGACAGCCTGCTCGAGAATCTCGAGCGACATATAGGCCAGCGCGGTATCGAGATAGTCAGGGCGCATGCCAAATCGCTCGACATAGGCATCATAGAACGGACGCGCACGGGGCCATGCGTCCTGATGGGGGCTCCAGTGGCCCAGGGTGACAAGACCACTTGAGCCTTCACCAAAGGCATCGGCAAAGGCCGAAATTGTGGGGCCTACCAGCAGAAACTGGAATGGCGCATCAACACCAAGCTCTGTCGCCTGGCCCTGATAGAGGAAGCTGTCTGCCGGGTAGCTCAGCGCGATCACGCCATCGGCACCGCTTTCCTTGATCTCGACCAGGAGGGTGGTCATGTCAGCAATATCGGGCGGGTAACTTTCGTTCACCACGATCTCGATACCTTCTGCATCAAGCGCGGGAACGAGAAACTGCAAGTTCTCCTGTGCAAAGGGCAACAGGTTGGCAATTACGGCGACCTTGGTCACGCCGGATTGTTTGGCCAGAGCAGCCAGGTTCGGACCGATGTGATCGGGGATGGCCGAGGTTGGAAACCAGATGTTGCCTGGGGCAACTTCACGGATTGCTACCGAAGCTGCAGTGTTGCCGACCATGGGGAACTGATGGGCCTCGAGTACACCTGCCAGAGCGAGATGGCTGGGCGTGCCCCAGGGCGCAATCAACAGGTCCACCTGATCGTCGGTGATCAGTTTTTCATAGATCTGTGCGGTCTTGGAGGGATCACTTTCGTCGTCATAGAAGACGAATTCCACCATGCGCTGCTCGCCAGCAACGTTGAGACCGCCGGCTGCATTGACGTCATCGCGCCACAGCTCATAGGCCGTCATCTGTGATGGTGCAGCCTGCGAAAAAAGCCCTGTCTGGGCAATTGAAAATCCGATCCTCACGGGATCGGAAGCCAAGGCGGAACCCAGCCCCATTGCTATGATCACAGCAGCAGCTGTGGCCGCAAAAAAACGTCTCATACCTTCGTCTCCCTAATTTTACTGGCCTTTGCAGCCAGAACTCTTTTTTACATGATCAGTGGTTGTGCATCCACGCAACCGCATTTTCAAGCCATGGCCCCTTGGTTTGGCCACTCACATAGCTTGCCTCGAAATGGTTGCAGTCCCCAAGCACGATGCGGCTTGCATCACTGCCTGCCGCCAGAAGTGCTGATTCCATGGCGTGGGCCTGCTCGATGAGATGGGGAAAGTCCTTGCCACCATGGGCAAGAAGGAAAGGCGGTGGTTTACCGGAAATCGCCGCCAGCGGGCTGGCCGCATGTTCGTCACCGGTCTCGCCAAGGAATCGTGGATTTTGTGATAGTCCCGAGCCCTTGCCAAACAGGAATACCCCGGAGATAGGCAAGACGCCGCGCACGCTGGATGCGCTGTTGCCCAGAGCGATCAGGCTTGCGTAGTGCCCGCCTGCGGAATGCCCGCCAATGAAGATGCGGTCCGGGTTTCCGCCGTAGTCCGCGATGTTTCCGTGAACCCATGCCAGGGCATCTCGGGCATCTTCCGGCCCTGCGGGAAACAGGTGCTGGGGCGCCAGGCGGTATCCCGCGCTCACAAAGGTAATGCCGGCATCGTTGAGTGCCGGAGCCATGAAGAAGAGCCACTCCTTGTAGCCATTGGTCCAGCCACCGCCATGCCAGAACAGCAGCACATCTCCGCTGGGCTCGGCTGCAGGAAAAACCGCAAGCGACTGATAGGGGTCGGCACCAAAGGACACCTTGGTGGCTGCAACAACGCCGGACCCCAGGCGCGAGACTTCCTCGTGATATTTCCGGCCGACTTCCGAGAAGGGCTCCTGTGGTGGATAGTCAAGAACCATGAGCGGCTTGTTCCATGGCATCGAGGACCCGTTCTGGTTTCATCGGTAGCGTGGTCAGGCGGATGTTACAGGCATCTGCAATGGCATTGGCGATGGCGGCGGGCACGGGCACCAGCCCGATCTCTCCCACACCCTTGGCTCCGAAGGGACCATCGGGTTCTGCGGCTTCAATGATGATGGTGTGGAGTTCATGAGGGGTGTCGAGGGTTGTCGGCACCTTATAGTCGAGCAGGCTGGGATTGATCAGGCGGGCATCGTCCCAGACCATTTCCTCGGTCAGGGCAAAGCCCATACCCTGTACAAAACCACCTTCCATCTGTCCTTCGACAGAACCGGGGTTGATTGCACGGCCAACATCCACGGCCATCCAGGCGCGGGTCACATCGGCCTTGCCGCTGGCTTCATCAACTTCGACTTCCACGACAAAGGCGGCGAAGCTGTAGACCCCGATCTGGGGGAAAGGCAGGCCATGTGCAACTGCCCGCTTGGGGTCGATGGTCGGCTGATCGAAAACCCAGGTGTGATGGCCCACGATGGGACCACCTGCGCGCCAGTGCGCGCGCAGCGATATCTCATGAAAGCTGACCTGTTTGCCGGGCACGCCCTTGATTCCGATCAGACCACCGGGACGCAGTTCAAGATCTTCCTGGGAACATTCCATCATTTCAGCTGCGTGGTCGCGCAACTGGCGCTCGACCTCTGCCGCAGCACCAACAACGGCGCGCCCGGTCGTATAGGTGACACGGCTTGCGGTGGTGCCCCAGTTGTAGGGCGAGCCATCGGTATCAGGGCTCGCCACACTGACGCGATCCACGGGAACTTGCAGAGCTTCTGCACACATCTGGGTGAGTACGGTATCGGAACCCTGCCCGATATCGACTGCGCCGGTGTTTAGAGCAACCGAACCGTCTTCGAGCACACGCACGATGGCGCCGGTACCCAGAAGGCCAGAGATGTGGGCGGCACAGGCCACACCCATGCCGCGTCGCTTGCCTGGCGTCTGGGGCAAGTCGCGCTGGTCCCAGTTGGAAGCTTCACGCGCTGCATCGATGCATTCCCTGAGACCACAGGAAGCCAGAACGCTCCCGCCCATCCAGGTGTCACCGGTTGCAACGATGTTCTTGAGGCGCAGGTCGATGGGGTCCATGCCCAGATGTTCTGCGATCTCGTCAATCTGCGTTTCACCGGCAAAGTTGACCTTGGGATTGCCAAAGCCACGGAACGCTCCAAAGCGCATCTTGTTGGTGTAGACGAGCCGACCAACGCTGCGAACATTGGGAATGTTGTAGGGGCCGCGCGCCATGAGCAGGGAGTAGCCCAGCACGCCGGGGCTATCGTCCCCATAGGCTCCGCAGTCGAGCAGGACTTCGACATCGCGGGCAACCAGCGTTCCGTCATTCCTGACGCCGGTCTTGCAGCGAACACGCATGGGGTGGCGCGCGCGCACACATTCGAAGTCCTCTTCGCGCGAGAAGATCAGCTTCACGGGACGTCCCGTTCGCATGGCTAGTGCCACCACAAGGGGCTGCACATGGGCCTCCATCTTGTTGCCGAATCCGCCGCCGATACGTGGCGTCAGGCTGCGCAACTTGGACATGGGAAGGCCAAGACTTTCGCAAACATTGGCCTGGACCCTGAACACCGACTGATTGGCCGACCACAGGGTAACGCGCCCACTGGCATCCATCTCTGCCAGGGCACCACAAGGCTCGATGGCCAGATGAGCCTGGGCCGGGGTTTCATAGGTGCCTTCAACAATGAAGTCGGCTTCGGCAAAACCCTTGTCGAGATCGCCCTGGGAAAGCTCGGTGCGTGACACGAGGTTGCCGCCGCAAACCGCCGGGAACACCTTGATGTAATCCTCAAGGTCTTCGTGGATGATGGGTGCATCATCGGCCAGCCCTTCATCGGGCGTCAGTACAGCGGCGAGCTCCTCGTATTCAATCTGGATAAGCCGGGCGGCCCACCGTGCGATGGTTTCGGTTTCTGCAGCCACGGCAGCAACGGGCTCACCGACATAACGCACCTTGTGTTTGGCAATGGCATGTTCGTCCTTGATGAAGGCGCCCATGCGGCCATCACCCAAATCATCACCGGTCAGGACATCAACAACGCCCGGCATCGCGAGGGCTTCCGACACGTCGTAGCTGAGGATTCGTGCATGGGCATAGGGGCTTTGCAATATGGCACCGTGCAGCATGCCTGGCCGGCTCATGTCGGCAATGTACTGAGCGCGTCCGGTTGTCTTTTCGCGAACCTCGAGGCGCGGAATGCTCTGTCCGACTGCGCCAGCTTCGTTTTCACCGCTCATGATGCGGTCCTCCGGGCAGCCAGGCTCACGGCTTCGACAATCTTGCGATAACCTGAACAACGGCATAGATTACCTGATAGTCCCTGCCGGATGGTCTCGATATCGGCACCTGAATGTTCTTCCAGCAGTGCTGTCGCCGCGATTACCATGCCGGGCGTACAGAAACCGCACTGAACAGCACCGGTATCGATCAGTGCCTGCTGCACGGCGTTCGGCCGGGCAGGGGTGCCGACGCCTTCAATGGTCGTGACCTCGCGGTCCTCGCAATCGGTTGCCAGTGTGAGGCAGGCGCGAACGGGTTTGCCGTCGACCAGGACCGAACAGGCTCCACAAACCCCCTGATTGCAACCGCGCTTGGTGCCGGGCAGCTCGCACTGATCGCGCAGGACAGTGAGCAGCGTGGTGGCGATGCCGGCGCGGCAGGGGTGTTCGCGTCCGTTGACCCGCAGGGTTACCATTTCTGTCATGCTGCCTCCCGGGCCGGAGCGATCTCGCGCATTGCCTTGGCCAACAGGCGGGGAATGACTTTGCGTCTGTAATCGGCACTGGCGCGCACGTCATCGACTGGATCGGCAGCTTGTGCCAGCAGAAGGCCGGCCTTGCCCAAAGCATCGCTGTCAGCGCCCAAGCCGATAAGCATATCATCGGCTTCGGCAAGGTGAAGGGGTGTTGGGCCGCAGCCGCCAATGGCGATGCGTGCTGCTGCGATGCTATCGCCAGACCACGTGACCTGCAGGGCGACGGAAGCCATGGCAAAATCTCCGGCAATACGGGCCAGTTTTTCATAATGACCGATGCTGCCAACCGGCGCAGCAGGGACACGTACACCGGCAACCAGCTCGCCAGCTTCAAGTGCAGTCGTGTACCAGTCGACAAAAAATGCTTCTGCGGCGACCTCCCTGGTGCCGGTTGCTCCGGCAATCAGAATGGTGGCATTGGCTGCAACGAGGGCTGCGGGATAATCGGCGCCGGGATCATTAAAGGCGATGGAGCCGCCAAGGGTGCCCATGTTGCGCACTGTGGGGTTGGCAATCTGGCTTGCTGCGTGGCTCAGAACGGTTTGCCCGTCCTTGAATGGAGTTTCCAGAGCTGTCTCACGGTGACGCCGCATGGCGCCGAGTTCAATGCCGCCGTCATCAAGCTGGCGTGTGGCGCGCAAGGTATCGACATGACGCAGGGCGACCAGGCTGTCTGGTTCGACCAGACCGGCATTCATCATGGCGACCAGGGTGGCCCCGCCTGCGAGAGCCATACTGCCTGGTTCCGCATGCATTGCGGCAAGTGCGTCTTCCAGGGTTTCGGGCGCGATCATGGTTTGTGTCATCATGCTGCCTCCACCTGTACACGGAAGTTGTCGGCAAAGGTGCGACCCAGGCTTTCTGCCTTCTTTTTCATGACGCCCAGTCCGAACTTGCCGAGCCGGCCTGTCACGGAAACATCAGAGTCATAAGCCACTTCGGTCGAGGCGCCATCGATGTCCCGCAGGGTCAGCTCGCTGGTTGCTTGCAGCATGCTCGCGCGGGTGCCTTCTTCGCCTTTGGTGATGCAGCGCACGAAATTTGGCATGTCCTGATCGGTGAGCTCAACCTCTACACGGAAGGTCGCCTTGATCGGACCAACCTCGACACGGATGCCCGCGCGGTATGACGTCGGCGACAAGGCCTCGATGTCTTCACATCCAGGCAGGCAGGATGCAATCACACCGGGATCGGTGATAGCACGCCAGACGTTGGCAGGAGAGGCGGCAACAACAAAGCTGTCTTCAAACTTCATGCCGATTCCCTAACGACGCACACGTTCAACGACCATCCTGGGATCAACAATGCGACCCTTTTCGATGATCACCTGATTATCGAGCATCATGGTGCAGTCACGCATGGGAACATCGTAATGACCTCGGGTGTTGCGCTTGCCTCCGCCCTGGGTGTTGGGGCCCGTGGAGAAAAGGAAGTTGCCGGGGAAGGTGCGTGCTGCGGCCCGGCTGCGTTCAGGCTCATCACCATTGAGGCCCAGCCCATGCCAAAGGGCCTGTGGGTTGAGGCCCCATCCAAGATGCGAAATGGCATAGGGGTCCTGGTCGTCAGGGCTCTCTTTGTTGTCGTCGAGCCAGTCGGTCATGAGTTTGGCATCAAGGCCGCCCTCAACACTGACAATGAAACCGTCCTTGATTTCAAGCCGCACGGGGTCCTGGACATAACGGCAATAGGGCAGAATCACGATATCACCGGGCTGGAACACCACAGTACCATTGGCTGAACCTTCGTTGGGGAAGGTATGGATATGACCGCCACCCCAATGATCGAAATGACCGGGCTCATCGGCAATGCCCCATTGGCTCATCACGGGATATTCGCCGCAGGAATAGGTAAGGTCGGTTCCGGCCTCGCTGGTCACACGAACCTCACGGGTTTTCTTGTAGAGGCCGTCACCATAAAGCACGGCTTCCTTCAGTCCTGGAGGTGACATGAGCTGTTCAAGGTCATCGGGCGCATCGATGATCATGAGCACCCGCACACCTTCGTCCATCACGTCCTTGAGCCAACGTGTAAAGAGCGGAACATGAAAGACCACAATTAGGTCGGCAGCTTTTGCGGCCTCCAGCGTTCCCTTGCACTGGCCGATTGTGGGCACGCCCACCTTGGTCCACGAAGGTACGGAGTTGACGCACATCTCATAGGCATCGGCACCCAACTCGTCACAGGCAGCAAACGCTGCAGCGATGAACTCGCGTCGGGTCTGCAGGTCACTGACCAGCATCACGGTTTCGCCCTTGGCAACCTTGCTCATGCCGAACTGTTTGAGAAACAGCATTGCAAGCTTGGCAGGATTGAGTTCCTGCACGCGAACGGCAGAGTGATCCATGTAACCTGGCTCCTGATGGTAGTTGGCGGCAGCGTTTGGCACGGCATGGCGGTCAAGCCGAGCCGGGCGAGCAGATACTATGAGCTTGGGTGTGGACCGGGCAAGGCCCCTGGACAGTGGAGTTGAGAATTTGCCCCTTGTCGCAAGAGGTAAAGAGGAAAACAGGCCCAGCAAGAGCATACCAAGGTTCTGCTGAACGTCAGGGCCTCTGGAGACAGTGTCAGACCAAATTGGCGTTGAGGTGAATTGGGTCGAAGCTTAGGTGTTTGATCCCATGGTTTGATGGTGCGATCCATTCCTTGGAATGGAAGGAAGCATTATGGGACAGATACGTCACGGCTGCGCCACGACCACGCACGCCATCCGAGCAGCAATACAGCGATCGCAAGCTACGAACGCGGCGCTGAGCCGGCAGCTGGGCATCAATGTCAAGACGGTCGCCAAGTGGCGCAAGCGCGAGACGTTGGAGGACCGCAAGACGGGCCCGAGCGAACCGCGCTCAACTGTTCTGAGCCAAGATGAGGAGGCGATGGTTGTCGCCTTCCGTCGTCATACGCTGTTACCGCTGGATGATTGCCTATACGCCTTGCAGCCGACAATCGCGCACCTGACGCGCTCTTCGCTGCATCGCTGCCTTCAGCGCCATGGGATATCCCGGCTGCCCGATATGGAGGGCGACAAACCGAAACGCCAGAAGTTCAAACGCTATCCCATCGGATACTTCCATGTCGATATCGCCAAGGTGCGCACCGATGAGTGTAAGCTCTATCTCTTTGTGGCGATTGACCGAACCAGCAAGTTCGCAGTGACACGGCTGGTCGACAAAGCGAACCGCAAGACGGCCTGGGAGTTCCTCGAAACCCTCTTGGACGCAGTCCCCTATCGTATTCACACCATCCTGACAGACAACGGCATCCAGTTCGCCGAGCAGCCAAGAAACCGGAACACCATCTACTCCCGGCCCATGCGCTTCGACATGATCTGCACCGCAAACGGGATCGAGCATCGCCTGACCAAGCCAAACCACCCCTGGACGAACGGCCAGGTCGAGCGCATGAACCGAACGATCAAAGAAGCCACCGTCAAGCGTTACCACTACGACAGCCACGATCAGCTTCGCGTGCACCTCGCAGACTTTATGGCCGCCTACAATTTCGCCAGAAGGCTCAAGACCCTCAGCGGCCTCACACCGTACGAATATATCTGCAAGATCTGGACTTCCGAACCACAAAGATTCATCCTCGATCCGATCCACCAAATGCCGGGACTAAACACCTAGCATTCGACGATGAGAAATCCGTTCCGTTATTTCAACAGTTCCCCCGAGATCATCCGCCTGACGGTGATGATGTACATCCGGTATCCGTTATCGCTCCGCCAGGTCGAAGATCTTCTGTTCGAACGGGGCATCGACATCTGTCATGAGACGGTGCAGTTCTGGTGGAACCGTTTCGGGCCGATGTTTGCCGCTGAGATCTGGAAACGACGGGTTCATTGCCGCCTGTACTCTAACTGGCGCTGGCATCTGGACGAGGTGTTCGTTAGGATCAACAGTGAGACACATTACCTGTGGCGCGCGGTTGACCATGAGGGTGAAGTGCTGGAGGTTTTTGTTACGAAACGGCGGGACCGCAGGGCTGCGCTCAAATTCCTGAAGCGTGCGACGAAGCGTTATGGCCAGCCAAAGGTGATCGTGACGGACCGGCTCCGGTCTTATCGCGCAGCGATGAATGTGATCGGGAATGGCGCCGATCAGAAGTGTGGACGCTGGCTCAATAACCGGGCCGAAAACTCACACCAGCCGTTCCGACGACGGGAGAGGGCGATGTCGAAATTCAGGGACGTGAAGACCCTGCAAAAGTTCGCCTTCGTCCATGCTTCAATCCACAACCATTTCAATCGGGAACGTCATCTCTACAGCCGCGACATCTTCAAGCAAAACTGCTCCGCTGCCCTAGCCGAGTGGCGGCAGTTTGTGGCCTGAGGGCGGGTGCATCACGATCTTCGGATACCGGATCGCTTTAGTCTGACAACGCCAACGCTGATTATGTCGTGGTGATCTGCCCCAGCACTCCAGAGACCCGCGGTATGATCGGAGAGAACCAGTTCGCGGCGATGAAAGAATCAGCCCGCTTGATCAACATGGTCCGTGGGGAAATCCTCGACGAGACAGCACTGATCGAGGCGTTGCGCGATAGCCAGATTGCCGGAGCAGCACTTGATGTGTTCACCGAGGAGCCTCTTGGCCAGGATAGCCCGCTGTGGGACATGGAGAACGTGGTCGTTTCTCCACACATGAGCGGCGACTTCCATGAGCACGGCGAGGTGGTCGCCGCTGCGTTTTTTGAGAACCTCAAACGCTATCGAAGTGGTGAGCCAATGCTCAACATGATCGACAAGAAAGTAGGATTCTAAAGCGACTGAAGCGGCGCTTCCGGATCGCAACCTGCCTAGTGGCCATTCGTCTTGGAGCCGTGAGATATGGGCTGCGCGCCATCTGCGTCGAGGCCGTCATAGCGGAGCAGATCGTCGGCAACATCAAACCAAGAAAGACGCCGGATGTGGTACCAGTGTAGGTTCAGAACGAACTGCTTGGGCTCATCGAACGTGCTGATATGAAACTCGGTGGTCGCAGGCGTGTGTTTCCTGCTTTCGATAGTCAGTGGCGTTCCGCATTGGTCGCAAAGCGCACGTCCGATCCCAGGTGACGACCCATAGGTTTTGCGTTCACCCACCGTGAACCAGACCTGATCGGCCGGGAAGATCACCAGAGTGACGATCGGTCCGCCATTGTTCCGCTGACTTTTGGCTTCTTTCTCATCCTACTCATTTTGTGTCATAGCTATCTTACCCAATGTATCATCTTTAATTTCGGTTTGGGCATAGGTTGGATGATGGAAAGGCCTACATCTCACAACCCAGAAATCGCAATAGGCCAATGCGTGGAGACTGAAAAAATGCGCGTAGTTTTTCTTGGGTGTTACGCCCCCCATGCCATGAAGGGCATCATTGCTGGTTCGGACCGTGAGGCAGCCGTTAAGGCACTTCTAGACAGTGTCGGGGGAACGTTAGCTTCCGTGATGTTTACACGAGGCGAATTTGACGTTGTGGTGTTGGCGGATGTTCCGGATGAGGCTGCAGGAATTGGTTTGGCTATGGCAATTCATGCGAGTGGTGCATTCACTCGTATTTCTGTTCTGAACGAACTGAATATGGAACTGGTTCTGTCGGCAGCAAATAAGGCGATGAAAATTTACAAGCCAGCAGGATAAACCTTTCGGCCCCTTTGCTGTGGGCAGAATTTTGAGCCACCTCTCTAATGACTGGCGAGCAAATCGCAGAAGCCCAGCGCCTAGCTGCTGAGTCGTGGAAGGACTGGCAGGGCCGTCAGTGAGCGGTGCAGCGGTGGTGAATGAGTCTACCCTGCGCTGCGCTCCGGTCAGCCCGGCAGGGCGATCATAACCACTGGGCTCTAACTTAGAAGGTGGACCACCTCATCGGGGCAGGCCAACACTGCTTGGCCGCATGTACATGGTGATCCGTGGGGGCTCAACCTGCCCCCCCGGGTGTGACGCACTGCGTTACGGTGTTGAATGCTACGACGATACGGTCGTCCTGGCCAGAATACGGCAGAGCGGCGTGGCGCATGTATGACGGAAATATAACGAGCTGCCCTTCCTTGGGGGGCAGGTCGATCGAACCTTCCTGATAGAGATACTGGGTGGCGTAGTCGCTGAAGTGGACGACGTTGGGACGGGGCTCATAAAAGCGATTGCAGCCATTCATTTTGGCCGCGTCTGTCTCGCCCGGATCGATGTAGTAGATGCCGCACCATGAACACATTGGATGGGCATGAACATCATGGTAACCACCTGACCGGGTGATGTGGCACCAGGATTCCATAGCTCTGACCTGGACCCGTGCGTTGGGCAACCAGAGGTTGCCGTTGACTGTTGCACCTACACGATGCACTGAAGCGAGGCAGTAGTCGCGTAACTGACGGACGGCTTCGTTGTCATGTTCAAAGAAATTGAATTTGCTTTCGAACATGTTCCCCTTTGCGCCGGGGGCCACGGTGCTCTCTTCTTGTCCGGAATTTTCGAGCGCATAGCAGTGGTCAGCCAACCCCTGTTTGATCTCGTGGTGGCATGGGTTATCGAGCACGAAAATCCGCGTGGCCCAACGCGTTATGGTTCGCATATCTTCTGAGGAATTACTCTGAAATGCCATTAGGGCCTCTATTGGTGAATTGCCCGATCAACACGATTGGATGGCAAATAGCATGACGTCTTGAAATAGTGAAGTTATCTGGTTGGCGTCGTTGAACCAGCGCTGGAGCCTGGACTTTGTTCACGACCAGATGGCTTCAGGCCGAAGGTTCCGCTTGCTCAACGTGGTCGATGACGTGACTAAGGAGTGCCTGGCGGCGGTGCCAGACATGTCGATCTCCGGACACCGTGTCGTGTGCGAGTGGACCGAACTCATCGCACGGCGGGACAAGCTGGGCATGATCGTCAGCGACAACGGTACGGAGCTCACGAGCAACGCCGTGCTGGCATGGTGCGGGGAGATCGGCATGGCATTACATCGCACCGGGCAAGCGGATGCAGAACGGCCACGCCGAGAGTTTCAATGGCCGCATGCGCGACGAGCCACTCAACGAGACCCTGTTCCTGAGCCTTGCCCATGCGTGGGTCGAGATCGCCGCCTGGGTGGAGGACTACAACCGGGAGAGACCGCACTTGGCCCTGGGATACGAAACCCCAGCGGCTTTTGCCGCCGAACTGGATAAGCAATGGTCTGCTTCGCTAGACCCTACAAACTCGGCTACGCAGGATATTGCTTCAA
>CALIUG010000048.1 GCA_938048755.1 uncultured Alphaproteobacteria bacterium
GAAGCAGTATCAGATGGCTCGGCGTTTCGACGACAAACGCCATCCCTGCATGCGCTACTTCATTGGTGACGTGCGCGATGTTGATCGCCTGGAAATGGCCATGCGCGATGTCGATATCGTGGTGCATGCTGCCGCGCTGAAGCATGTGCCGGCAGCCGAATACAATCCGTTCGAGTGCATCATGACGAACATCCATGGTGCCGAAAATGTCGTGAAGGCCTCCCTGCGCACCGGGGTCCAGCGCGTCGCCGTGCTCTCCACGGACAAGGCGGCCAGCCCGATCAACCTTTATGGCGCCTCCAAGCTGGCCTCTGACAAGATCTTCGTGGCGGCCAACAACCTCTCGGGCGATGACGGTGCGTCGTTCTGCGTCGTGCGTTACGGCAATGTGCTGGGTTCGCGCGGCAGCGTCCTGCCGCTCTTCCGCAGTCTGAAGGCCAACAAGGCCGATCATCTCCCCATCACCGATCCGCGCATGACGCGTTTCTGGATTACCCTGGAACAGGGCGTGGCCTTTGTGCTTTCGAGCCTGGCCATGATGCAGGGTGGTGAAATCTTCGTGCCCAAGATCGCAAGTTCGCTGGTCACCGATCTCGCCCAGGCGGTCGCGCCGGAACTGCCCATGCACAATGTCGGCATTCGTATTGGCGAGAAGCTGCACGAGGTGATGATCACCGAGGATGATGCCCGCGCGACGCTGGAACTCGATGACCGGTTCGTGCTGTGCCCCGGCTATGACAACTGGAGTGCGGCCGCCTATGACGCCATGGGTGCGAAAAAGGTTTCCGAAGACTTCCGCTATGCCAGCAACCAGAACAGCGACGTGCTTGATGCCGAAGGCCTCGCCGCTCTGGTTGAACACGCCGATGCCCATGCCAAAGGCCAGGAGGCCAGCCTATGAAACACTGCACCCGTTGCGTGATGCCTGAGACTTCCGAGACGCTGGCGTTTGACGGTGGCGGTGTGTGCACGGTCTGCCAGCAGGTTGAATTCAAGCAGACAGGCATCGATTGGGATGCCAAGAAAGCCGAGTTTGCGACGCTGGTCGAAGAAGTGCGCGGCAAGCACGATTACGACTGCATCGTGCCGTTCTCCGGCGGCAAGGATTCAACCTACACGCTCTGGTATCTGGTAAAGGAACTGGGTCTCAAGCCGCTGGTCGTGCGTTTTGACCACGGCTTCATGCGCTCGACCCTGATCGAGAACAACATCCGCACCTTCCGAAAGCTGGGTTGCGACGTGATGACCTTCACGCCCAACTGGCAGGTCGTGAGGAAACTGATGTTCGAAGCATTGCGCCGTCGTGCCGATTTCTGCTGGCACTGTCACACCGGCATCTTTGCCTATCCCATGCGTATCGCGGTCGAGAAGCAGGTGCCGCTGGTGATCTGGGGCGAACCCAGCGCCGAATACGCCTCGTTCTACGGCTATGACGAAGACGAGGAGGTCGACGAGCGGCGTTTCAACACGCTGGTCAATCTGGGCATCAATGCCGAAGACATGGTCGGCATGCTCGACGACACCATCGGCGACTATCCCGTCACCGCACGTGATCTCAAGCCCTATACCTATCCACCGCTGGCCGACCTGCGCCGCCTGCGCATGCGTTCGGTGTGTCTGGGTTCCTACATTCCATGGGATGTCAGGAAGCAGGTTGATCTGATCAAGGAAGACCTTGGCTGGCAGGGCGAAGAGGTCGAGGGTGTGCCGCCCGAGTATGACTACGAGAAGATCGAGTGTTTCATGCAGGGCGTGCGTGACTACATCAAGTATCTCAAGCGCGGCTTTGGACGCACGGCCCATCTGGCTTCGATCGACATCCGCAACGGTCGTCTCAGCCGTGACGAGGGCGAGGCCCTGGTTGCCGCCTATGACGGCAAACGTCCGGGCTCGCTGGATGTCTTCCTGCATTACCTCGGCATCTCTGAAGCCGACTTCATGGAAATCGTGAACGGTCATGTCGTCAGTCCGCACGAGCCGCTGGATCTCGAATGGGCGCAGGCCAATGCAATGGAACAGAAGCCATGGGACTTCGAGCAGTGGACCCGTGTCGGCGGTGCCGACGAGGCCTGATCCAGTCCGGCGACTGAGACCATGAATGTCACCATTGTCGATTACGGAGCAGGCAACCTGCGTTCGGTCGCTAATGCCTTCTATCTGGCAGGCGCCGATCCGGTTCTTGCGAGCAACCCCGACGAGGTTGCCGGCAGCGAACGCATCGTGCTGCCCGGCGTCGGAGCCGCCGGACCCGCCATGCTTGCCCTGCGGCAGTCGGGCATGGCCGAGGCGCTCAACATCGCGCGCATGCGCGGCACCCCCATCATGGGCATCTGTCTCGGCATGCAGATGATGGCCGAACGCCTGGAAGAATATGGCAGCCATACCGGTCTGGGTTGGATCCCAGGCCATGCAGGGCCCATCGAAGACAACACCAATCTGCCCTGCCGCGTGCCCCATACCGGGTGGAGCGAGATTTCCACGACCCCTGCGGCTGATGGGCTGATCGGGCGCGGTGCGCGTGACCGCTTTGTCTATTTCTGTCACAGCAACTGTCTCATCACGGATGAAGAGGTCGTTGCCGCGACGGTCGAATGCGGTGGCCCCATCGTCGCGGCGATTTGTCATGAGACACTGTTTGCCGTGCAGTTCCACCCTGAGAAAAGCCAGCTTGGCGGTGAGCGCGTCCTGCAGGGTTTTCTGGACTGGAAGCCCTGAGGCCTTGCCGCAGAACCGCATCATTCCAAGCCTGCTTCTGCGTGGCGGACGCCTGGTGAAGGGCGAGGGCTTTCGAGATCACCGCGACGCCGGCGCGCCGCCTTCAACAGCACGCGCCCACAATGCACAGGGTGCCGACGAACTGGTGGTGCTCGACATCGACGCCAACCGCGAAGCGCGCGCGCCTGACCTTGAGATCTTTCGCGCCATCGCCTCGGAAATCCAGATTCCGCTCACCGTCGGCGGTGGTGTCCGTGATGTCGCAACAGCGCGCCAGGCCATGGATGCCGGAGCCGACAAGATCATGGTGACGACAACCGCGCTGGACCGGCCCGAACTCATCACCGAACTTGCCGAACTGTTCGGACGTCAGGCCGTCGTACTGGGTGTTGATGTCCTGTTGAACGACGACGCTGGAACCCTGTTTGACCATCGCACCGGCAAGACGGCAGGCACTGGCGACTGGCTTGGCTGGATGCGTGACGGCATCCGCCGCGGCGCCGGTGAGATCCGTTTGATGGCGGTGGATCGTGAAGGCGCGCGCTCCGGCCTTGCCCTCGATCTTCATGCGCGGGCGCGTACTTCGGTCAACGTCCCGATCATCCTGGAAGGTGGTGCCGGAACGCTCGATCATCTGACCCAGGCCATGGCTGCTGGCGCGGATTCGCTGGCGCTGGGCACCATGCTGGTCTTTTCTGACAACAACCTCGTGAAGCTGAAACGGGTACTGGCGCAAGCCGGACACCCGATGCGCCCATGAAGAACCGGCTTGTCGGCGTATTGGGTCTGGGCTCCATCGGCATGCGCCATGCGCAGAACCTGATGGCGCTTCATTGTGATGTGATCGGCTTCGATCCCGATCCGGCAAGCCGTGCGCGTCTGGCTGCGGCCGGAGGTCGTGTTGCCGAAGACCGTCAGGCCGCGCTGAAGGCCTGTCAGGCCGTGGTCATCGCCACCCCCAATGCCAGTCACGCCGGCGATCTTGATGCTGCGATCGGTGCAGGCCGTCATGTCTTTGCCGAGAAGCCGCTGGCACACGATGCTGCCGGACTCGACGCCTTGCTGGCCAAAGCAGCCCAAAGCAATCTCACGGTCTTTGCCGCCTTCATGCTGCGTTACCACCCCGTGGTCGAGCGCATGAAGGCGCTGCTCGATGACGGTGCCATTGGTGAGGTCTGGGGCATGCGTGCTGCCTGTGGTTCGTGGCTGCCCTCCTGGCGGCCCGGCCAGGATTACCGTCAGGGTTATGCCGCCGACCCGGTCACGGGCGGGGTCATTCACGATATCGTCCATGAGATCGATCTGGCCTGTCATCTGCTGGGGCAGGGCAGGGTTGCCTTCTGTGTCGCGCGCAGCAGCGGTCAGCTTGATATGCCCAGCGAGGACATCGCCGATCTGGTCCTTGCCCATGCCGGCGGGGCATCCAGCAGCCTGCATCTCGACTATCTCGCCCGTCCCCCCGTGCGCCAGGGCAGTGTCTCGGGTACGCGGGGCACCCTGTTCTATGACCTCAATGCCAGGACCCTGCGTCATCTCGATGCCGAGGGTTCCCAAGTGGAAGCCATGACTGCGCCCGGGGCATGGGCGGACGACTATGTTGCCGAGATGCAGGATTTTCTGGACTGCCTGGACGGCCAATCCGCGCCGCGTTGTGATGGCGCAGAAGCCTTGCAGGTTCTCCACACCACCCTTCAGGCACGTGCTATGGCAGGGCTGCCCCAATGACGACGCTGGCGATCATTCAGGCCCGCATGGGCTCGGCCCGCCTTCCCGGCAAGATGCTGATGGATCTGGCGGGACGCCCGGTTCTGGCCCATGTCGTTGCGGCCGCACGCGCCATTGCCGGGGTCGACAAGGTTGTGGTGGCGACCTCCGTGGAAGTCGGCGACGATGCCCTGGCGCAATGGTGCGATGACCATGATGTCGCCTGCTTCCGTGGCAGCGAGAAGGATGTGCTCGAACGGTTTACCGGAGCCGCGCGCGCCCATGGTGCCGATGTGGTGTTGCGCCTGACGGGCGATTGCCCGCTGCTCGACCCCGAGATTGCCGGGCAGGTTCTGGCCCTGCTGATCGAAGGTGGTGCTGACTATGCCAGCAACGTCGATCCGGCAAGCTGGCCTGATGGCCTCGATTGTGAAGCCATGACCATGGCGGCCCTGGAAACGGCTGCTGCCGAGGCACGCCGTCCTTCGGACCGTGAACATGTCACGCCGTTTCTGCGCAACACCAAGGCGCGCTTCTCGACCCTGAACCTGACCTGTTCTGTTCCCGGTCTGGCGTGGCATCGTTGGACGCTCGACAAAGCCGACGACCTGGCCTTCCTGGAAAAGGTCGCGGCACA
Organism: uncultured Alphaproteobacteria bacterium; assembly: GCA_938048755.1. GTDB lineage: Bacteria > Pseudomonadota > Alphaproteobacteria > SP197 > SP197 > SP197. The sequence continues at coordinate 5,057 of CALIUG010000048.1, forward strand.
TCTGCCCGGGGATCGTCCGGTTTCGATGACAGCCGTGCTCGCGATCCTGCGTGACCATCCCGAACTGGTGCACGGCAACCGTGCCGCACGGAACGAGGGGTTTGATGCCTCGGTTGCCGCCGAACCGCTGGACCGAGAGCGTACATACGAGGCCTCGCACAAGATGCTGACCCGGGCCGAAGCGGTCGTGCCGTTGGGCTCTCAGACCTTCTCCAAGAGCCGTATCCAGCTTCCGCCGGGCGAATCACCTCTGTTCCTGACCCACGGCGAAGGCGGCCGGGTCTGGGATGTCGATGGCAACGAATATGTCGACATGGTCAGTGGCCTGCTGCCGGTCGTGCTGGGTTATCGCGACCCTGATGTCGACCGGGCCGTGCGTCGTCAGCTCGATTGTGGCATCAGCTTCAGTCTGGCGACCAAAATGGAAAGCGATCTGGCCGAGCGCCTGATCCGTCATGTGCCCTCGGCCGAGATGGTCCGGTTTGGCAAGAACGGCACCGATGCCACCAGTGCCTGCATCCGCCTGGCGCGCGCGTTCACAGGGCGCGACCGGATCGCGCTGTGTGGCTATCACGGCTGGCAGGACTGGTATGTCGGTGCGACGACACGCAACCGCGGCATTCCAAAGGCCGTGAGCGAGCTCTCGCACATGGTGGCCTATGGTGACCTTGAAGCCGTCGACCAGTTGATGTCGCAACATCCAGGAGAGTTCGCCTGCCTGATCCTGGAGCCGACCAACGTGGTGGAGCCGCCCGAGGGTTATCTCGAAACCCTGCGTGATCTCGTGCACAGCCATGGCGCCCTCCTGGTGTTTGATGAGGTCATCACCGGATTCCGCTGGGCGCTGGGCGGGGCGCAGGCCTATTACGGCATCACGCCGGACCTCTCGGCCTTTGGCAAGGCCATGGCCAACGGTTTGCCGATTTGCGCCGTCGTCGGGCGCGCGGACATCATGATGGTGATGGAGGAAATCTTCTTCTCCTCGACCTTCGGCGGCGAGGCGCTTTCGCTTGCCGGAGCCATTGCCACCGTCGACAAGCTGGAAGACGAGCACGTGCCGGCCCTGCTGTGGCAGAAAGGTGCGCAGTTGATGGCCGATGCCCGCGCCATCACGGCGCGCCATGGCGTCGAGGATGCGTTGGGTCTGGTCGGGTCCGCGCCCTGGGCCATCCTCTCCTATCGCGATCATGAGGGCGGCAGCGCGGCGGCCGTGAAGACGCTGTTCCTGCGTGAAATGATCGCTTCGGGCGTGCTGATCAACGCCAGCCACAATGTCAGCTTTGCCCATGACCGGGCCGACATGGCCCGGGTCCTGGCTGCCTGGGATCATGCCGCGGGCGTGCTGGCCGGGGAGCTTGCACGCGGCGGACTCGACCAGCGGCTCGACAACGGCCTTATCCGCCCGGTCTTTCAGGTCCGGCCCAGCGCGTGACGATGTCCGGGTCAAAACCCTTCATGCCTTACGGGCGTCAGAGCATCGATCAGGCCGATATCGATGCGGTGGTGGCCGTGCTCGAGAGCGACTGGCTGACAACCGGCCCGGCGGTCGACCGGTTCGAGGAAGCCGCACGCGAGGTGACCGGCGCGCGACACGCGCTGGCCTGCTCCAACGGTACGGCCGGGCTTCATCTGGCAACCCTTGCGTTGGAACTGGGGTCGGGTGATGCCCTGATCGTACCCACCCTGACCTTCCTGGCGACAGCCAACTGCGCACGCTACGTCGGTGCCGAGGTCATCTTTGCCGATGTCGACCCCGAGACAGCCCTGATCGAGCCCCATCATCTTGAAGAGGCGCTTGCCCGTGCCGGTGACCTGCGGCCCGTCGCGGTGGCACCGGTGCATTTCGGTGGCCAGGTTGCCGACCTTCAGGGGCTGTCAGCCGTCGCCCGGACTTCGGGCCTGCATGTCATGGAAGACGCCTGTCATGCGCTGGGCGGAACCTATACGCATGACGGCAAACAGGTTCGCGTGGGAGCCTGCGCCGACAGCGATCTTGCGGTGTTCTCCCTGCACCCGGTCAAGACCGCGACCATGGCTGAGGGCGGCATTGTCACCACCAACGACGACCGCCTTGCCGAGCGGGTTGCGCGCCTGCGCACCCACGGCACCATTCGTGAACCCTCGGGCTGGAGCGACCGTGACCAGGGATTCACCGATGGGATGGCGAACGCCTGGTACTACGAAATGCCAGAGGTCGGCCTGAACTATCGGGCTAGCGATCTTCATTGCGCGCTTGGTGCGACGCAGCTTTCCAGGCTGAATCATTTCGTCACGCGCCGGGCGGAACTGGTCGCGGCCTACGATGCCGCGCTTGCTCCGTTCTCGCCCGCCATCCGTCCTGTGGGGCGTCGTCCGGATCAAATGCCGGGCTGGCATCTCTTTATCGCGCTCATTGATTTCGAAGCGTTGGGCACGACCCGTGCCGCGGTGATGGCGGCGCTGCGTGAAGAGGGGATCGGCACACAGGTGCATTACCTCCCGGTGCATCGTCAGCCCTACTATCGGGACCGCTATGGCAGCCTTGATCTTCCCGGTGCCGATGCCTTTTACGAACGCTGCCTCAGCCTGCCGCTGTTTCCCGGCATGGAAGACGATGACGTCCGCCGCGTGGTCGAGGCACTGACAAGGGCCTGCGGGCTGTGAAACAACCGCTCATTGTTTTCCGCTGTGACGCAGGCCCGGTGCACGGAACCGGGCATGTGCGGCGGTGCCTTTCGCTTGCCCGTGTCTTTCGGAATGCTGGCTGGCGCGCCGTGTTCATGACCGATCTCGCCAGTCCCGAATATGTTCCCGAACTCGAGGCCCAGGGGGACGATCTTCTCCTGATCAATGGCGACGATCCCGTTGATGAGCAGGCCATGCATCTCCTGGCGCCAGAATCAGAGGGGGTCCAGGTGCTGGTCGCGGATAACTACGAACTCGATGCCCGCTTCGAGCGTGCGTGCCGGCCCATGACCGATGTTCTGGTGGCGCTCGACGACCTTGCCGACCGCCCGCGTGATGCTGATGTCCTCTTCGACTCGGCCCTGGGTCGTGAAGCATCCGACTATGCCGGTCTGTTGCCGGAATCCTGCAGGGTGGTGACGGGACCCGGTGTTGCCCTGCTCGCCCCTGATTTCATGGAAATGCGCGCGACCTCGCTCCTGCGCAGGGAAACACCGGGGCTGGAGAGAATCATGATCAGCCTGGGTGGTGTTGACCCTGGGCCTGTTCTCGAGCGCCTTGTCGATGGTCTCGCCCTGGGCGGATTCCAGGGCTGGCTGACGGTGGTGCTGGGCCAGGAACTGGAGGTCGCGACCCGATTGCGCGCGCGTTCCGGCGATCCCTTCAAGCTGGAAGTGTCCGTGGGCGTGCGTGACATGGCGCAGCGGTTGTTCATGACCGACCTTGCCATCGGTGCCGGCGGTTCGTCGGCCTGGGAGCGGTGTGCTTTGGGTGTTCCGAGTCTTGTGGTCGTCACGGCCCACAATCAGGATTTCATTGCCAGGGGCCTCGCCGAAGCAGGGGCCGTGCAGCTTCTGGGCTGGCATGAAGACGTGACAGCGGATTCTGTGGCCGCTGCCTTCCGAAATCTTGCGGACGATCCTGCCGGGCTGGCAAAGTTTTCCCAGAATTCAGCCGACCTGTGTGATGGGCGTGGTGGGGAACGCACGTGGCTTTCCTGTCTGGAGGAGGTCGTGCACGCAGGTCTGGTGACGTTGCGACTGGCAACGCAGGCCGACGAAGACATCGTGCTTGCTTGGCAGAACGCACCGCAGACGCGGCGCTACGCACACAGTGTCGTCGTGCTGACCCGTGAGGAACATCATGCCTGGTTTGCCGCACGCCTGACCGATCCGGACTGTCTGCTTTGCATCATCACCTGTGACGGCCAGGACGCAGGTTCGCTGCGTCTTGATCGCAAGGGAACAGGCAGTGACCGGATCGTCTCGATCTACCTTGCGCCCGAGGCCTATGGCGGGGGTGTGGCGACCGCAGCGCTCACGTTGGCGCAGCGCCTGGCGCCGGGCTGGCGCATGTTGGCCGAGGTTCTGGCCGAGAACGAGCCCTCACACCGCCTGTTCCAGCGCGCCGGGTTCCGCAGCGATGGCGAAGGTACCTATATCTGGGAGGCTGCCGCATGAGCGAGACGACCGTCACCATCGCCGGACGGCCCATCGGGCCGGGCCATCGCCCCTATGTCATTGCCGAGCTGTCAGGCAACCACAATGGCGAGCTTTCACGCGCCCTGGAGATCATGGAAGCCTCGGCGAACGCCGGTGCCGATGCGATCAAGCTGCAGACCTATACGGCTGACACCATCACCATCGATTGCGATGCCGACGACTTCACGATCAAGGGCGGGTTGTGGGACGGACGCACGTTGTATGAGCTCTATCAGGAAGCCCACACCCCCTGGGACTGGCATGAAGCGTTGTTTGCCAAGGGCCGGGAACTGGGTGTCGCGGTCTTTTCGTCGCCCTTCGACGATACCGCCGTGGATTTTCTCGAAGGGTTTGATGCCCCGGCCTACAAGATCGCGTCGTTCGAGGCGGTCGATCACGAACTGATCGCCAAGGCCGCGTCGACCGGCAAGCCGATGATCATGTCGACCGGCATTGCCGACAGCGACGAGATTGCCGAGGCGGTTGCCGTTGCGCGTGGTGCCGGCTGCCGGGAACTGTTGCTGCTCCACTGTGTCAGCGGGTATCCCGCTCCGGTCGGCGACAGCAATCTTGCAACGATCCCCGATATGGCCGCGACCTTCGGCACCGCCGTGGGCCTTTCGGATCACACGCCGGGCACGGCGGTTTCCGTCGCTTCGATTGTTCTGGGCGCCTGCGCCATCGAGAAACACGTGACCCTGCGCCGGTCCGATGGCGGCCCGGACGCTGCCTTTTCGCTGGAGCCTGATGAGCTTGCCGTGCTGTGCCGCGATGTCGCCATGGCCTGGGAGTCGCTGGGCAAGATCGATTACGGCCTCAAGTCGAGCGAGCAGGGCAACCGTGCGTTTCGCCGCTCGATCTATGCCGTGGCCGATCTTGCTGCCGGTGAGGTGCTCACGCGCGAGAATGTCCGTGTCATCCGTCCAGGCCACGGTCTTGCGCCCAAGCATCTGCCGGCCGTTCTGGGTCGTACTGCACGGCGTGCCATCAAACGCGGCACGCCCATCACAACTGATCTGCTGGATGAAACGTCATGAGCAACCTGGCGCTTCTTGGTGGCAAGGCTGAAGTCTGGGGTGCGCTGCGCCCGTTCCGTGCTCTGGGTGATCGTGAACGTGCGCTGGTCAACGAGGTCATGGATGGCGGATTGCTCTCGGGCTTCTACGGTTCCTGGGGCGATGAGTTCTGGGGCGGACCCATGGTCAAACGCCTGGAAGGCCTGTGGTGCGACGCATTGGGCGCCCGCCATGTCGTCAGCGTCAACTCCGCGACCTCCGGCCTTTTTGCTGCCGCCGGGGCCATCGGGCTTTCTCCCGGTGACGAAGTGATCTGCCCGCCCACCACCATGTCGGCAACTGCTGTCGCGCCGATGTTCTATGGTGCGGTGCCGGTGTTCGTCGATATCGAGGATGAAACCTTCTGCCTGGATGTCGCTGCCACAGAAGCGGCCATCGGGCCCAAGACCAGGGCAATCTTTGTTGTCAACCTGTTCGGCCATCCCGCCCGCCTTGCCGAGCTTCGTGCTCTTGCCGACCGTCATGGCATTTTTCTGGTGGAAGACAATGCGCAGGGGCCGTTTGCCATGGAGAACGGCAAGCCGGCTGGCACCATCGGTCACATCGGCGTCTTCAGTCTGAATGTGCACAAGCACATCCAGACCGGGGAAGGCGGCCTTTGCGTCACCGAAGATGAAGACCTTGCCCTGCGCATGCAGCTGATCCGCAATCACGGTGAAAACGTCGTGGGCGACGTCGAGGTCGAGGACATCGCGAACACACCGGGCCTCAATTTTCGCATGACGGAGCTTTCCGCTGCCGTAGGCGTGGGTCAGATCGAACGGGCGGATGAGATCATCGGCGGGCGCGTCGCCATCGCCGAACACCTGACCGCAGGCATCGGCGAGATCGAGGGGTTCAAGGTTCCCGCCGTACGGGCCGACTGCCGTCACGTCTATTATGTCTGGACCGCTGATATGGACCCCGATGCCCTTGGCATCCGCCGTGAAACCCTGCTGGCTGCACTGCATGCCGAAGGTGTGCCGGCTGCGGGTGGTTATGTGCCGCCGCTCTATCGCCTGCCCATGTTCCGCGAACGCCGTGCCATCGGGCGTGATGGGTTTCCGTTTGCCGGGTCCAACCGGTCCTATGCCGACGGCCTGTGTCCCGTTGCCGAGCGCCTGCATGAAACCGGTTTCGTGACCTATGAGATCTGCGGCTTTGATCCCGATGCCAAGCAGCTCGACCAGATGGTTGCTGCCTTCCACAAGGTGTTCGCGGGTCGTGAGCAACTCGCCGCCTGGGAAAGGGATCAGGCGTGAGTCTGCCGCGCACCGTTGCCAGCATCGAGGCCCGCATGGGCTCCAGCCGCTTACCCGGCAAGGTGCTGATGGATGTCGGCGGAAAGCCCGCCCTGACACGGTTGGCGGAGCGCCTGCGTTGTGTGGAACTGCTGGACGATATCGTGCTCGCCACCACGACCGCGCCCGGTGATGACGCGCTGGAAGCCTGGGCCCGGGACGAGGGGGTGGCCTGCTACCGGGGCAGCGAGGAGGATGTTCTCGCCCGCGTGGTCGAAGCCCAGCAATCGGTTGGTGGTGAACTGGTTGTGGAGGTCACGGGCGATTGCACCTTGATGCCGCCCGATGTCATCACGCTGGGTATCGAGACCTTCCATGCCAACCGCGCCGATGTGGTGAGCAATTGCGGGCCTGTGCAGACCTTTCCCATGGGTGCAGATGTCCAGGTCTTTCCGCTGGCCCTGCTGGCCGATGTTGCGGCGACCGTCGATGACCCTGCGGTGCGCGAACATGTTTCGCTCCACTTCTATGACAATCCCGACCGCTACAGGATTCACAACATTGTCGCGCCGACGCTCTGGCATCAGCCGGACTGGCGTCTGCAGCTCGATTATGAAGAGGATCTGGCGTTCATCCGTGCGGTCTATGCCGAACTGGAGCCGGTGCATGGTCCTGTCTTCGGACTGCCCGAGCTCATGAACCTGCTCCATGCGCGCCCCGACCTGGTGGCGCTCAACATCGACTGCGAAGAAAAGGCGGCGCGGTGAGCGGGTTCGTGACGGCGCTCTTTGGTTGTGGCCAGATCGGTGCGGGATATGCCGCGGATCCGCGCATGGCAGAGCACTACCGGTATGCCAGCCACACCCAGGTTCTGGCCGAACATCCCGCCTATGACTGGGTCGCTGCCGTGGACCCGGCTGAGAGCCATGCACAGGCATGCGCCGAGCAATTTGGCGTGGTTGCCTCTGGAGATGTCGCCGGCCTTTCCGATCGGGAAGCGATCGAAGTCGCGGTGCTGGCGACGCCGCCGGGGACGCGCCGGGCCTTAATCGAAGCGCTGCCCAACCTCAAAGCCGTGCTGGTCGAAAAACCGCTGGGTGCCGACCTTGCCGAGGCCAGGGAGTTTGCCGCGCTCTGCAAGGCCCGGGGCCTTGTTGTTCAGGTCAATCTGCCGCGCCGTGCCGATGTCCGGCATCGCGACCTTGCCGAGGGTGGATTGGCCCGCGCCATCGGTGATGTACAGGGCGCCTTCATGATCTACGGCAACGGGCTCCACAACAACGGTACGCACATGGTGGACCTTGCACGCATGTTGCTGGGCGAAGTGGCGGACGTGAGCGTTCCTGCCGGTGCGACATCCCATGCCGGTAGCCCGCTCGATGGGGATGGCAACATGCCGTTCTCCCTGGTCATGCAGTCGGGGGTCACGGTGATGGCCCTGCCGGTGGGGTTTGATCACTACCGGGAGAATGCGCTCGATCTCTGGGGCACGGACGGCCGGTTGTCTCTCGTCAGCGAAGGTCTTCGTTTGTGCCGCTTCGAACGGCGCGAGAACCGCACGACCACGGGTGCCTTTGAAATCGCCAGCGACGACCCGGTCGTCGAAACCACGTCCATGGGTGAGGCGCTTTATGCCGTCCATGATGATCTGGCCCATGCGCTCCAGTCGGGGACCACGCCGGCCAGCCCGCTTGATTCGGCGCTGGAGACTTCCGCGGTAATCGAAGCCATTCATGAACAGGCCCTTGCGGTGGCGGCCTGATGCGCATGCTGGCCTATGTCGAAGATCCCGGCGCGGCAAACTGGTTCGTGCCCATGGTGCGGGCCATGCCCGATGAGGACATCACCCTCCTGGCCGCAGGCGCAGCGCTCCGTTATCTGCGCGACCGTGGCCTGGAAGCCGCAAACGTCGGAGAAGATGCAAGGGCAGACGATCTGTTGGTCCAGTATGCGCCGGATCTCGTCGTGACCGGAACGTCGGAGAATCTCGAGAGCCTGGGTCTTGCACTGATCGATGCCGCGCGGAATGCCGGGATTCCCAGTGCTGCGCCGGTTGATCAGACGGCCAATGCGCAACATCGGTTCCGTGGTACCAGTGACGATCCGCTTCGCCATGTGCCCGACCTCGTCATGGTCGCCGATGATATAGCCTTCCGGGCGTTTGCAGGCCTTGGTGTTTCCGAGGCCGCCATCGCGGTCACCGGCAATCCGCATCATGACCGGGTGCTTTCGGCCGCCGCAGGCTTCTCAGAGCAGGGCCGTGAGCCGCTGCGCCGAGAGACCGTGCCCGGGGCCGCAACGCGTCCGGTGATCGTCTTCCTTGCCGAGGTCGGCTACGCCGTGAATCCGGAAGCCGACCACTGGAACGCGACCCTCAACTTTGAAGGACGCGACGGCACGGCACCGCGGTGTGCCCGCATGCTCGAAGAAGTGCTGGATGCCGTGGAGCAGCTCTCGTCACGGCCCTGGTTCGTCCTGCGTCTGCACCCAAAGAACGCCCAAGAGGAGTTCGCGGCCTATCGGCAGGAAATCGATCAGGTCAGCACAGGTGGTGATCCCCTGGCACTGGTCTGGGCTGCCGATATGGTCGTCGGCATGTCGGGCTCCCTTCTGGAAGAGGCCCACCTGATGGGCCGTCCCTGCCTTTCCATCCTGCCCCATGCGGCGGAACGCGACTGGCTGCCCGGGATCGCTTCTGGCGCCATTCCCGCCGTTGAGGACCGGGCTGCGCTCCACACACATCTGTCCGGGCCCTGGCAGGCGGCAGAAGTGACCTATCGGGCCGGTGGCGCAGGTGTTGCGATGGCCGAGGCGCTGCATCGGCTTGTGACGGCACATCACGGCGCAGCAAGGCAGACGGCATGACCGGCTCCATGCTCAGGGTTGCGGCGCTCACGACACAGGACGGCATTCTGGGCGGTCGCATTCTGCGCGGCATGCTGGATGCGGGTGTCGTGCTGGATGCCGTGTTGCTCGATCCAACCCCGTGCAGCGCGCGTGAACGCGAGATTCATGCGCTGCGCACAGATGACCGGTTGCCGTCTCTGTCTCTGGCACTCCTGGACGACGCAGGGGTCGAATGCATGGAGGTCGAAGACCACAATGCGCCTGGTGCCATCGCGTTGGTGCGTGAGCGCGGCATCGACCTTCTGGTCAACGCTGGCACGCCGCGGATTGTCAGCCCTGCTTTGCTGGATGCTCCAACCCTGGGCGTTCTCAACTGCCATCCCGGACGGCTTCCCGATTATCGCGGATCCTGCGCTGTGGAACACGCCATCTTGGAAGAACAACCGGTTGCCAACACCGTTCATCTGATGAGCGAAGGCATCGATGAAGGTGCGGTTCTGGAGGTGCGCGAGGTCGATCTGACCGGTGTTGCGACGTATCCCGACCTGCGCGTGGCGACCTATGTGCAGGGGTTCGCGTTTCTGGGAGCCTGCGTTGCAGCCCTGCAGACCGGCGAGAGAACACGGGACGATTTTATCGAGCAGGGTGCGGGGCGCTGGAACGGACCGGTCGACGACGCGACCATGTCGGAGGTCGAGGCGCGTGTGGCCGATGGTCGCTATGCCCCTCTGCAGGCGGTCTCGGTGGCATGAAGCTGGCCGAACCCCTGATGACCGAACGGCTGATGTTGCGAACGCTCGAGTCCGCGGATGCCGGTGGCGCCTATCTCGCCTGGATGAACGATCCCGAAATCATGCGCTACACCGAATCCCGGTTCGCCAGCCATGATGCTGCAGCGCTTGAAGGGTTCATCGAAGCGATGAATGCCAGCGCGGACAATCTCCTGTTGGGGCTGATCACGGCCGATCAGGGCAATCACATCGGCAACATCAAGCTTGGCCCCATCGACGGGCACCATCAGCGTGCCTGGATCGGCATCATTATCGGAGACCGCGCACGCTGGGGGCAGGGGCTTGCCAGCGAAGCCATCGACGCGGTTGCGCATCACGGGCTGACCGATCTGGGCCTGCGCCGTATTGCTGCCGGCATCTATGCCGATAACCAGGGTTCCGTCGGTGCGTTTGCGAAGGCCGGGTTTCATGAAGTTGCGCGGTTGCCCGGCTGGAGTCTGAGCGAGGGCGTTGCCACCGATGACGTCATCATGATGCGGGGAGGAGACCTGTGAACCTTCTGCGTCAGGCCATCTCGGATCAGCTGTTTCGTCATTCCATCACACGCCATCGCAGCCGTCTGGGCTGGCGCGATGCGCCGCGTTACAGCGCCGATTGGGAGGCCTGCAGACAGGCCATGGTCGAGCCTTTGCCGGACCCCGGTGACCTCTCTTCCAGCATCACCGACTTCAAGCGTGATGGCGTGACGTCGTTTCATTCCCCCGTCACCCAGGCCGTGGCGCGCAGCATGACCGCGACTCTGGCGCGCCGTGAATCGGCAGGAGAGATGGTCTGGCAGGATGACCCCCAGACCATCGGCAACAACCGATATGCCGGAGAGGTCTGGCGTGATTTCCCCGAACTGGAAGACCTGTTCCGGGCTGATCTCGGCATCTTCCTGCAGCACTACTTCGGCTCTCATTACCGCATCTGGTTTGCACTGCTCTATCGCAACAGTCCCAAGCGTGAGATTCGCGTGGGCTCGCAACGCTGGCACAGCGATTCCGGCCCCGGCAGTTGCGTCAATGTCATGTTTTACCTTGACGAGACCACCCCTGAGGATGGTCCGCTGGAGGCTCTGCCCTGGCAGGATGCGCTGTCGATCTTCCGCACGGAACGCGCGGCCCTGCGTGGTCAGCCTGATCAGGTTGATGCAGCCGGTGACCGCAATGGTGCGCTTTATGATCATTACGAGCGCGTCGTCGCCGATCAGCATCGCAACAAGGTGGTGCAGCCCCATGGGCCTGCCGGACTGGTCGTGCCGTTCCTCAACAACACACTTCACCGTGGTGGTTTCCCTCAGCCGGGCCATACCCGCACCGCTCTGGTGTTCCACTGTTATCCCGCACGCCAGGCCACGCCCTTTGAGCGTTATCGCGAGCAGGGTCTGGCCAAGCGTGGCTCCTATCCAAAGGACCCAGGGGAAGACTTCTGAATGTCTGACATGCCCATGATGAAGGCGGCGCGGGGCTTCGCCCAGGAAGCACGGCTGGTGGCGGGAGACGTGGTCAACCGCGTGCGTGCCATGTCGCCTGGGGCGCGTCGGGTTGCGCGCGACAACATGGCGCTGCGCCGCCAGGGATGTGATCTGCTCAACGCGCTGTCGCGTCGGGATCAGGCGCCGGCCTATACCCGGGTTCTGATCGACGGCATGTGGGACAATCCCAATTACTGGACACGCTATGCCTTGCTGCGTGCCGCCCTGGGCCTCGACAAGGCACAGGAGGCGGGCATTCTGGGCCCCTTCAACCGCGAGAGGGTGACCGCCTCCTTCGACGGCCTGGGCATCACCACACTGCACGACTTCACCGTGGATCGCCGCGCCCGTGCCCGGCACAGGGATGCGGCGCGACGCATGGCTGATGCGATCACCAGTGCCGATGATGCCATGACCCTGGTCTGGCCCCACGGATTCCCGGCGGCGATTGCCTATGACGGCGTCATCCGGCGTCAGCGGCGCGGCGATGTCGATCCAGATGATCCGCTGCTGGCCGATCATCTTGCCGAGGCGCTGGCCTGCCTGGCCGCGGCAGAGCGCATCCTGGATGAAGCCGATCCGGAACTTCTGGTGCTGAGCCACGCCATCAACTTCGATTTTGCAGCCCTTGCCTGGCTCGCACTCAAGCGTGGCACGGACGTGGTGGTTGCCTATGGCAACTATGGTGCGAACCGGTTTCTGCGGATCGATTCCGAAGAAGCGCTCTATGACTTCTCCAATGTGCCAAGGCGCGACCAGTTTGACGGTGTCTCGCCGGATTCCTTCGATCGCCTGCGTGCCAGCGGCCGTGCGCTGATGTCGGATCGCCTGGACGGTGCAACCGACGACCTCGGCGCGGTCTATGCCTTCCAGCGCACACGCGCGGCTTCGGGGCGCGATCAGATCATCGCCGATCTGGGTCTTGATCCCGACAAGCCACTGGTCTGCGTCTATGCCTCCAACTGGTTCGATTTCCCCCACGGCGCGCACATGAGTCACTTCCGCGATTTCCGTGACTGGATCGATGCGACGCTGGAGGTCGCCTGTGCCACGCCGGAGGTAAACTGGCTGTTCCGCCCCCATCCCTGTGATGTCTGGTATGGCGGGGTCAACGGTCCCACGCTGGCCGACCTGGTCAATGCCACCGACGAGGCCCATGTCCGCCTGATCGCCTCGGACTGGAACGGCCACGACCTGATGCGCGCGGTCGATGCGGGGATCACCTATTTCGGAACGGTGGCGATTGAACTCGCCGCAAGCGGCAAACCTGCCCTGCTGGCAGATCTTGGTTGGTATGGTCACCTGGGCGTGGCCGTGTTGCCGGAAAGCCGGGCTCACTACCTCGATCTGCTCGGGAAAAACTGGTGGGAGTCGCTTGACCCTCGAGAGGCCAGGAGCCGCGCGGAAGCGTTTGCAGGGTGGTGGTTTGCCATGCCCGACTGGCTCGCTCCGGCGCGTCTGCGTGACGATTCGAACCAGGAAGACATCTGGAAGACGCTGCCGGACTGGCGGCGTGATGGCACTGAAGCCATCGAGCGTGAGATTGCCTCCATTCGGAGCTGGGCACGGTCCGGGGAGCGCCATCTCCACGTCTTTCGCTGGCTCGAGGAACTCGAAGGTTCCCAGACCGTGACGGCAAAGGCCGTGAACACATGACAGCAACCCAAGAACAGAAGGAACGCGCCATGCCGGAGGCAAAGGTTGTCGGGCCCGATGATGTCCTGATCCTTTCGGATCCGCTCATCTGGTCGGACCCGCGGTTCCACACACGCCTGCTTGAAGGCCTGCGCAAGGAAGGTTTTGCCGAAGAGACCCTGGTGGCTCTGGGCGATATCCTTGCCCGGAACAATGTCGGCGACCTTGATGGTCTGGTTGCTCTGGTCGGCAAGAGCGGAGACGAGGCGCTGAAGGCGGTCGTCGAACATCTGCACAGGATCGCGCAGTTCAATGCGACCTGCTATCTGCGCGACAAGCCCGAAAAGACCCGCGTCATCCAGTGGCCCAACAACTCCAAGCTGAAGGCGGACGACCCCGGGCACTACTTCGACATTCTCGAGGATTTTCCCTGCCGTCAGACCCATCGTTTCATCACGCGCGATACGCCCATCGGCAGTGCGGGCTCGTGTTTTGCCCTGCGCATCGCGCACCAGCTGCAGCTCTGGGGCTACAACTACGTCATCGAGGAGGACGACCTCCCGCCCGATGTGCCGCTGGACCAGATTCAGGGCACCAACTACCGCATGGCGCCGGCACGCACCGGCACGCTCTTCAATGTGGTGTCCATGCGCCAGATGGTGGAGCGCGCCTTTGGTGAGTGGGAGCCCGAACATATCCTTTCCGTCGACAAGGGTTTCTGGCTCGACCCGTTCCGGCGTGTGCGCGCTTCTTACAAGGACCTCGATGGATACCTCGAGGACTATCAGCGTCATACCGATGCTCTGCGCCGCGCCCTCATGGCCTGCGAGGCGTTTGTCCTGACTCTGGGGCCGACCGAAGCCTGGAAGTTCGCCCATAGCGGTGACTTCACCAGTGTCGGACCCTGGAAGGTCGAGCCGACCCTGGTGCGGGCACACAACCTGACCGTGGAAGAGCATGTCGAGGAACTCGAACGCCTTCTTGCCTGCTACAAGCGGCACCGCCCGGGAATCAAGATCATCCTCACGGTCTCGCCGGTGCCGCTCGACAAGACCTATTCGGATCACCTGCATGTCGTGGAAGCCAACGCGATTTCCAAGGCAAAGCTGCGTTTGGCAGCGGATCAGTTTGCCAGCCGCCACCCCGAAGATGTGTTCTATTTCCCGTCCTACGAGATCGTCATTTACGGTACCGCGAACCCTTGGGAATCCGACCATCGCCATGTTTCCTCCGAAGCGGTCGGCAGGGTGATGGCGATGTTCCAGCACATGTTTCTGAAAGAGCGCACAAAGCTTCCCTATAGCGGTCACACGGACGAAGTGGCGCCCGTCTCACCCACCATGATGGGCCGTGCCCGGCAACTGGCCGGTCCTCTGCGACCGCATCTGGGCGCCTTGCGCCGCAAGCTGGGGATCTAGAAAAACCGTGAGCGATCCCACGCACAACGAAAAGGCAAAGCCTTTGCCGCCTCACGGGGGCGACAGCCGCGCTGCACCGTCGGGTGTGACTGGCAGCGTGCGCGCTGCCGCCGCCATGACCGTTTCGGGCTGGCGCATGTTGCTGCCACGCGAGAAGATGGAAACGAGCATCATCTTCCTTGCTTCGTTCCTGTCGTCTGCCGTGGAACTGGCGGCACTTTCGACTGCGGTGCCGTTCATCGGCCTGTTGCTGGAGCCCGATTCCCCCGATCGTTTCCCCATGGTCAACGAAGCCCTGGCGCTGGTCGGTTTGAAACCGGAAGGCGACACCGTGTTCCTGATGGGCGGGCTCGTGATCGCCAGCCTTGCCGTGGCCTTCCTGTTCCGGACTATCATCTTCATCGCAGTGGAACGGTTCAGCGCGCATTTTGCCAACCGGCTGGTGGATGAGTTGATCCATGGCTGCCTGTTCGGTCCCTACGCATGGCTGCGCACGCAGAACGGTGCGCATCTGGCTCAACGCATCTCGGTTGATGCCGCTTCGGTCGGCCAGGCGCTCTTCGCCAGTGTTCTCGACCTCAGCTACGGCGTCTTCATTCTGCTCATCGGCCTGACGGCGGTGATCGCTGCCTCGTCCTGGATGACCATCGGGGTCCTGATCGGTTTTGGCCTGCTGGCTGCGCTGATCCTTGCGGCGCTCAATCCGCTCTCGGCGCGTTATTCTGCCGACCAGCGCCATCAGAGCATCAAGAGCGTGCAGCAGGCCGTCGAATCTCTCAGTGGTGCCAAGGTTCTGAAGGTTTCCGGGCGTGAGCGTTACTTCCTGGACCGGTTCGCGACCAGCTGGCGACGTGCGAACTTCTCGCGCATGAAACTCAATGTGGTCAACAAGACGATCCCTGCCATCACCATGCTGGTGGGGCAGATTGCCATGTTGTCGCTTGCCATGACCCTGGTTGCCATTCAGCTCTCGGCCGAAATCATCGTGGCGCAGCTGACCTTTATCCTTCTGGTGCTGGTGCGCGTCCTGCCTGCCGTCTCCCAGATCAGTGGCGCCATCAACCGGCTGGTCAAGCTGGAACCGTTCTATGTCGGCTACAGCGAACTGCTGGGCTGGATCAAGAGCTGGACCACGACCCATACCGCCGCCGAAGTGCCCCATGGCGAGAGCCTGGCCTGGCAAACCCTGACCTTTGAAGAGGTTGCCTTTCGCTATGCCGATGCTGATCGGGCGCAGCTTGAAGACATCAACCTCACGCTCGAACGCGGCAGTAGCTACGCCTTTGTCGGTGCTTCAGGCGCAGGCAAGAGTACTCTGCTGGATATCCTGCTTGGCCTGCTGATCCCGACCGGGGGGCTGGTGCGTCTGGACGGCAAACCGCTGACCGGAGGTATGCGCAACGCCTGGCTCTCGGTGATCGGCTATGTGCCCCAGGAAGCCTTCATCATTGATGATTCCCTGCGCCGCAACATCGCCTTTGGCCTCGATGACACGCAGATCGATGATGCCAAGGTCTGGCGCTGCCTGGAGCTCGCGGAACTGGCCGATGTTGTGAAAACATGGCCGGACGGTCTGGAAACATCCCTGGGCGATGCCGGTGGCAGACTCTCGGGCGGACAGCGCCAGCGTGTGGCCATCGCACGCGCACTCTACGGCGACCCCCAGGTTCTGGTGTTTGACGAAGCGACCAGCGCGCTGGATGTCCCGACCGAACGCGCCATTCGCGGCACGATCAGTCGCCTGGGGGGCGAGCGCACTCTGGTGACCATCACCCACCGCATGGGTTCTCTTGCCGATTGCGACAAGATCTTCGTGCTGGAGGACGGCGCCATCACGGCATCAGGCAGTCACGATGCCTTGTCGCGCGATAGCCGCTCATTCCGCCTGCTCTCGGACGCGCGCGTGGAAAGCGCATGAACGTCGCGACCATGCAGTTCGGTACCAAGGGTGAAACCCTGGCGCGTCTTGCGCCGCTGGTGCCCGACGCCAGATTCTGTGCCCAGATCCTGTTTACCGTGGCGGACTGGAACCAGGATGCCGATGCACTGCTGCGCCGGATCATGGCGGAGTTCGGTGACGGGCTTCTGGTGGTGCGCTCCAGTGGGCTCTCCGAGGACACCCACGCCTCATCCATGGCCGGTGTTTTCGACAGTGTGATTTCCGTGGAGCCGACACAGGAATCGATCACCCGCGCCGTAGAAACCGTCATGGCGAGCTACGGCAACGGGCCGGACGGCAACCAGATTCTGGTCCAGCCCATGATCCGCGATGTCGATATCTCCGGGGTGGTCGTGACCCGCGAGCTCACCGTTGGTGGCCCCTATTTCGTCATCAACTACGACGATTTCTCAGGCCGCACCGACACCGTGACCAGCGGGGCAGAAAGCAAGACCCTTCTGATCCACCATGATTCCGTCGAGGGCCTTCATTCGCCGCGCTTCCTGCGCCTGATCGCGATTGTGAAGACGCTCCAGGCGACCTGCGCCAATTCCCTGCTTGATATCGAGTTCTGTATTGCCGGTGACGACATCACCATCCTTCAGGTGCGCCCGCTCACCATGCATGGACGCTGGCAGGCCGCGCCGGATGCCGATGTTGCCGCCAGCCTCACGCACATTCGCAACGATTGGGCCGAACGCACAGCTCCTCACGGTGCGATTTTCGGCGATGCACCGGTGCTCAGCGACATGGCCGACTGGAATCCGGCCGAGATGATCGGCCAGGCCCCGCGCCCCCTTGCCCTCTCGCTCTATCGGCGTCTCATTACCGACCGAACCTGGTGTGAGGCGAGGTTCGACATGGGGTATCGCCGCTTCACACCTGAGCCTCTTCTGATCGACCTGGGCGGCAGGCCCTATATTGATGTGCGTCTCAGCCTCAATTCTCTGTTGCCCGATGGGCTCGCAGACGGGGTTGCCGAACCGATTGTCACCCAGCAGCTCGCCATGCTGCGTGATCAGCGTGATCTCCATGACAAGTTCGAGTTCGAGATCGCGCTTTCCAGCATGGACTTCGGATTCGCCGAGAAGGCCGGGCGTCTCGAGGTCGGGGACCTGGGCGACCTTGAGGATCTCCTGCGTGGCCTTACCAACGGCTGGATCGCGACCCGGCATGGTGAATTCCAACGCCTTTCGGACATGACCAGCCGGCTGGATGCCGGAGTCGCGCAAACGTCTTCCAACCTGGTGCGGGCAGACCTACTCCTGGAAAACTGCCGGCATTACGGCACCCATCCGTTTTCGATTGTCGCGCGCCACGCCTTCATCGCCATGGCGTTCGTCAAGTCGCTGGTCGCCCGTGATGCTGTCGATCCCGCCACAGCCGCTCGCCTGATGACCAGCGTGCATACGGTTGCTGCCGATGTGGTGGACGGCATGCACGGCGTTTCAAGGGGCACCACGACCATGGAGGCCTTCCTGGGTTTCTGCGGCCATCTGCGCCCGGGCACCTATGACATCCTCTCGGCACGTTATGACGCTGCGCCCGATCTCTACCTCAAGGGCAGCATGGCCGAGCCTGCGCCGGTAGAGCCTTTTGTCTGGGCTCAGGACGAGGGCAAGGCGCTGCAGTCTCTGCTGAACGATCATGGCCTTGATACCGATCCTGAGGGGCTGATGGATTACATCAGCCAGAGCGTGGCCGGTCGCGAGCAGATCAAGTTCGACTTCACCCGCAACATTTCAGATGCGCTCGAAGCGCTGGCAGCCTGGGGCGAAGGCGTAGGACTCAGTCGTGATGACCTCTCGTATCTCGATATCGGAACGATTCTGAACGGATCGAACAAGGCCCCCGAAGAACTGCAAGAGATCGTGGCGCAGCAGCGTGAACAGCATGCCGTAACCCTGACCCTGCGCCTGCCGGAGGTCGTGACCGGCGTGGCCGACATCGGCGTTGTGCGCATGCCCCTGGGCAAGCCGACCTTCACGACACAGGAAGCGGTCACGGCCCGCGTCGTCGACCTGGAACGTGATGGTGCTGATGCGTTGGATGGCGCCATTGTCCTGATCGAGGCGGCCGATCCCGGTTATGACTGGATCCTGTCTCACGGCATCGCGGGCCTCGTAACCAAGTTCGGCGGTGCGAACTCGCATATCGCAATCCGTTGTGCGGAGTTTGGTCTTCCCGCCGCGATCGGGTGTGGCGAACGTCTGTTTGCCGAACTGGGGCGTGGTTCTGTGATCGAACTCGACTGTGCCACCCGAACCCTGCGGTCGATCGCATGAGCAAACCCCTGTTTGCGGTCTCCATGCGGGTCCAGCAGGCTGTGGGATACCACGAGCCGCGCGATGCCCTGGCCCATGACTGGTGGGCACAGATCGCAGACTGGGGCGGCATGCCGCTGCCCGTACCCAATCTTGGTGCAGGCATCGGCGCCTGGCTCGATGCGCTTGGCCCCTCAGTCGTGATTCTGACTGGCGGGAACGATGTCATCACGCGCACCGATGCTGCTGATGACCGTTCGCCTGAACGCGATGCCACCGAACACGCCATGATTACCTGGGCCGGCGAACGTGGCGTGCCGGTTTTTGCCACATGCCGGGGACTGCAGGTGGTCAACCTCCATTTCGGTGGTGCGGTGCACGAGATTGCCGACAAGGGCAGCCATGTCGGGCGCGATCATGCCGTCACTCTGTCGCCGCCGTTATGCGAACTGGCCGGAAGCGGAACGGCAACGGTCAACTCGTTCCACAATTTTGGTGTGGCGCCGGACGCGGTTGGCGACGGCCTAAAGGTTTGTGCGGTCTCCACCGGGGATGGTCTGGTGGAGGCGTTGGTGCATCGCGATGCGCCCATCGTTGCACTCCACTGGCACCCCGAACGGCGTGCGCCGGGAACGCAAGGCTTCGAAGACACTCTGTTCCGACGGCTTCTGGCCGAGGGCGCATTCTGGAAGGAAACGAGCGAATGAAGGTTCTGATTGTTGCTGCCGGCCGGGGTTCGCGCCTTGGCGTTCACAGCGACCAAACGCCCAAATGCCTGACGCCTTTTGCCGGATACAGGTTGCTGGACCTCCAGCTATCGGTTCTCCGCGGGGCGGGTCTTGATGATATCCATCTGGTGCGCGGTTATCTCGGCGAGCAGCTCGATGGCCTGGGCCTCACGCTCTGGGACAATCCCGATTGGTCAGCGACCAACATGGTTGCTTCCATGCTGTGTGCGCGTCCGGTTCTTGAATCCGGTGAGGATGTCATCCTGGCCTATGGCGACATCATCTATGAAGAGAAGATCCTCGAGGCACTGCTGGCCGATGACAGTGAGGCCGGTGTGATCGTGGACCGTGAATGGCTGAAGCTCTGGATTCTGCGCAGCGACGATCCGCTTTCGGATGCAGAGAGCCTGCGCCTTGATGGTGGCGGCAACATCATCGATATCGGACGCAAGGTGCCGAGCCTGGACGAGATCGAGGCGCAGTACATCGGCCTCATGCGGTTCTCAGCCAAGGCGTGCGGCGAACTGCTCGACCTCCTCGATCGTGCAGCCCAACCCGGCGGCGATGTGCAGGGCAAGCCGGTCGCCAACTGTTACATGACAGACCTGCTGCAGGCCCACATCGATCATGGTGGCAAGCTCCATGCCGTCCCCATCGATGGCGGCTGGATCGAAGTCGATACTGATGAGGACCTTGCGCGTTACACCGCCCTGGTCGAGGCCGGAACGTTTGGCGATCTGTGCGGTATCAAGGCATTGGCCGGGCGATAGATCGAGACTTGGCGCAAACCATGTCATTTGGATTGATCCCTGTTCTCGTGACCGCCGGTGCCGTGCTGGCGGCCGTTGAAGCGGCTGCGTGGACGGTGGTCATGATCTTCCGACGCAACTTTCCCTGGCTCATCGTGCCCCGTGACGCCAGGCCGGAGATCGCCACGGACGTGATCGAGAAATACGCCCGCGTGAGCTTCGATGCGGAGCTGGGCTGGGCACGCAAGCCCGGTACGTCGGGCCTCGATGTCTCGCCTGAGGGCGATGCAGCCTTTTCCATCGCGGACGATGGTGCGCGTACCAACCCGGGTTTCGAGGGCAAGCCCAGCAGTGTTGCGGTCTTTGGTGATTCCTACGCCTTCTGCCGTCTGGTCGGTGACGGAGAGACCTGGCCACACGCGCTCTCCGGTCTGTGCGGGACCAACGTGCGCAACTTCGGTGTCGGCAATTACGGTCTGGACCAGGCGCTCCTGCGTTATGAACGTCAGGCCCCTGACCACAAAGGCTCTGTCGTGATCATGGCTGTGGTGCCCGAAACCATTGCCAGGGTTCACTCGTTCTGGAAGCACTTCTATGAGTAAGGCAACACGCTGGCGTTCAAGCCGATGTTCCAGATTGAAGGGGATGACCTCAAGCTGGTCCCGTGTGCGGTCCAGGAGGCACACGAAATCGCCGAGACCTCGCGCTGGCGTGACGCTGTGCGCCAGAACGACCGGTTCTACCGCGAGAAGTTCCTGGCAGACCTGATCCGGTTTCCCGCGAGCCTCAGCATCCTGCGCCGGTGGCGGCGTCATGGACGCATTCTTTCCGAACTGCTTTGCGGCGCGATGACCGGGGAACCCGAAGCTGCGCGCCGCAGGGCGTTTTCGGTTGTGCTCGATGAAAACCACCTGCATCAGCGGCGTCTCTTTGCCGAGCCGGAAGCAGGGGAACTGCTGCGCCGGCTGGTGGTCCGTTTCGAGGCGACGGCCAGACGTCACGGCGCAACGCCGCGCCTTGTCATCCTTCCTCAGCTCCGTGACCTCGCGGACCGGGCATCAGGCAGGGATGTCAGCCGGGAGGTTGTCCACAAACTGGGCGAGGTTGTGCCTGTTCTCGACCTTGGTGATGTCCTGCTGCAACAGCACGATGCCATGGAGGTCTATGAGGAGGGCGCATTGGGGCCGCATACCAGTCCCAATGCGAACCGTCTGATCGCCGAAACCGTACATCAATGGCTGGCTGCCGACGGGCTGGCCGGGGTGAAGGAAAGCAACTAACGCCATGTCTCTCTGGGCTTCACGATTCAAGGAATTCTGCCGTGACGCGGTGATTCCGCCTGCCCTGTGGAAGGCGCTTTCCAATGCTTCACGTGCCATGCATGCCGACAAGCGCAAGGCCGACAAGAACAAGAGCCAGTATCCCTATATCTGGGATGGTGACGACTTCGAACTTGCCCACGACCTGCGTTATGTTGCGGTCCCCGATGCGACCGGTGCCATGGGCATCACCCGTGCGCGCGATACCCGTGCTGCCATCGAGGTGCAGAGGGATGTCGATATCAGCGTCGGTCCGTTTCCGCCTGATACCGTTGCCTTCACGACTGCATTTGCCCAGGCGCGCATCAATCTTCCCTATGCCGATCTCACGGTGACGCTGGATGGCAAGCCCGTCACCCAGATCAAGGGGCCGCTGATTGCCGAGAACTGGAACAACGTTCGAGTGCCCATCGGGGACCCCGCAAAGGTTTCGACCCTGCGTCTGAGCTGGTTGGGCGAGCGGTTGTATCTGTCCCAGCCGGTGCCGGAACGGGTTCTGGCCGACCGGGAAAAACGCTCCAACGTGATTGTTCTGGTACTTGATTCCATGGTGCCCGAAACCGTGGGGTGCCTTTCGGGCGCGTCACCAGAGGAATCGTTCACGCCCCAGATCGACCGCTACTTCGCAAACGGCCAGCTGTGCACCAACGCCTACAGCCAGAGCGAATACACGATGCCCTCGCTCGCCACGATGATGACGGGGCTTTATCCCATCCAGCACGGTGTCTTCACCCATGACCGGTGTCAGCGCACCATCCCGCCCCAGATTCCGACTCTGGCGGAGTTTCTGCAGGAAGCAGGTTACCGAACGTTTGCCTATTCGACGGGGCGTCGGTACGTGCCGCCCTATGGTCATTACCGCGGGTTCGAGCGCTTTCATTTTCACAACCAGAGCCTGGCAGACACGACCGACACGGTGGTCAACCGGGCGATGGAGTTCATCGAGACGCACAAGGATTCACCGACCTTCTGTTTCCTGCACATCATCGATCCGCACCCCCCCTTTGCCCTGCCGACCTATTTTTCCGAACTCAATTCGGGTGAGTCACGCTGGGGGGACAGCCGAAGCCTTTATGGCGCCTTCAAGCTGCATCGTGACAGCCGCGAGCGTGTCGCCGACCTGCGCGAGATGGAGCGCGTCATGGTGCGCAATCTCGACTTCATCCTGGGCAAGCTCTTTGGCTATCTGGAACGCGAAGGCCTCAACAAGACAACCGATGTCATGGTGCTGGCTGATCATGGACGGGAATACATGAAGGGCTCGCCGCTGCTGACCCGCAGCCTGACCCGTATTCCATTCCTGCTCACCGGCCCCGGTGTGAAGTCGGGCACCTGTGACGGTTTCGTTGAGCCGCCCATCGATCTTTATCCAACCATTGCAGGGATGGCCGGATTGGAGCCGCCGCCGCATCTTTCCGGACGCAACGCGATTGAACCCGAAGGCGGCTATCGCACGGTCGGGCGATCGGAATCTCTCTTCCGGGAGACCGGTGAAATCGTTCTGCGCGAGGATGACCGCATGTACGCCCTGCGCTTCCCGCTCGATGACCTTGCCGGTGAGGGGGATTTTGACGCGCCGGTCGGTGAATGGCTGTTCCGCCGGGATCCAGCGACCAAGGAAGAGGACATGAGCGAGAATCTGCTCGATTCCGAACCGGAAACCACGGCGCGGTTCCGCAAGATGGTGCGCGATCACTACGACGGCATGGAACGCCATTTCTCCAACGACAACATCATCGCCATGACGCGGGACTATCCCAAATGACGGTGTATGGACCGGGAGAACAGCGGTGATCATCTGGCTCATCGGCCTGTCGGGTGCCGGCAAGACGACCATCGGGCGCGAGGTCTGGCAGCAATGGCGCGAGCAGGACCCCGCCACGGTGTTCCTTGACGGCGACATTCTGCGGGACGTCTGGGGCGACCGCCTGGGGCACGATGTCGAGGGCAGGGCGCGCAACGCCCATCGCATCTCCCATCTGTGCCGGGTTCTGGACGAGCAGGGCATCAATGCCGTCGCGGCGGTTCTGTCGATCTTTCCCGAATGGCAGGCCTGGAACCGCGAGACATTTTCGTCTTACTACGAGGTCTTTCTGGATCTTCCCATGGAGGTTCTGAAACAACGCGATCCCAAGGGGATCTATGCCGCCCATGACAGTGGCGAAATGCCACTGGTGGTAGGGTGTGACCTGCCGTTTCCCACACCGCCCGCGCCGGATCTGGTGCTGGGCGAAGACGCCATGAAAAGCAGCCCGGGCGATCTTGCCCGCCGTATTCTCGGTGATTCGGGTGTGCTCCATGATCAAGAAGGAGTTTGACGCGTGAAGGTGAAGATTTTCGGTGCCGGTTCGATCGGCAACCATCTGGCGAATGCCTCGCGGCGTCTCGACTGGCAGGTCGATGTCGTCGATATCGACCCGGCGGCGCTCAAGCGCATGCGCGAGGAGATTTATCCCGCACGTTATGGCGCATGGGACGAAGCCATCGGCCAGCACGTTGCCGGTGATGCGCCCGTGGGTGGTTATGACCTGATCATGATCGGCACGCCGCCCGACCACCATGTCGGCCTGGCGCGTGAAGCCATCGCGGAGAATCCTGCCGCGCTGCTGATCGAAAAGCCGCTTTCGACGCCCGATCTGGAAGGTCTGGCCGAGCTTCACGCCGAGGCAGAGGCTGCCGGCGTGGTTGCCTTTACCGGCTATGACCATGTCGTGGGCGAGGCCAGCAGCCTGATGACCGATGCCCTGGCTGCCGGCGCCTTCGGCACGCTCGAAACACTCGATGTCGAGTTCCGCGAGCACTGGGGCGGCATCTTTGCAGCACACCCCTGGCTTGATGGCCCGACCGATACCTATCTGGGCTTCTGGAAGCGCGGTGGCGGCGCCAGCGGCGAGCATTCCCACGCCGCCAATCTGTGGCAACACTTCGCGCATGCTGCCGGTCATGGTGGCGTTGTCGAAGTCCAGGCCAGGCTGGACTACGTCACCGATGGTGGCGCCGATTATGACCGGCTCTGCCTGCTCAACCTGACAACGCAGACCGGCTTCTGCGGGCGGGTCGTACAGGACGTTGTGACCAAGCCGCCGCGCAAATGGGCGCGTGCCCAGGGCAGCGACAGCGGTGGGGAATGGCGTTGCGGTTTCGAGCCCGGCAAGGATGCCTATGCCCCCGATGGTGGCGAGGCAACGGTGGTCACGAAGACCCGTCCGGACGACTTCATCCGCGAACTGCGTCACATTGAAGATGCCCTGGCATCGAAAACCGGCTCTGCCAGCCCCATATCGCTGGAACGTGGTCTCGACACCATGCTGGTGGTTGCTGCCGCGCATCGTTCCCAGGCGCAAGGCCGGACCGTACGCATTGACCGCTCAGCCGGTTACAGTATGGCTGCTCTTGACTGATCCAACGCCGTTTACGCTTAGAATCTGGAAAACCCATGACTCCTCCGCATGACGAAAAACCCTTTGATTTCAAGGACCTGTTTGTTCTCGACCTCGCCAATAACCATCAGGGCGACATCGAGCACGGCAAACGCGTGATCCGTGAGCATGGTGCGGTCGTGGCCCGCCATGGTGTTCGGGGGGTCATCAAGTTCCAGTTCCGCGATCTCGACACCTTCATTCATCCCAGCCATCTGCAATCCAGCGACAACAAACATGTGCCGCGGTTTCTTTCGACCCGGCTGGACCGAGACGGGTTCCAGGCATTGCTCGATGAGGTGCGTGCCCAGGGCATGATGGCGGCCTGTACTCCGTTCGACGAGGCCTCGGTTGGCGTGATCGAGGAGATGGGTTTCGACATCATCAAGGTGGCGAGCTGCTCAGCCAAGGACTGGCCGCTTCTGGAACGGATTGCCGCCTCCGCCCGTCCGGTGATTGCCTCGACCGGTGGCCTCTTGCAGTCGGATATGGACGCGTTGGTCAGCTTTCTGGGTCATCGTGGTGCGGACTTTGCGCTCATGCATTGCGTCTCGGTCTATCCCACACCCGATTCCATGTGCCATCTCAACAACATCGCCATGATGATCGAACGCTTCGGCGGTCGCACGGTCGGCTGGTCGACCCATGAGAACCCGGCAGACACGATGCCGGTGGGTCTCGCACTCGCCAAGGGTGCGCGCATGTTCGAGCGCCATGTCGGTGTGCCGACTGACACCATCACGCTCAACGCCTATTCCTCCAATCCCGATGAGGTCGACGCCTGGATCACGGCCTGGAAGAAGGCACAGACCCTGCTGGGCCTGGATGAACGCCAGGCACCCAGTGAGGATGAAGCCGTCGCGATTGCCGGATTGAGCCGCGGTGTGTTTGCCCGGCATGATCTTGAAGCAGGCCACGCGGTTTCTCGCGATGATGTCTACTTTGCCTTCCCCTATGCTGAAGGTGGCCTGGAAAGTGGACAGTGGAGCAACGAGATCGTCACGACCAAGGCGATCAAGGCCGATGCCACCCTGGCGCTTGATGCCATCTCCATGCCCGAACGTTCCGATGTGCATGTGCTCAAGCAGGCGGTGCACGAGGTCAAGGGTCTGCTCAACAAGGCGCGGGTCGAACTGGGCAGCGAGTTCGAGGTGGAGTACTCGCACCATTACGGACCCGGGGCATTCCGCGAGACCGGCGTGGTCATCGTCAACTGCATCAACCGTGAATACTGCAAGAAGGTGCTGATCCAGCTTGCCGGTCAGGGTCATCCCTCGCACTACCACAAGCGCAAGGAAGAGACCTTCCATGTTCTGTGCGGCGAGCTTCACAGTGAACTGGACGGTCGCCATCGCCTGCTCCAGCCCGGCGACACGCTGCTGGTTCTGCCCGGCGTCTGGCACCGCTTCTGGACCGAGACCGGCTGTGTTTTCGAGGAGATCTCGACGACCCATTACAACAACGATTCGGTCTATCGCGATCCGAAGATCCAGGCGATGGAACGCTCGGAGCGCAAGACCGTGGTCGATCACTGGGGCCGTTTCCAGCTTGCCGATGGAGCCCAGGCGGCAGAATGATCAGCCACCTGGTCTTTGACCTGGACGGCACGCTGGTGCCTTCAAACGACGTCAAGCGTGACGCTTTCTTTGCCTGTGTCGAGGGCATCGACGGCGCAGGTGAGATCATTGCCTCCATGCTGGACGCCGACCCCACGCGCGACCGCTACCGCGTGTTCGGCGAACTTGTCGCGCGCCTGCCCGCCAGCGGCGATGCCGATGTGCTGATCGCGCGCTACAGCACACTGTGCCACGAACGGATTGTCGCACTTCTCAAGGAAGGCGTGACCGATGCGTTGCTTGATCTGTTACGCGGTCAGGGACTGACCTTGCACCTGAGCTCTGGGACGCCGCGTGACGCGCTCCTGGCGATGATGCGCGAAACCGGTTTTGACCGGCACTTCGCCGATATCAACGGATCGCCGTCCGCCAAGGCCGACACCCTGCGTTCCATCATGCAGAAGCATGGCCTTGAGGCCTCCCAGCTTGCCGTCATCGGAGATGGCGACAGCGACGCAGAGGCCGCCACAGCGGTCGATTGTGCCTTCCTGCGCGTGGCGGATGATGCGAGCGAGCTTTATGGACAACCGGCCGACGCGGGTTGCGCGTTTCTGGGTAGGCACCTCGATCTGGCATCCAGGGAAGCGGCATGACTCTTGATCTTGCACGCCTGACCCGGCCGCTCGATCAGGATACCTACACCCTGTTGCGCTCGGGTGTTCAGGATGACCCCCAAATCAACGTCTACATCAACGAGCAGGGCGACTTCGCCGTTCTCGACCCTATGCCGGTCATGGACTATGCCGCCTATGAGCGCCGGTCGGAAAAGCTGGGCCTTCAGGCCTATGCGAAGAACTCCGGAGGTCTCGAGGCGCGCCTGCAGAAGGTGCAGCACCTGATCCCGGACGGTGGGGGAGTGCTGGAAATCGGTGCGGCCAATGCTGCGTTTCTCGAACTTGCTCAGAATGCGGTTCCGGCAAGCCGGTATGCCGCCATTGAACCGGACCAGAATACCCGGCCGGACCGGGACCGCCTGTCGTGGCTGACGCAGTATGACGGAATCGAGGAAGCACGTGCGGGCGGAGAGCGGTTTGACCTCGTCATGCTGTTCCATGTTTTCGAGCACATTCCCGAGCCCGATGTGTTCCTGGCTGAAGCCCGCAGCCTGCTCGCCGAGGGCGGGTCGCTCCTGATCGAGGTGCCGTGCCTCCATGACCCACTGCTGACGCTCTACGAGAACGCCGACTATCAGGCATTCTACTTCCAGCGGCAGCATCCCTTCGTTTACTCCGCGCCATCCCTGGAACGCGTGCTCAAGCACAGCGGCTTTGTTGTACGCACTTCGATTCCGCATCAGCGATATGGCATCGAGAATCATCTCCAGTGGTTGTCTGCGGGAAAACCAGGCGGCAATGCGCGTTTCCGCGAGCTGTTCGGCACCACTGATCTTGCCTACCGCGCTGCGCTTGAGGCTCAGGGCACGACCGACACCATCATCATCGAGGCTGTCGCGGCATGACCTGGGACGGTCGCCGCATTCTGGCTGTGTGCCCGGCGCGGGGAGGCAGCAAAGGTATCCGTCTCAAGAACCTGCGACCGGTGGGTGGTGTTCCCATGGTCGCCCGGGTCGGCCATCTCTGTGCTGAACTCGACTGGCTCGACCGTGCCGTGGTGTCGACCGATCACGACGAGATCGCCGCCATGGCCGAAGAAAGTGGTCTTGCCGCACCGTTCCGCCGGCCTGAAGACATCTCCGGCGACCGTATCGGTGACTGGGACGTGTTGCACCATGCCCTGCACGCCAGCGAAGCCCATGACGGCGTCACCTACGATGTCGTCGTGATGCTCCAGCCGACCTCACCCTTGCGCCGGGCCGAACATGTAGCCGACACGGTCGCCGCTCTGGTTGATGGCGACTGGGATGCCTGCTGGACGGTTTCGGAAACCGACAGCAAGGCGCATCCGCTCAAGCAGCTTGCCATTGATGAGGACCGGCTGGACTTCAACGATCCCGGTGGCGCGGCCATCATCGCACGCCAGCAGCTCAAGCCGGTCTACCATCGCAACGGACTTGCCTATGCCATCACCCGCTCCTGTCTGGTGGACCAGAAAACGATCATGGGAGCGCGTACGCGCGGTCTGGTGACACCTGGCCATTTCATCAGCATTGATACCGAGTTCGACATCGCACTGGTCGAATTCCTCATGGATTGGGAGCGCAGGGACACCGCGTGAAGGTTCTGGTGTTCATCGATGCTGATCTGGTCGTGCGTCACTTCGTGATGAGTGCTGCGTTTGCCGATCTGGCCGCCAGGCATGATGTCGAGTTCGTCTTTCTGGATCCTTCGAACCAGCGCATGGGTCCGGTGGAGCCGGAGACGCTGGACCTGCATGGTGCCGATTACGAACTGCTGGATGTCGAACCCAAGCGGGCGCGTCTCTGGAGCGAACTCTTCACCGTGGACCGCCTGCGTCTGCGGCCGGGCCGGCAGTTCCGTGCCGTACGCCACATCTATCGCAACGCCCAGTCCTGGAAAGGGCGTCTGCTCTATCAGACCCTGGCCCTGCCCGGTCTGCGCCAGCTCTTCACCTGGTTCCAGTACCACCGTCTTGACGCGCATCCCAACCGTGCCCTGGAAACACTACTGGATCGCCATCAGCCAGATCTCGTCGTGCATCCCACGGTTCTGAACGGACTCTTCATCAACGATGTCGTGCAGACATGCCGCCGCCGCGGGTTGCCCCATGTGCTGGTCATGAACTCCTGGGACAACCCCTCGAGCAAACAGGCGGTTGTCGGCCATCCCGATCTTTTGCTCGTCTGGGGCGAGCAGACCGAGGAACACGCGTTGCGTTACATGAACATGCCGATTGATCGTATCCGCCGGTTCGGTGCCGCGCAGTTTGAAGTCTACCGCGAGCCGCCACGTCTCGACCGTGCGGCGTTCTGTGCTGCCTACGATATCGACCCTGCAAAACGCATCCTGCTGTATGCGGGATCCAGCAAGGAAACCGATGAGTTCAGTCACCTCAAGGCAATCGAGGCCATGATCGAATCCGGCACTCTGCCCGATACGGTTCTGCTCTATCGACCGCATCCGTGGGGCAATGGTGGTCAGGACGGGCACCGGATCATCGATGAACCCTGGAGGCATGTTCGCCTGGAACGTTCGATGCGGGGTTATCTCGAACAGGTCAAGGCGGGCAATCTCGAGAAGTCCCTGCCGGACTACCGTGAAACCCGTGACCTGCTCTGCCATATCGACGCGCTGGTTTCTCCGCTTTCGACGATCATTGTGGAAGCCGCCCGTCTCGGACATCCGGTTCTGTGCTTCCTGCCCGAAGATGAGCTCCAGGAGGCCGAGCACCTGCGCATCGCCATGCCCAGCGTGCACTTTGATGCGCTGTATGACATGCCGGGCGTGATGGTGGCGCGCAGCCGCCAGGCCATGCTCGATGCTCTGCCATCCCTTGTTGCCCTGTCCGGCGATGACGCTGCCTGCGAGAGGTTGCGCAGGGCAACCGATGTCATCGTGGAGCCCTTTGATGAGCCCTGGGGCCGGCGTTTCACTAATCTGGCCGAGGAGCTTGTAGCGGCATGAGTGGTTCCCTCCAGGGAAGGACCTGCGCCATCACGGGCGGCGGGGGCCTGATCGGTTCGTTTCTGGTCGATGACCTGGTCGCACGAGGTGCGAGCGTTGTTGTCGTGGACGACTTCTCCAAGGGCCGGCGCGCCAACCTTGCCCATCAGGCTGAGGCCATCGAGATCCGAGAGGTCGATCTGGAACAGGCGGGAAGCGCCCTTGATGCGCTGGAAGGCTGTGAGATCGTGTTTCACCTCGCCAGCCGTGCCTTTGGGGTCGGTCATGGTGCGGGACGTCACTGGGAAATCCTGGCGCATAACGAAGCCATCACCAACAACGTGCTTGTTGCCGTCGCGCGACAGCGTCCCGACCATGTGCTGATCACCTCGTCTTCCTGTGTGCATCGCGATGATGGACCCGACACCGTGGGCGAGTTGCTGCTGTTTGACGGTGAACCGGAAATGGCGAACTGGGGTTATGGCTGGGCCAAACGGTTCCTCGAACAGAAAGCCCTTGTGGTCGCGCGCGAGACCGGCATTCCCATGACCCTCGTGCGCCCGTTCAACATCTTTGGTGAACGTTATGCCTGGGCAGGCAACAGCAGTCAGGCCATTCCCATGCTGGTGAAGAAGGTCATGGACGGCGAAGACCCCGTCATCATGTGGGGTTCGGGCGAACAACGCCGCACCTACCTCCATGCCAGCGATTGCGCGGCGATCATGCGCAGTCTGGTTGAAGCGGGCTGGACCGACGGGCCGGTGAACATCGGTCTGGCGGAAACCGTCACCGTTCGCGAACTGGTCGAAACGATCTGTCGTGTCGCCGGACGTTCACCGGAGCTGATTGCCGATACCAGCAAGCCAGAAGGCCGGTTTGTGAAGAGCAGCGATCCCACGCGTCTCATGCAGGCCGTTCCGGGCTTCAAACCATCGCTCAGCTTTGAAGAGGGCATCCGCCGCATGACCGACTGGTACAGACAGGAGTTCGCGTGAGGGTTCCACCACAGGCCGCATCGCGGTTAGGCCGCGGCAAGGCCCGGATCCAGTGCTTGACCAAGGGTCGGTTTGACGCACGCCTTGCTGATATGGCCGAAGGGCTGTCGCCGCGTGACTTTTTCTATGGTTTCCTCGGGCTGGTCGAACGGGGTTACGACGCCAGGTTCCAGCAGACCGATGCGCCCTATCAGGGCGTGATCGGCCAGGTTGCCCATCTTCATGAGCGTGTGCTGAGCCGATTCACCGGGCTTTCCCGGCGTCAGCATGTGCTTTCGGAACTGAATTCGGATTGGCGTGATTCCGAGGTTCTGGTGAGTTTCACGGACCATTTCAGTCTCAGTCTGGGCGATGTCATGCGCAATCGTCTGGAGCATCCTTTCGCCATTGGCCTGTTCCACGGTCTCTCCGACATCGAGAATCGCATGCCGACCTTCGGGCGTCTGTTCAGCCGTGGGTTTGTCCGCAATGCGCTCTCGGGCCTCGATCACATCGGTTTCTTCGGGCCCGGCGACCGGGAAGAAGCAATCCGTCGTTATGGCCTCGATCCAGACCGCACCAGCGTCTATGCCTTCGGGATCGATACGGACTTCTGGTGCCCCGATGACACAGAGGTACCCGAAGAACCCTATGTCCTCTCCGTGGGCTCGGATCCCAGCCGCGACTACGCCACGCTGATTGCTGCTCCCATCGAAGCACCGGTCCGTATTGTGACGCGCTTGCCCGTCGACGTGCCCTCTGATCGCCCCAACGTCGCGGTGCTGGCGGGACACTACTTCAAGAGCCCGTTGGATGATGTCGGCCTGCGCCGTCTCTATCGCCAGGCCTCGGTTGTCGTCGTTTCCCTGCAGGATGTCTTCCAGCCCACGGGTTACAGCGTCTGTCTGCAGGCCATGGCATGTGGCCGCCCGGTCGTGCTGACCGATATCAAGGGGCTGTGGTCGCCCGGACTCTACCGGGACGGAGAGCACTGCCTTCTGGTGCCGCCACGTGATCCCCGCGCGATTGCATCATCTGTACAACGCATTCTGGGTGATCAAGTTCTTGCGCAGGACCTTGGCGAAGCCGCTCGTGCGGTGACCTGTGAACATCATCCGCTCAAGCGCATGGATGACGGTCTCGAAGCCCTGGTCCGGATGGGTCTGTCGTGAAGGTTGCCATTGGTTATCACGTGCAGCCCGGTGCCTGGGGTGGCGGCAACCGCTTTGCAAAGTCATTGGCAGCCGCGCTGGAAGCCCGGGGTGATGCCGTCGTCTATGACCTCAGCGACGATGACATCGATATCCTGATCATGACCGATCCGCGCTCGCGCAGTTCCAACATCTCCTTTGCCGCCGGCGCCTGCCTGAACTATCTCAAGCGTCACCCGCAAGCTGTGGTGATCCATCGCATCAACGAATGTGATGAACGCAAGGGCACGAAATCCATGAACCGGCGGTTGCGCATCGCCAACTACGCTGCCGATCACACGGTCTTCATCGCTTCCTGGCTGCGTGACCTCGACCTCTGGCGACACGGCCCCTGGTCGGTCGTGCTGAACGGTGGTGAAACCAGTGTCTTCCGAGCAGACCGTAACCAGCCCTGGGACGGGCGCGGACCACTCAGGCTTGTCACGCACCACTGGGGTGCAAGTCTGATGAAGGGATTCGATGTCTATCAGGAACTCGACCGCCTGATCGGCACGCCGAGCTGGAAGGACAAGTTGGCCTTTACCTATGTCGGCAACCTGCCCAGGGGATTTGCCTTCGAGAACGCACGGCATGTCGCGCCGCTTGATGGCGATGCGCTGGCTGGGGAGCTCGCCAGCCATCATGTCTATGTCACGGGTTCGCGCAACGAACCTGCGGGCATGCATCACATCGAAGGTGCACTTTGTGGCCTGCCGCTGATCTATCGCGATTCCGGGGCGCTGCCGGAGTACTGCAACGGGTTCGGTGAGATCTTTGACGATCTGCAGAGCTTCCATCCCGCCCTGGGGCGCATGATGCAGCATTACGAACGGCACAAGTCGGCGATGGCTGGCTACCGCCACACGGCTGATCGCATGGCTGCGGGATATCTCGACGTGATCGACGATCTCTATGATCAGCGCGCCGAAATTGCTGCTGCACGGCGTCTCTGGCGCAGCCCTGCCGCGATGCTGGCAAACAAGGTGCCCTGGTGAGCAACATCTGATGTGTGGTCTCGCCGGCATGGTCGACTGGTCCGCCTCGATGGCACCGGATGCGCGTGAACGTGCGGTCCAGGCCATGAGCGATGCGCTGATTCATCGCGGCCCCGATGACTCCGGCATCTGGTCGGATGATCGCGCGACCCTGGGACAGCGTCGCCTGGCGATCATCGACCTCAGCCCCACCGGTCATCAGCCCATGGTCAGTGCATGCGGGCGTTATGTGCTGAGTTACAACGGCGAGATCTACAACCATCGCAGCATGGCCGAGGACCTGCGCGCCGATGGCGTCACCTTCCGCGGCCATAGCGATACCGAAATTCTTCTCGAAGCCATCGCCCTTTGGGGAGTCGAGCGTGTCTTGGAGCAGGCGGCAGGCATGTTCGCCTTTGCTCTGTGGGATACGCGCGAGGCCACCATGCTTCTGGCGCGTGACCGCCTGGGCAAGAAGCCCCTCTACTGGACCAGCGCGGGCGGACGGCTTGCCTTTGCTTCGGAAATGACGGCCTTGCTCAAGCTTGAAACCACGCCGCGTGCGATCGACCGGGATGCGCTCTGTCTCTATCTGCGTCACGCCTGTGTTCCCGCGCCGCGCTCCATTCTCCAGGGAGTGCACAAGCTTGAACCCGGCACTATGCTGACCTTCACGGCTTCCGACCAGGCCCAGGAAATGCGCTACTGGAATATTCGCAGTATCGCCATGGACGGGCTTGATGCGCCGTTTTCCGGCAGTGATGACGAGGCCGTTACATCCATTTCCGATACCCTGGCTGTTGCCGTGCGTGAGCGCATGATTTCCGATGTCCCTCTGGGTGCCTTTCTCTCCGGCGGTATCGACTCATCGCTGATCGTGGCGCTGATGCAGGAAGAGAGCGATCAGCCGGTCAACACGTTCTGCATTTCCTTTGATGAGGACGGCTGGAACGAGGGGGATTACGCAAAGACCGTTTCGGAGCATCTGGGAACACGCCATCGCGAATTGCGGCTTGATCCCGCCCGGGCGATCGACAGCCTCGATACCGTGGTGGCTCATGCCGACGAACCTTTTGCCGATGCCTCATCCATCGCAACCTATCTCGTCTCAAAACTGGCGCGCGAACACGTTACGGTCGCGCTCAGCGGGGATGGCGGCGATGAGATCTTCGCCGGTTACTCTCGCTACGACTGGACCCAGCAGACCTGGAACCGGATCGCGCCCTGGCCGCGTCTTCTGCGCCGGCCGGTCGCTGCCCTGATGCGTGGACTCTCCTGGTCGGGTGGCCGGGGGGATAGCCTGGGCCACTACGGCGCCGTACTGGGAGAAGCCACCCCGGACGGCATCTATCGTCACACGCTCAGCGCATGGCAATGTCCGACCCGCCTTGCCTGTGGCGGTCGTGAACCGGCCGGACCCATCTGGGACACGAGCCTGAAGCGCGACGTGCCGGACCTGATGACACGCATGCAGGTGATCGATGTCGCGGGTTTTCTGCATGACGACATCCTGACCAAGGTCGACCGTGCCTCCATGGCGGTCAGCCTGGAGGCACGGTCGCCCATTCTGGATCACCGGGTGGTGGAGCAGGCGTTCCGCCTGCCGCGCGCGATCATGCATCGGGATGGTCGTGGAAAATGGCCCCTACGCCGAATTCTGGATCGTCATGTTCCGGCCCATCACTTTGAGCGGCCCAAGCGAGGATTCTCTGTGCCCGTGGGCTATTGGCTGCGTGGCCCGCTGAAGGACTGGGCGGCAAACCTCATCGAAACCAGACGGATCGAAGAGGCCGGCTTCTTCGATGCCAGGGAACTTCACAAGGTCTGGGACCGCCACCAGGCCGGTAGCAACCGCTGGGCCAACGCTTTATGGACCGTGGTCATGTTCGAAGCGTGGCGCGACCGCCACGGCTTTACCTGAAAGGCAGACGTTAACGATGCGCAAGGATTTCATTGATGGCCGGCAGTTTCACGGCCTCGCCGAGCCTGACTTCGTCGAGAAGTACTGGACCGATGTGTGGCGTCAGCAGGGTGCGCGCAAGGATCTGCTCGCCAAGATTCCGACCAAGCCGGAGTACAAGGTCATGGCACCGGTGCTCGACAGCCTGCCGCAGGGTGCGCGCATCGTGGATGGCGGCTGTGGCCTGGGCGACTGGATCGTCCATTTCCAGGAACGCGGCTTCGATGCCCTGGGTCTCGACATCAGCCGTGAGACCATCGCCATCCTGAACGAACGCTTTCCCGATGCTTCCTTTGCCGTTGGGGACATCCGCGCCATGGACGCCGAGGATGCCAGTGCTGACGTCTATTTCTCCTGGGGCGTGTTCGAGCATTTTGAGGAGGGCCTCGGCCCCTGTATCCGTGAGGCCTTCCGCGTGCTCAAGCCCGGTGGGCACCTCTACATCACGGTGCCCTTCGACAACCTGCGCATGGCCATCAAGGCGGCCCTATCGGGTGTGGGAAAGGTCGCTGAGCCGGATCTCGAACGGCGTTTCTATCAATGGCGCCTGACCCGTGCCGAACTGGCCGCGGAACTGTCACGCGAGGGGTTTGAAGTCCTTGAGGTCAAGCCCCTGCACAAACGCCAGGGCGTCTTGCGCAGCCTGCACCATGAATTCGGCATGTCCTATGACTGGTTCCTCACCAAGGCACTCTCGGCCGTGATCGCGCCTGTGGTGCCCGGTGGCGTCTTTGCCCACATGTTGATGGCAACGGCGCGCCGACCGCTGGAATCAGATACTCAAGATGCCCGGCCAATCGGGTAGTTTTCGTCGGTATGCGAGTAATAGGCTCCTTCGACCGCATCGTGACTGCGCTGGCAGACAAAGGCGCCGCGTACCCGCGACAACGCAAAGGACTGGCGCGCGTGACACGGCGAATGCTCGATCTTGCTGAACCCCACCAGCGACAGCCAGGCATCGACCGCGCTGATCGACGGCAGGTGGGTGATGTGGTGACTCAGATGATGCCGGTTCTGGACCGCCTTGGGCACGTTGTGCCAGATCTCGACACACTTCTGGCCGCGCGTCGGGAACCGTCGCGCCGTCGCGGTTTCCAGCACCAGCGTACCGCCCGGCGCCAGCCAATCGTAAAGGCGCGCGATCATGCGCAGCTGTTCGGGGTTGTGGTAGAGCACACCCGCACACCAGATCAGGTCGAACGGGACGGCGTCGGCAAGAACATCGTCATACATGATATTGCCGTAACGGATGTCGATCTTGTCCAGGATGCCGCGACCGGCCAGATCGGCCTCCAGCGCGTCCTTGGCGTGGGGCAGCTCGGCCTGCACCATGCGGTCGGCGCCCAGCGTCAGGAGTCTTTCGCTGTCGACGCCGTCACGCGGCCCGATCTCCAGGATCGAGGAGGGCGTTCTGCCGCCCAGATACGTCTGGAGATTCTCGAACATGTAGAGCCGGTAGTCACGTCGGTCGTTGGTCAGTTTGCGGATCACGCGACGCGGAAGATCAAGGGCGCGATAGAGAAGCATGGGCAATCCCGGTACCGGATGGGTTCAGAAACAAGGGCAATACAGTACCTGCTTGCCAAAGGCCAGTCTTCCCATGACTGAGCTTTCCGGCGACGGCGCCATGAGCGTGGGCAATCGCCTGCGCTGGCTCATCGGGAACGCGGCGCGCAACGTCACGGGGTGTTTCACCGGCCTCACGGTCGAACGGGTTGCAGCCAATGCGCAGACTCGAGAGCGTGCACGTACCTGGCACGGATCACCGTCGCGCCTTGTTTCCGACCAGGTCATCGAGCAGGAACTGGGTATGCTCTCGGTCCGTCCCATCAAAATCCTTGATGTCGGCTGCGGCAGTGGTCTGGCGCGACGGCACTTTGCCGCTGCCGGCCTCTCTGGCGCGTATCTGGGCATCGACATTGACGACAGGTTTGATCGGGATGCGGACTTTGCTGATCTCGACAGTCGGTTCGAGCAGGGGGATGCCCATACCGTCGAACTGGGCAATCCCGATCTGGTCTTCTCGTTTTCCGCGCTGGAGCATATCCCGCGGGACACAGCACTTCTCGCGCACCTGCGCGGTGCGCTGAAATCCGGGGGCATGCAGGTGCATGTGGTTCCCGGCGGATGGGCGCTGCTGGCCTATCTCTGGCACGGTTACCGGCACTACCACCGCAGCGCCCTGAAGGCACGGTTTCCCATGAACCAGACGCGCGTCATTGCTGTGGGGGGACCGGGAAGTCTGGTGCTCCACACGCTTGTGATTGCCGTGCCTGAGATCCTGCTGCATATCAATCTGCGCAAGCGGTGGCCGGTCCTCTTCGGTCGGCTCACCGTTCTTGCGTTGGCGATTGACCGGCTTCTGCCGATCATGCCGACCAGTTACGTCGTGATTGAAAGAGCAGGCGGTACGCCATGACACGGGCCTTGATCTTTGGCGTCAGCGGGCAGGACGGAGCCTATCTGGCCGAGTTGCTGTTGGCCCGCGGTTGCGAGGTGCATGGCGCGTCGCGTGATGCCGAAAGCAACCGGTTCGAAAACCTGGACCGGTTGGGCGTGCGGGACCGTGTCACCCTGCACTCGGCCACGCCAACCGATTTCCGCAGTGTCTTCCAGGTTGTTGAGCGGGTTCAGCCCGACGAGATCTTCAATCTTTCGGGCCAGTCGTCGGTCGGTCTTTCCTTCGATGAACCGGCCGAGACACTCCAGAGCATTACGCTTGGCACCTTCAACATGCTGGAGACCATGCGTGTGGTCGGCGGCAACATGCGATTCTACAACGCCTGTTCGTCGGACTGCTTCGGCAACACCGATGGCCGGCCGGCCGGTGAGACCACCGCTTTCCGGCCACGCAGTCCCTATGGTGTGGCCAAATCCGCTGCCTTCTGGGCGGTCGCGAACTATCGCGAGAGTTACGGTCTCTTTGCCTGCTCGGGCATCCTCTTCAACCATGAATCGCCTCTGCGTCCGGCGCGCTTCGTGACCCGCAAGATCGTCGGGGCGGCCTGCCGGATTGCTGCCGGTTCGGGCGAGCGCCTGAAACTGGGCAATATCGACATTGCGCGCGATTGGGGCTGGGCGCCCGAATATGTCGATGCCATGTCGCGCATGCTCCAGCAGGATGTGGCAGCAGACTATGTTGTTGCCACAGGCAAGACCCACACCTTGCAGGATTTTGTCGCCCATGCCTTTTCCAGTCTTGATCTCGACTGGCGCGATCATGTCGACAGCGACCCGGCGCTGATACGACCTTCGGATCTCACGGTCTCTTCCGGTGACCCGTCCAAAGCTGCCGATGTGCTGGGTTGGCGCGCCAACAGGACCATGCCGGATGTTGTTGAAGCAATGATTGCGGCAGAACAGGACGCGTTGTCACCGTCGTGATCGAGCCGTTCAAACAGATCCTTCGGCCCGTCGCGCGCGGCGGTACGGCGCTGCTGGCCCGCGCCGGTGCCGCGACAGGGTTGCGTCCCGTTGATCCTGCTCCCGTGCACTTTGTCATCGAGGAACAGGACTGGGCCATCCGTCGTGTGGGCACCGGTATTCAGGAAGGGGTCGAGCGACATCATCCCGGCAAGGTCTGCCTTACGCTCAATGCATCCGGCACGTCAAAGCGGGTGGTACACTTTGGCTCGCAGTACATGTGGTGTGCGTGGACACCGTTCATGTCGGGCTCGAACCGTTATGTCACCTCGTTTTTCCACGGCAAGCCAGAAGACGGCCCCGATATCGCCCGCCACATTGACCAGTTTCTCGAAAGCGTACCGAAACTCGGGCGCATTGTGGCGTCGAACGGCATTCTGATGGATCGCCTGGCTGGGTGGGGCGTTCCGAAAAACAAGCTGGTGCAGATCTCGATCGGCACCGACACGACCCTGTTCCAGCCCCCCATGGGTGAAGAGCGCAGACTTGCTCGCGAACGCTTCGGTATTCCTCAAGACGCCATCGCGATCGGCAGCTTCCAGAAGGACGGTGTGGGATGGGGCGACGGTATGGAACCCAAACCGGTCAAGGGCCCCGACATCCTGGTTGCCGCCATCGCCGAGATGGCGCGTCACAAACCGGTCCATGTCCTGCTGACCGGCCCTGCCAGGGGCTACGTCAAGGCCGAGCTGGAGAAACGCGGCATTCCGTTCAGCCATGACTATCTGAAAGACTATGCCGAACTGAAATCGGCCTATCATGCTCTCGATATCTATCTTGTGACCTCCAGAGAGGAGGGCGGACCCATGGGGCTGATGGAAAGCATGGCGAGCCATGTCCCGGTGGTCTCGACCCCGGTGGGCATGGGTCCCGATCTGATCGATGAAGGTGTGACCGGCTGGCTCGCGCCGGTCGAGCCTGACGCCATTGCAACGGCAGCACTTTCCGCACTGGACCGGCCCGAGCCCGAACGTGTCCTAAACGCAGCGCGTGAACGTGTTCTGTCCTGTGACTGGCAGGTGGTGGCCGATGCTCACTGGTCGCAGGTCTATCAGCCGCTTATGGCGGAACTCTAGGCCATGGCCGGGAAACGCGATCCTCTGCGCAAGCGCCTTGCGCGCCGCGGATACCGTGCCGCCCTGGCGCTGGAGACCAGCTTCACGGCGCGTCGCCGGGCCGGATTGCCCCGCGTCTTTTATGGTGGTGCGCGTGCAGGTTCGGGGGGCGGACCGCTGGTCAAGGTTGCCAGGCTCCAGGAGCATTTCCCTCAGGATCGCAGGGGTTACAACCTCGTCTACCTGCTCAGCAACACGCCCTATCTGACCCGCACCACCCTGGGACGTTTCAAGCGCCGCAAGGTACCCATGGTGCTCAACCAGAACGGCGTCTTCTATCAGGCATGGTTCGATGGTGACTGGCGCGCCAAGAACGCCGAGATGGCGGCAGCCTACCACATGGCCGACCACGTCTTCTGGCAGAGCGACTTCTGCCGGCGCTGCGCCGACCGTTTTCTGGGCGAACGTGAAGGCCCCGGCGAGGTGCTCTACAACGCGGTCGACACAGGCCGCTTCACGCCGCTGGGTGAACGTCTGGAGCGTTCGGTCACCTTTCTGGTTGCCGGAAAGATCGAGCATCACCTTTACCGGCGGATCAGAGATGCTCTCGAAGGTCTTGCCAGGCTGCGGGCAGAAGGGGTTGATGCGCACCTGGTTGTTGCAGGATCCCTCGACGATCGCAGCAGCCAGCACAGTGCCGATGATATCACCCGGCTTGGTCTGGCCGATGCGGTCTCGTTCACCGGGCCCTATGATCAGGACCAGGCACCGGAGGTCTTTCGCTCTGCCGACATCTATCTCATGACCAAACCGAACGATCCCTGTCCCAACACGGTGCTTGAGGCGCTGGCTTGCGGTCTTCCCGTCATCTATTCGGCGACGGGCGGCGTGCCCGAGCTGGTCGGCGACACAGCGGGCTGGCCGCTCGTCTGCGAAGAGGATTTCGAAGCCATGGTCTGGCCCGACGTTTCCGATCTGACCGCAGCGATGCGTGATGCAGCGCAGAACTGGCAGGGCAGGGCAGCGGCAGCCCGTCAACGTGCCGTAGAGCGGTACGATCTGGCCCCCTGGCTCGAACGACACCGCACGGTGTTCACCCAATTGCTGGAGCAACGCCTATGAGTGTGAAATCGGTTGCCCTTGCCGGTGCCAAGGCCATGGCGCTTCTGGTCGGCCTGGTACCTGCCGGTCTGCGCCACAAGCTGATCTTTGCGTCCCTGGTCCTGGAATCGCGGATCGGCAAACCCGACAATGCCCTGCGCAACCTCTACCGGATCCAGGATGATCTCGAGATGATCCTGGCCGAGCGCGCGACGGCCTATGGCGACGGCATCCATCCCAAACACCGGCTGACCCGCTATCACGAATTCTTCGTCGAACGGATCGGGGAGACCGCCCGCGTGCTCGATATCGGCTGTGGCTACGGTGAGGTCGCCCGCGCGATTGCACGGGCACGTCCTCAGAGTGTCGTCCAGGGCATCGACATCGAAGCTCCGCTGATCCGCCAGGCCCTTGGTGCCGACAACCCGCCGAACCTGGCGTTTATCGAAGGTGACGCCACACAGAGTCTGCCCGATGGACCCTGGGACACCGTGGTGCTTTCCAACATCCTGGAACATCTCGAGGACAGGATCGGGTTCCTGCGTGCGCTGATTGCCGCCCAACAGCCCGATCAGATTCTCATCCGTGTTCCCGCCTTCGAACGGCATTGGCACATTCCCATGCGCCGGGAACTGGGCATCGGCTTCTTCTCCGACCGGACCCATTTCATCGAACACACAGCGGACGAGTTTGCTTCCGAAATCGTGGCATCCGGGCTGGAAATCATCGAGATGAAGACGGTCTGGGGTGAAATCTGGGCAGCCTGCCGGACACGCAATGCCTGACGTTTCCATCATTCTGCCCTGCTACAACGCCCATGCTTATCTCGACCAGGCGGTGGAAAGCGCGCGGGCACAGACGTTTGCTTCCAGGGAAATCATCGTCATCAACGACGGCTCGACAGCACCGGAAACCGCTGAGGCGCTGGCTGCCCTGCCAGATGACGTTCGGGTTGTGCATCAGGAAAACCGTGGGCTGGCCGGTGCCCGAAACCGCGGCTATCAGGAAGCGGCCGGGCGCTACGTCCTGCCGCTGGACTGCGACGACTGGATCGAGCCCGAATATGT
Organism: uncultured Alphaproteobacteria bacterium; assembly: GCA_938048755.1. Classification (GTDB taxonomy): domain Bacteria; phylum Pseudomonadota; class Alphaproteobacteria; order SP197; family SP197; genus SP197. The sequence continues at coordinate 46,944 of CALIUG010000048.1, forward strand.
CGAAAAGGCCGTTGCCCTGATCGACGGGCGCGAGGACGCTTTTGTCTTCCCCTGGATCGACGCCTTCGAACAGTACGAAGCGGTTCTGGAAAAACACTGGAACCTGTTCGAGCAGCTCGTCGCCAACCAGATGCCCTATTGCATGCTGATCCCCCGTTCACTGTGGCAGAAGGTCGGCGGTTACGACGAAGCCATGCGGCTTGGTTACGAGGACTGGGACTTCAACATCCGCCTCGGCCTCTCTGGTGCGGAAGGTCTTGGTCTTGCCGAGCCGGTGTTTCATTACCGGGTCGCCGCATCGGGCATGCTGCAGGCTGTCGCGCACCAACGCCACGGCCAGCTCTGGCGTGTGATCCAGAAGAAACATCCCGAAGCCTATGGTGTCCGGGGTTTTCTGGGCCATATGCGCGCCTGGTCGGGCAGGCCCAAGAACAACGCCACCTGGAAGCTGCTTGCCTTCTACACCGCGCATCGCCTGTTGCCCGATGCCGCGTTTTCCCGCCTGTTCCAGGCTGTGCTGAAGCGCAGTCACCTTCGCCGCAAGGCGGCAGAGGTCTGACATGTGCGGCATTGCCGGCCTGATCGAGCTTGCCGGACTGGATCGCGGTACGGTTGCGCCGCGGCTTGATCGTGCGGTGGCCCGTCTGAAGGCGCGGGGTCCGGATGATAACGGCACCTGGTACGATGACCACGCCGCCCTGGGCCACACCCGGCTTGCTATTGTCGATCTCTCGGCTGCCGGCCATCAGCCGATGACCCAGGGCAGTCTGGCGCTGGTCTATAACGGCGAAATCTACAACCACGCCCAGCTGCGCACCGAACTCGAGGCCTTGGGTGAGGTGTTTGACGGCCATTCCGATACCGAGGTCCTGATCCGCGGCTGGTCCCATTGGGGTGCCGCAATGCTCCCGCGGCTCAACGGCATGTTCGCCTTCGCCCTCTGGGATTCCGGGGATCAGTCACTCACCCTGGCGCGCGATCGTTTCGGCAAGAAGCCGCTGAGTTATGCCCTGTCGGGCGCGCAATTGGCGTTTGCTTCCGATCTGGTCGCTCTGGAAGAAGTCGAAGGCACGCAGCGTGCGGTTGATCCCGATGCCCTGCGCCTTCTGTTCGGCCTGCGCTGGCTCCCGGAACCATGGTCCATTGCCAAAGGCGTATTTCACCTGTCTCCGGGACACGTTGCCCGCTTCGATCGTCAGGGCTTTGAAGCCCGATCCTTCGTCGAGCCCGAGCAGCTTCCAGCCTATACCGACGAAATCACAGCAGCCGAGGCCCTGCGCGGGCGTTTCGATGCTGCCGTTGCTGCCCGTATGGTCGCTGACGTGCCGGTTGGTGCCTACCTCTCAGGAGGAGTGGATTCCGCTGCCGTTGCCGCGGCCATGGTGCGCGCGTCCGATCAGGTCGCGACCTTCACGGTCGGCTTTGCCGATGTCCCGGCCTATTACGAGGAACGCCCCCAGGCCCGCGTCATTGCGGATCATCTGGGCACCCGTCACACCGAGATCGAGGTGACCTCGGCCGATGCCCTGGCTGCCATCGATGACCTGTTCGATGGCCTGGATGAACCCTTTGCGGATTCCTCGGCCCTTCCGTCCTTCATCCTGGCCCGCGAGGCGTGCCGTCACGTCACGGTCGCCCTGTCCGGGGATGGCGGGGACGAGGTCTTTGGCGGCTACCGCCTCTATCAGGGCGAGCTTTATGCCGGAGCCTATCAGCGCCTGCCTGCCTGGCTGCGCAACACGGTGATCGAACCTGTGGCCGGCTATTTGCCCGATGACAAGGGTGGCAGGCTGACAGAAAAGGCGCGTCGCCTGCGCCGCTTTGTCGATCACGCGGGCAAGAAAGCCGTGGCCCGGCGTGCCGGTCTGGCGCGTCTGCTGGACGACGATCAGCTTGATGCCCTGCTGGTGCAGCCCTCCGGTCATGCCCCCGGTGTCGAGAGCATCTTTGCTGCGGCACGCCCGAAGAACGCTCTGGACCCCATCACCGCCATGCTGATCGGTGATCAGCGCACGGTGCTCCCGGGCGACATGCTGACCAAGGTGGATCGCACCTCCATGGCCAACTCGCTGGAGGTGCGCTCACCGTTTCTGGATCCCGCGGTGGTCGATTGCGCCAATGCCATGCCCGGTCCGTTCAAGCTGCAACGCGGGCGCGGCAAGGCGATCTTCCGGGAGACCTTTGGCGAACGGCTGCCGGCCGACGTCTTCAGCCGCGCCAAGAAGGGCTTCGAGCTTCCCATCGACCGCTGGCTTGCCGGGCCGCTGGCCGATCTCACGCGGCGTGCTGTTGATCCCGTCAGGCTGGAACGTCAGGGCCTCATCCGGCCCGAGCTTCCCGGACAATGGTGGGATGATCTCAGCGCCGGCAGGCGCGACACATCCTGGCAGCTCTGGACCCTGGTTGCCTTCCAGGCCTGGTGGGACCGGCGCGAGGTTCGGGCCACGTGAAGATCTGCCAGCTCTGCGCCGTCGACTTCACCATGGCACGCCTGCTGCTGCCGCTCTGCATCGCCATGCAGGAGGCCGGGCACGAGGTCGTGGCGATCTGCTCGGACGGTCCCCTGCTGGAGCGTGTGCGCGCCGCCGGCATCCGCTGCCGTCCCGTCACAATCGAGCGCAGCATGAACCCCGCTGCCGCCCTGCGCTCGGCCCGTGCCGTCACCCGGGTAATGCGCGAGGAGCAGTTTGACATCGTCCATGTCCACACCCCGGTCGCCAGCCTGATCGGTCGTCTAGCCGCCTGGCGCGCCGGTGTGCCGTTGATCGCCTATACCGCCCACGGGTTCTACTTCCACGAACACATGGCCTGGTTCCGGCGCAACGTCTTCATTGCTCTTGAATGGCTGGCCGGGCGTGTGACTCACGTGTTGATGACCCAGTCCCGGGAAGATGCCGCATTTGCCTCCAGCAAACGCCTGATTGCCGGCGATGTCATCGAAGCCATCGGCAACGGCGTCGATGCCACGCGCTTCCTGCCGGGATCGAATGAGCAACGCACCCGCACCCGAAGGGAGCTCGATACTCCGGAAGATGCCGTCGTCATCATGATGGTCGGGCGCCTGGTCGCCGAGAAAGGTTATCCCGAACTCTTCGCGGCCATGAAGAAGGTCGACGCCCATCTCTGGGTCGCAGGTGCCAAGCTGGAAAGCGATCACGCCGATTCCGTCGATGCCGCGCTCGCCGCCGTCGCGGCCGACCCCGGCCTTTCCGCACGCATCCACCAGCTGGGTGAACGCGACGATGTGCCGGACCTGCTGGCCGCTGCCGACATCTTCACTCTGCCTAGCCATCGCGAGGGCATGCCCCGCTCCATCATCGAAGCCATGATGATGGCCCTGCCCGTCGTCGCCACCAACATCCGCGGCAGCCGTGAAGAAGTCGTGGATGGCAAGACCGGCCTGCTGGTGCCGGTCAACCAGACCGATGCCCTGGCATCGGCCCTCTCGGCCCTCGCTGCCGACCCCGCCCGCCGCACCGCCATGGGTGCCGCCGGCCGCGAACGCGCGCTCGATCTCTACGATGAATCCCGCATAATCGCCCGCCAGCTGGAGATTTTGAAGCTCACGTAACGCCGTACTGGCTCCGCTCCCCCGGAGCCCCGTCACACGTAACCCGTCCCGTTTCGACCATATGCACGATATGAGCGAAAACGGAGCTGCGGGCGGCGGGGTGGAGGGCGCGGTCGATACTGGCGTACATCACCTCGACCATTTCGGGGATCGTGGTGATGCCTTCCTTGAGGCAGGCCAGGATCTGGGCTTCGCGGCTCCTGCGGTGTTCGATCAGTTCTCTGACGTGGGTCCGGGGATCGGTGATAGCCGGGCCGTGGGTCGGGCGGAACTGCTCGTCATCGCGTTCCAGCAGCAGTTCCAGGCTCCTCATATAGGCTGCCATGTCGCCATCGGGCGGGGAAACCACGGTGCTGGACCAGCCCATGACGTGATCGCCGCTGAAGAGGGTCTTTTCTTCGTGCAGCGCATAACACATGTGGTTGGAGGTGTGGCCGGGCGTGAAGACGCATTCAACGGTCCAGCCGGCCCCTTCGATGACATCGCCGTGGCGCACCCTGTGGTCGGGCGTGAAGGCATGATCCCCGCCTTCCTCGACCACGGCGGCACCCTCCGCACGGCCGGAGCCATGGGGCCCGAAGCCCCAGGTTTTGGCACCCGTGGCTTCCTTCACCAGGCGTGCGGCCGGGCTGTGGTCGCTATGGGTGTGGGTGATCAGCTGGTGCGTGATGGTCTCGCCCGCCGTTGCCTCCAGGATGGCATCGACATGGCGGGGCAGGGCGGGACCGGCATCGATCACGGCAACCTCGCCGCGCCCGATGATGTAGGTGCCGGTGCCGTGATAGGTGAAGTTCGACGGGTTGTCGGCCATCACCCGGCGCACCAGGGGAGAAACCTCGGTCGCGGTGCCGTAACGCACGCTCTCTTCATAGACAAAGGGTATCGCCATGGCTGTCTCCCGAAACCGTGGGGAGTATGCACCGGGCGGGCATCGTCGCGCAGCGCAAAAGAAAAGGCCGGCGGTTGTTCGGCCCGCCGGCCTCTCCGTCCATCAGGGCTTGGCACCCGTCAGTTGAGCGAGCGGGTCGCTTCCAGCTCGATATCGATCTGGATCTCCGTGCCGATGCCGCCGACACCGTACATCATGCCGAACTCGGTACGATCGATGATGCCGCTCACGTCAAATCCCACAACTTCGGTGGTGTCGTCCCAGGGGTAGGTCCCCATGCCGTTGTAGACCGCATCCAGGGTCACCGATTTTGTCACGCCCAGCATGGTCAGATCGCCGGTGATCTTGGCGGTGTTGTCGCCGGTCACTTCGACGCTGGTGCTCTGGAAGGTGATTTCGGGGAACTCTGCAGTGTTGAAGAAATCGGGCGACCGCAGATGATCGTCGCGCTCACCATGGTTGGTGTCGATGCTGGCGGCATCGATCACGATGCTGACCGCGGCATCGGCCGGATTGGCGGGATCGAAGCTGACCGTGCCTGATTCCTCGTTGAACCTGCCCCACATGGTCGAATAGCCCAGATGGCTGACCCGGAAATTGGCCTGGGTATGGGTGTCGTCGATGACATAGTCGGCGGCGAAGGCCGGTATGGCAGTCATCGCAAGTGCGGCAGCGCCGGTGGCAAGAAGTGTGGTGCGTATGGTCATGTGAAGTCTCCCTTGGGTGATTGTGGTTAGTAGCCTGAAGAGGACGTCGCTTCGGGCAAGGTGAGAAAAACAATGAGAACGGCAGCCGCAGCGGGCAGGACGCAGAGCAGTCCGACCACAACAGACCGCAGGCCCTGACTGACGAGACCGCTGCCCTTGACCAGGCGCGCGCCCAGCGGCACCAGGAATGGAATCACCGCCAGCGGCAGCAATGCCAGGGTCTCGAGTTTGGGCACAAACAGGGCAAGCTGGACGGCCAGTCCCCCGATCAGGGCGAGTGCCGCGCCAAGGGCTGCGTTGTTGAACACAAAGCGCGCCTTGGGCCAGTTCCACAACAGGAAGCCGCCGGTTGCGGCAGCCAGGCCGCCGGCAAGCTGCGCACTGGACGCGGCATTGCTCATGAATGCGCAGGCTGCCATGGCCAGGCATAAGACCAGGATGGACGCACCGATCTCGCTGCTGCGTTTGGCCTGTGCGTGATAGCGCCAGCCTGCGGCAGCGGTCACGGCGACCACGATCAGGACGGCCACGCCTGCAGGCCAGGGGGCTTCTAGGCCTTTCTCCGCACCGATCCACAGCGCCGCGAACGGGCCTGCCAGAAGGGCAACGGCACGCCCTGCCCAGCCTTCGCGAGCCACCAGGTCGGCGGTCAGGCCTGCAATCGTGGCAATCAGTACGATGTAGAAGAGTTTGTTGGTCGCACCCACCGGCGGGAACGCCGGCACCCGGAACGTCGCCCAATAGGACGCCAGAACGGCAAGGGCCAGTACCAGCCCGGCCAGAGCTGCGCCGCGGCCCGATCCACCAATCAGGCGAACCAGCCCGACCAGAATCAGGGCCGTTAGCAGTGGAATCAGACCGCTTTGCACGGGAGGACTGGTCAGCGTGAACATGCGCGGCAACGTCTCCTCAACAACACTGCCTTCAACCTAGGTCCGGGCAGGCAAAGCTGGAGTAAACTTTGTGTTACCCGCAAGCGCTGCTGCGCTGGATCGCTGATTCCATGCAGAAAATCCTTGAAGACGCCGCGCCACGGCCCCAAGTCCCCGTTTCCGCCGCCAAGCGAGACGCCTGACACCGTGAATCCCTCAATGGGTTTCGCGCAAGCAGGTGCGTTTGGAGGAGAGCCCATGACCTGCTCGGTCGTAACCGCCAACCGTCTTGATGACGGTGCGGTTGTCTATCTGGCGCCGGAAGGCCGCTGGACCGGATGCCTGGACGCCGCGCTTGTTGCCCGCGATGACGCCACGGAACCGCTGATGGCCATGGCCGAACGCGCCGTGGCGGATCGCCTGGTCGTCACCCCCTATCTCATCGCTGTGGAAGATGGCCCCAAAGGCCGTCTGGCCAGCCATATCAAGGAGCGCATCCGCGCCACCGGCCCCACGGTCCGCCTGGATCTGGGCAAGCAGGCTGGGCAAACCGGTTCAACGGAGGCTCGTTATGTATCGCTATGATGAATTCGATCACACGCTGGTTGCCGAACGGGTCACCCAGTTCCGTGATCAGGTGCGCCGCCGCGTTGCCGGTGAGCTGACCGAGGACGAGTTCAAACCGCTGCGCCTGATGAACGGCCTCTATCTGCAACTCCACGCCTACATGCTGCGTGTTGCCGTGCCTTACGGCGTCCTGTCGGCCCATCAGATGCGTCGTCTGGCCCACATCGCGCGGGTCTATGACAAGGGTTACGGCCATTTCACCACGCGCCAGAACATCCAGTACAACTGGCCCAGGCTGGAAGAGGTGCCCGACCTGCTGGAGGAACTGGCCGAGGTCGAGATGCATGCCATCCAGACCAGCGGCAACTGCATCCGCAACGTCACGGCCGATCAATTTGCCGGGGTTGCCGCCGACGAAATCGACGATCCCCGCGTCTATGCCGAGATCATCCGTCAGTGGTCCACGCTGCATCCGGAATTCTCGTTCCTGCCGCGCAAGTTCAAGATTGCGATCACCGGTGCGCCCAACGATCGTGCTGCGGTGAAGGTGCACGACATCGGCCTGCGCATGGTCCGCAACGAAGCCGATGAACCGGGGTTCGAGGTCATTGTTGGTGGTGGTCAGGGGCGCACGCCCATGATCGGCCATGTCGTACGCGGGTTCCTGCCCGTGCCCGATCTGCTGACCTATCTTGATGCGGTTCTGCGCGTCTACAACCAACTTGGCCGGCGCGACAATCTCTGCAAGGCACGTATCAAGATTCTGGTACACGAGACCGGTGTGGACGAGTTCACGCGTCTGGTGGAGGAGGAATTCGCTGCCATGTCGCGGGAATCACCCCAGGTCCTGCCCGGCGGCGAACTGGCCCGCATCCGCGCCTACTTCCAGCCACCGGCCTATCGCGACCTTCGCGAAGCCGCACCCACGCTCGATCTTGCGCTCGCTACCGACCGAGCCTTTGCCCAGTGGCATGCTGCCTCGGTATCGGCGCACAAGCAGCCGGGCTATGCCATCGTTACCATCTCGCTCAAGCCGATCGGTGGTATTCCCGGCGATGCCAGCGCCGAGGAAATGGAAGCGGTTGCTGATCTGGCTGAGAGATTCAGCTTCAGCGAGATCCGTGTCACCCACGAGCAGAACCTTGTCCTGCCCGATGTTGCCAAAGAGAACCTCCATGCGGTCTGGCAGGGGTTGAAGGCTGCGGGGCTGGCGACGCCCAATGTCGGCCTCGTGACCGACATCATCGCCTGCCCGGGGCTGGACTACTGCAACCTGGCCAATGCGCGCTCGATCCCGATTGCCCAGGAGATCAGCGAACGGTTTGCCGATCTCGACCGCCAGCACGATATCGGTGAACTGAAGGTCAAGATCTCGGGCTGCATCAATGCCTGCGGCCATCACCATGTCGGCCATATCGGCATTCTGGGCGTCGACAAGAAGGGCATCGAACATTACCAGATCACGCTGGGCGGTGACGCCACCGAAACGGCTGCGTTGGGAGACATCGTCGGCCCTGCCTTCTCCGGCGAGAAGGTCACCGATGCCGTCGATACCATCGTCGCGGTATATCTCGAACAGCGCCGGGACGGCGAGCGGTTTCTTGAAACCTACCGCCGTGTCGGCCTCGCCCCGTTCAAGGAAAAGCTCTATGCCTCTCGTTAAGGATGATGCTCTGATCCAGGACAACTGGACGCGTCTGGATGATGACGCTGCCATGATCGACGGTCCCGTGGTCGTATCTTTGGAGCGCTGGCTCAATGAACGCGACGTTCTGGCCAGCCGCAACGGCGCGCTTGGTGTTGTCCTTACCAGCCATGAAACGCCTGAGCAGATCGCCGGTGATCTCGATCGCTTCTCTCTGGTCTGCCTGGAGTTTCCCAAATTCACCGACGGGCGCGCCTACTCCCATGCGCGCAAGCTGCGTGAACGCTTCGGGTTCAAGGGCGAATTGCGCGCTGTCGGCAACGTTCTGCGCGATCAGTTCCTGTTCATGCAGCGTTGCGGCTTTGATGCCTTCGAGGTTGCCGAGGGCACCGCTCTGGAGGACTGGTTGCGCGCTACGACCGAGATCAGTGTCGCCTACCAGTCGGCCGCCGACCGCCGCGCGACCGCCATGGCACAACGCCAGGATGCGTGCTCCACGTCCTGAGGCGTTGCTCTGGTTGACATCATCGGTGCAAGGCTCCTACACGCAGCTATCCCGGCGTGGAGCCTGCCTTGCGTGTCCTTGTTCTACAAAACGGTCTGAAGTCCCGCTCGACGCATTTCTACAATGAGTCGCTGGCCTGGCGGCGGCTGTGTGCAGAGCGAAACCTGCCCCTCCACATCCTTGCGCACAGGCAGGCGCCCCTCGACCTGTTGCGCGAACTGGATGCGGTCGCGGCCTTTCCGGCCGGACCCGATGCGTCGTTCTACATCGATGACAAGGGCACGCGAGGGCGACCCCAGGAGATGCTGGAGACAGTATTCTCTGATGTCTGCATGCGCGCCTTCGCCGGCAAGACGACGGCCGACGACCTGGTGGTGGTTCCTTATGCCCGGGTTCCCGAGTTCGGGGGACTGGCGCGCTGGTTCGAGAAGATTCCTGCCGAGCGGCGCCCCTTTGTCGTGGTTCTCCTGCATCGGCCGGAAGAGGAATGGCGCGTCGACCCCACGCGCCAGCGCATCACGGGCAATCCCGGACCCATGCGTGAAGCGGCAAACCGGCTGCGTGGCCTGGCAACCCGTGGCCTGCTGGTTCTGGCAACCAACGCCCCGCTGGCCGGGATTCTCCGATCGGCCCTCGACATGGATGTTGCGGTCTCGCCCCCGCTCTACAGCTATGCGTTTCAGGAGCGTTGGTTTGCCGAAAGGGGAGAGGAGCAGCCCAAACTGCGCGGTCGCCGGTTTGATCTGGGGTTCCTGGGTCAGATGCGTCCGGAGAAGGGGGGCGGCGTCGCGATCGAGGGCATCAAGACTCTGATGACGCGTCGCCAGGGCCTGAAGATTGCCCTCCACGTTCGCGACAAGGAGTCAGAGGCCTCCTTCAACGAGAGTCTTGAGGGCGCGCGTGGGCAGGGACAGGTCAGTCTGTTGACCGGAGAAATGAGCCATGACGCGTTCCTGATGGCGATCGGGTCCTGCCGGATCATGGTCATGGCCTATGACCCGGAACGTTATCGTGCGCGCCTGTCGGGGCCGCTGGTCGAAGCGGCAGCCTGGGGGCGGCCGGTCGTTGTCCCGGCAGATACCTGGATGGCTGACATGGTCGCACGTGGACGGGTCGCCGGCACGATCTTCAGGGGCCATCGTCCCGACGCCTTGTGCGAGGCGATCCTGTCGGCACTCGACCAGGTTGACACCCTCTCCGAGACGGCCCGCACGGCTGCGGTGCGCTGGCGCGCGGAACGCTCCATCGATCAAGCCTTCGATCTGATGTTGGCCAGACGCGCTGCGGCGGCATCGGCCTAGTTTTTGGATGTAGATCGGATTCACGCCAAAGAGTCGCACCCTGTCAGGCGCGACTCTATTTGCGATCCGATCTAGCCTGCGCCCAGCGCGGCCATGACATCGCCGGCGACCCGTTCACCCGACATGTAGGCACCGCCACAGGTCACGGAGTATTTGCCGGCCAGTGCTTCGCCCGCCAGATAGACCCTGCCGTCCAGAGGTTCCGCCATGGCGGCGCGGGCACCGTGGAAGCCTGGTCGCTCGGAGGCATAGGAGCCCCGGACCAGCGGGTCGTAGGCCCAGTTCGTGAAGTCGCCCTTGATGAAGTGCTGGTCGACCTTTTCACCAAAGATCTTGCGCAGTTCGCCAAGCGCGAAATCGACGGCTGCATCGGGGCCCGCAGCAGAGAGTTCCCAACCGAACTTGCCACCCACCAGACCGACCATCAGATCCATGTTGAACGGCCAGGTAAGGAAATAGCAGGCCTGGGCCGGCATCTCCTCGGGCACCTTGTAGGCCAGCCACTCGTTGGACTTGAGGCCGAAATGGTAACCGTCGAACAGCAGCGGTACCTTGGCCAACAGACCCATGGGCATGTTCCCGATGGCGCCAAGCGTGGCATCGGGCAGGCCGGGCGTGAAACGGATGGTCTCGGCGGCCAGAACACCGGTCGAGACCGTCACGATCACGGCCTTGGCGCTGATGCTTCCTGCCGCACTTTCGATACGTACTGAGGGACCGGTGTCATCGATGGCCGTGACCGGCGCGTTCAAGGTGACCGGAAGGTCCGCGCCGAACCGCGCCACCACGGTGCCAAAGCCCTCCTAGACTTCCAGGTTTGGTTTGGTCGTGGAAAGCGACCACCAGTCGACCGGGGAAAGATCGGCAAAATCCATGCCCATGCTCATGGGGCCGGTCCAGGTCTGGCTCACGCCACTCCAGGGAATACCGTTGGGCCTGACCTCGGAGGCCGGAACGTCCATTCAGGCTTCACCGGCATCAGACAGACCTGCGCGTGTCCGCCGCCATCCACGGTCATAGGCCGACCATCCCGAGCTGGTGGGCGGGCGGTGACCAACAAACATCGCCTCCCCGGCACCGTCATGGCTTTCCAGGGTTAAGCCGTAGTCACGCGCATAGGGCGTGTAGGGATTCACATCGGATGAGTGAATCCAGGAACAGCCACGATCAAAAGGCAGGCCAAAGGTGGTTGTATCGGTATGGGCACGCCCGCCGATGCGCGACGCCGCCTCGAGAACCGTGACACTGTATCCCGCATTGATCAGCGTATGGGCCGCAGCGAGACCAGCCGAGCCGGCGCCGACGATTGCAACGTCGACATCTCCCGTGGCAGCGCGCACGACAGCAGGTGTCGCCAAAGTGGCAGATGCTGTAGAAAGGAAGCCGCGACGGCTGAGGTTCAGGGACATGGGACACGCTCCTGTTATCGGAATCTTAAGGACTTTCCGTCTGTGATGGAGATTACGGCATGGCGACGACAGAATGTTAAACAAATTTTACATTATTGGGATTTGAAAGAGCTGCTGCGATGACCAACCAGCACGCCATTGCCGTCCTGATTCCCTGCTTCAACGAAGCGGTCGCCATCGGGCGTGTCATCGATGACTTTCGTGCCGCGCTGCCTGATGCGCGCATCTATGTCTTCGACAACAACTCGACCGATGACACGGTGTCTGTTGCTTCGGACCATGGCGCGGAGGTCCGCAGCGAAAGCCGCCAGGGCAAGGGCAATGTGGTGCGCCGCATGTTCTCGGATATCGAAGCCGATCTCTATGTCCTGGTGGATGGGGACGGCACCTATGACGCGGCCAGTGCTCGGACTCTGGTGGATCACCTCTTGGAGAACCATCTCGACATGGTGATCGCCTCCAGAATTGCCGACGGTGATCTTGCCTACAGGCCCGGCCATGTCATGGGCAATCGGCTGCTGACCACTCTGGCCGCCCGGTTGTTCGGGCATCGCCTTGACGACATGCTTTCGGGCTACCGTGTGTTCTCGCGCCGTTTCGTGAAGAGCTTTCCCGCACTCTCGCGCGGGTTCGAGACCGAAACCGAACTGACGGTCCATGCTCTTGCCTTGCGCATGCCTTTTGCCGAGGTGGCAACACCTTATCGCAGCAGGCCGGAGGGTTCGGCCAGCAAGCTGAACACCTGGCGCGATGGTTTCCGCATTCTGTTTGCGATCTTCATGCTGGTGAAGGAGGAGCGGCCCCTGCCGTTCTTTGCCGTATTGGGAACGCTCTTCTGCCTGGTCTCGCTGATCCTGGGATACCCTGTCGTCACCGAATGGCTGCAGACCGGCCTCGTGCCACGCATCCCCACGGCGATTCTTGCCACAGGGCTGATGCTGCTTGGTTTCCTCAGCTATGCCAGCGGCCTCATTCTCGACACCGTGACCCACGGACGCATAGAGGCCAAGCGTCTGGCCTATCTTGCCCAGCGTGGCCCCGATGGCTGAGTATCTGGTCGATCCCGACGATCCCGAGGAGTATCGTCGCGTCATGCTGGAGCGCCAATTCGTCTTCTATTGCGCGGTCGGAGCCATGGGCTTTCTGGTCGATGCTGCGGTGCTCTGGCTCATCCTGCACTTTACCGAGATGGGCCCTCTGGTTGCGCGCCTGCTGTCCTATCTGGGTGCGGCGACGACCACTTGGATGCTGCACAGGCATCTGACCTTCCCGGCCGCACGGAGGCATCGAAAGGTCAGGCAATGGTTCGCCTTTGTTATCGTCAATGGTGCCGGGGCACTGCTGAACTACGGCATCTACGCGCTTCTCGTCCTTTATGTCGGCTTCTTTGGTGATCATCCCGTCGCTGCGGTCGCCGTGGGATCGGCGATCGCATTTGTCGTGAACTTCTGGGCCAACAAGACCTGGGTCTTCCGTGCGTCTCCAGGCTGAAGTTCTCGCCGCCATCCTGCTGACGGTTACCCTGCATGCCCTTGTGCTCCTGCTGGCATCGCCGGACGTTCTTGAGGGCAGGCTGGTTGATTCCGACTGTTACCTGCGCCTGATGCGCATCGAAATCCTGCTGTCGGGCGGCGGCTGGTATGACGGCCATGTCCCGCTGCTCAACGCCCCTCATGGCCTGGAGATGCACTGGACCCGGCTTTTTGACGTCCTGATCCTTCTCCTGACGCTGCCCTTGATGGCATTCTTGGCACTGCCGGACGCTCTGTTCTGGGCTGGCGCTCTGATCAGTCCCGTCCTGCATGTGGTTGCCGCAGGCCTGATTGCCTGGGCGGCAAGACCGCTTCTGGGCCGTGCAGGAACTCTCTTGGCGGTGGTCCTCTTCCTCTGTCAGGCATCGCTTTATGGCGTGTTCCAGGTCGGACGCGCTGATCATCACCGTGCAGGGCATCGCGGCGGGC
>CALIUG010000049.1 GCA_938048755.1 uncultured Alphaproteobacteria bacterium
CTGGTCTGCCGGGACCATGCACGATGTGATCGCCAGCCACGCGGCAGGTGCCCGGCATGTCGGCCTCATCGACTACCACACCGGGCTTGGTCCCTACGGCTACGGCGAGCTTATCTCCGACCACCTGCTGGACGATCCCGGACATGCCCGTCTTGTGTCATGGCTGGGCGAAAGCGACGTCACCAACACCGATGACGGCAGTTCGGCCTCGGCTCCCCTGACCGGCGTCAACAGCCAGTGCGTCGCCCGGGCCGCATCTCACTCCACGCTTTCCATGGTAACGCCAGAATTCGGCACCTCACCGGTCGATCAGGTGCTGGGTTCCCTGCGTGCCGATTGCTGGCTCCACAACCACGGTGACCTCGACTCCGAACAGGGTCGGGCCATCAAGGCCGAAATCCGGCGCTGCTTCTATCCTGATGCTGATGACTGGAAAGCCATGGTCTGGCAACGCACCAGCGATACCGAACGCAAGATGATGGCCGGCCTGTCGTCACTCACCTGAGGCACCGTCCGGTCTGCAGTTGCCAACAACGCCTCGCCCCCTGTCCGCTCTATTTCTTCAGCCTGCAGCATCATATCGGTTGAATTCTCTCCGCGCTGTGGTCAGATGCAATAGAGAAGCATTTACTTTGTTAAACGCAAACCGTTCGGGAAACCTAACCATGCGCTACGAAGCACCAGAGACCATCAAAGAAGCGGTCGGCCTGCTGACCAAAGCAAGAGGGCAATCGCGCATTCTGGCCGGTGGCACCGACCTGATGGTCCAGATGCGCTCGGGAATGATCGAGCCTGACCTCATCCTCGACATCAAACGTATCCCCGGCATGCGCGATATCGTCGCTGAAAAGGGCGGCTTCCGGGTTGGGGCTGCTGTCAGTGGTGCAGAGCTTGGCGAACATGCCAAGGTCTCCAAGATGTGGCCCGGCGTGGTCGAAGCAACCGAACTGATCGGCTCGACCCAGATCCAGGGCCGCGCCACCATGGTCGGCAACCTCTGCAACGCCTCTCCGGCGGCCGACAGCGTTCCCGCACTCATCGCCGTGGGCGCAACCGCGCGTATCGTCGGCAACAAGCGCACCCGCGACATACCGGTCGAAACCCTAGCCAAGGGTCCGGGCAAGACCATCCTGGCCAAGGGCGAGTTCGTCTCCTCGGTCTTCCTGCCCAAGGCGCTGCCGCGCACGGGAAGCGTTTATCTGCGTTTCATTCCGCGCACGGAAATGGATATCGCGGTGGTCGGTTCCGGTGTCTGCCTCACTCTCAACCCCAAGGGTGTGGTCACCAGGGCGCGGGTTTCCCTGGGCGCGGTCGCTGCCCGCGCACTGCTGGTCGAGGAAGCCGCCGACGTGCTGCTCGGCAACAAGCTCAACGACGATGTTCTCGAACGGCTCGCTGCCGTCGCCTCGGACGCGGCAACCCCGATCAACGACAAACGCGGCACCGTCGATTTCCGTAAACAGGTAGCCGGCGTCCTCACGCGCCGGGCCGCCCTCCTTGCATTCCAGCGGGCGAAAGGCTGAACCATGAGCAACGTCCACGTCACCACCACCATCAACGGCGACGAGACCGAATATGTCTGCCGTCCCGACGAAAGCCTGCTTGACGTCCTGCGTGACCGTCTGGGCATCTCGGGTTCCAAGGAAGGGTGCGGTACCGGCGACTGCGGTGCCTGCAGCGTCACCCTGGACGGCCGCCTTGTTTGCGCATGCCTTGTCATGGGCGCAGAGGTCGCAGGCCACAAGATCGAAACCATTGAAGGTATGGCCGATGGAGAAGACCTCCATCCCCTGCAGCAGAAGTTCCTCGAACACGCCGCCCTACAGTGCGGCATCTGCACTCCCGGTTTCCTGATCGCCGCAAAATCTCTTCTGGAGCGGAACCTCGACCCCACCGAAACCGAGGTCCGCTACTGGCTGGCCGGCAATCTCTGCCGCTGCACTGGCTACGACAAGATCGTCCGCGCCGTGCTCGATACCGCCAAGGACATGAGAAAAGCCGCCAGGAAAACCTCGGCCAAGAAATCCGCCAAAAAGGGAGCGCGTCATGCCGCTTGATGCCAAGACATCCAAGGACAAGAAGACCTTCAAGTCGGTCGGCACCAGCCCCATCCGTCCTGACGGTCTGGACAAGGTTACCGGTCGCGCACGCTTCGGCGCCGACATGTCCGCGCCGGGCATGCTGGTCGGACGCATCCTGCGCAGCCCCCACGCGCACGCCAAAATCAAGTCGATCGACACGTCCAAGGCAGAAGCGCTGCCCGGCGTGAAGGCGGTCATCACCTCGGCCGACCTGCCCAAACACAAGGGCGCGGACGAAGACATCCTGATCAACATCATGGCCCGCGACCGTGCACTCTATGACGGTCATGCGGTCGCGGCCGTCGCGGCCATCGATCCGGCTGTCGCCCGGAAGGCCCTGAAGCTGATCAAGATCGACTACGAGGTCCTGCCCCACGTCACCGACGTGGACCTTGCGATGCTCCCCGACGCCCCTCTGGTCCATCCCGGCCGTTATGACGGGGCTGCCGAAAACGAGCATCTGGCCTCCGGCCTTCAGGAGAAGGGCAAGGCGAAAAGCAAACGCAAGAGCACCAATATCGTCAGCCGTTACGATTTCGGCCACGGCGATGTGAAAAAGGGCTTCAAACAGGCCGACGTCATCGTCGAGCACGAGTTCACGACCGAAGCGACCCATCAGGGTTACATTGAACCCCATGCCTGTCTCGCCAACGTAAGTTCGGACGGTTCGGGCGAACTCTGGGTCTGCACCCAGGGTCACTTCATGGTGCGTGATGTTTGTGCCGCCCTTCTGGGCATGGACGTCTCGCGCCTGCGTGTGACCCCCTCGGAAATCGGCGGTGGTTTCGGCGGCAAGACCACGGTTTTCATCGAACCCGTTGCCCTGGCGCTCTCGCGCAAGGCGGGCAGGCCGGTGAAGGTGGTGATGAGCCGCGAGGAAGTCTTTCGCGCCAGCGGTCCCACGGCCAGCTCCAGTATCAAGGTCCGCCTTGGCGCACGCAAGGACGGCCGGTTTGTCGCTGCCGAAGCGGTGCTCAAGTATCAGGGCGGCGCCTTCCCCGGATCGCCCGTTGAGATGGGCGCGATGACCGCCTTTGCCTGCTATGATCTTCCAAACGTGAAGATCGTCGGCTACGACGTCGTGACCAACCGCCCCAAACAGGCGGCCTACCGGGCACCGGGCGCTCCGATGTCGGCCTTTGCCGTGGAAGGCTGTGTGGGTGAACTGGCCGAAAAACTCGGCATGGATCCCATTGATCTGCGCAAGAAGAACGCTGCGGTCGAAGGCACCAAGTCGTCCTATGGTCCCACTTTCGGGCCCATCGGCCTGGTCGAGACCCTCGATGCTGCCAAGAAGCACAAGAACTACAAGGTGAAGCTCGGCAAGAACCAGGGTCGCGGCGTTGCCTCGGGCTTCTGGTTCAACTTTGCGGGCAACACCTGCGTCAACATCAACCTCAACGTTGACGGCACCCTGGCCCTTGCCGTGGGCACGCCTGACATCGGAGGCAGTCGCGCCTCCATGTGCCTGATGGCGGCCGAGGAACTGGGCATCCCCTATGACGATGTCCGCGCCATCATCGCCGACACCTCTTCGCTGGGTTACAACGACGTCACCGACGGCAGCCGTGTCACCTTTGCCAGCGGTCTGGCCACGATCAACGCGGCGCGTGATTGCGCGGCCAAGCTGTGCGAACGCGCGGCAAAGATCTGGGGCATCCCCGCCGATGCCGTGAAGTGGGAGAACGGCGCTGCGCATCCTGCAGGCTCGAACGCGGGGAACTTCCCGCCACTCTCGATCAAGGAACTGGCGGCCCAGGCCCACAGCACTGGCGGACCGATTGCCGGCCACTACGAGGTCAATGCCGACGGCGCCGGTCCCAGCTTTGCCACCCATGTCGTGGACGTCGAAGTCGATCCCGAAACCGGTTACATGAAGGTGCTGCGTTATCTCGTCGTGCAGGATGCCGGCAAGGCCGTGCATCCCGCCTATGTCGAGGGCCAGTTCCAGGGCGGTGCCGTCCAGGGTATCGGCTGGGTTCTGAACGAAGAGTACATCTACGGCGAGGACGGCCGGCTGCAGAACCCGGGGTTCCTCGATTACCGTATTCCGGTCTGCTCTGACGTGCCGATGATCGACACGGTGATCGTCGAGGTTCCCAACCCCGGTCATCCCTACGGTGTGCGCGGCGTCGGCGAAACCTCGATCGTGCCACCGCTCGCCGCAGTCGCCAACGCGGTCTCGGCTGCCATGGGAGTGCGGGCGACCACACTCCCCATGTCGCCGCCCCGCGTGCTTGCAGCGCTCAAGTCCAAGAGTACCTGAGGACCGGTTGCTCACCGTCAGGCTTGGCGGCTCGCTGGTCTCTCGCGCCGGCGGCCGGACCGAGTTTCAGCTTGAGGGGCGCAACATCATGGAGATGTTGCGCCACCTCGGGCAAATCTGCCCTGAACTCCAGCCCATGATCGAAAAAAACGTGGTTTCGGTCGCCGTCGACGGCCAGATCTACCGCGACGCCCTGCTCCACCCGCTGGATCCCGGTAACGAGATCATCCTGCTTCCGCGCATGGCGGGAGGCTGATGTCAGGCAAGTGCTGCGATCACGCGCCTGGCAAACTCGTCGTGATGATCGTCATCCAGCCACCGCGCGACCACGACCAGATCGTGATCGTAATCGACCAGCACCAGGTGTCCGCCGGCACCCAGGGCTGAGATGCTGTTATGGGGCATGGACGGCATCATCAGGCCATCGGTGTTGAGCCACCACATGAAGCCATAACGCGGTTCCACCGGGCACGGCTCTGACGTCATCGCAACCCAGCGTTCCGAGAGCACCTGGCGCTCCCCCCAGCGGCCCCGATTAAGGTAAAGCAGTCCCAGCCGCGCAAGATCCAGCGCGTCCACGAACAGCCCCCCACCCCAGTGGCCGCCGCCCGAGACCGAGAGCATTGCCTGCCCGTCGATTATGACCGTGGAATTGCGGTACCCGTTCCAGGTCCAGCCATCCGATGCATCGATGGGATCGAACAGGAACTCCCGCGCCACCTCGGGCAAAGGCCTGCGGAACAGCAGCAACAGGGCATAGGACGCCAAGTTTACGCGAACATCGTTGTATTCATAGAACGTGCCGGGAGCGTGGAGATCGCGATGGGTCGCCTTCTTGGAATTATCGCCCGTCACGACATCGCGGTTGCGGTCCACCATATCGGGCTTGTCCCACAGCGTTCCTTCCCATTCGCTGGTCTGCTGCAACAGGTGACGCCAAGTGATGGCACCGTTATGCGCGCCCTGGAAACACGGATCGTCGATCGTTGCTGCGACCGGTTCGTCCAGATCGCTCAGAAGCCTCTGATCGAACGCAACACCGGCAACCGCCGAGAGCAGGCTCTTGGTCACGCTGAACGTCATGTCGACACGCTCCGGTTCGCCCCAGGATGCGGCAAGGGCACCCTTGCGCACGATCACGCCATAGGTCGTCGACCGGTCTTTCGTGGGGCCAAGCGTCTCGCCCCAGGGTCCGTCATCGAACGCGCGTGTCGCCAGATGGTCAGCCAGACTGAGAGGAATGCCGCTGTCGTGTTCGCGCGCATAGGCAACGGCCGTCTCCAGCTTCTCCGCATCGAAACCGGCTTCCTGCGACGTGATGGTGGGCCATGTCTTTCCCGGTACAGCGCGCATGTCAGAAGGTTTCCACCCAGGGGCGCAACTCCAATTCCCAGACCCAGGAACTGCGGTGCTGGCGGTGGAACTGGAGATAGGATTGCGCGATGGCATCGGGATCCAGCCTTGCGTCATCCTCGCTTTGACCGATCCCGCCATCGATCACGAAATGCCCGATATGGATGTTCTGGGGGTGCAGTTCCCGCGCCATGCTCTGGGCCAGGCCGCGCAGGGCGAACTTGCCCATGGCAAACGGTGCCGACTTTGCATAACCCTTCACGCCTGCCGACGCACCGGTGAACAGAATGGTCCCACTGCCGGCCTTCAGCATCCGTTGCGTCGCGTGCTGCGCCATCAGGAACGCACCATAGGCCGTGATCATCAGCGTCTTTTCGACCGCCTCCTGATCAAGCTCGGCGATGCCCCCCCGCACCCGGAAACTGGGATTGTAGACCGCCAGTGTGGGCGTCATGCCATCGCCATCCAGCGCCGCGAACAGGTCCGCCACACTCTCCCGGTCTGCGGCATCGCAGGCATAGACCTTTGCGCCGGTCTCGGCAGCCAGGTCAGCCAGCTTGTCGGTATTGCGCGAGGCCAGAGCCACCGCCATGCCCTCAGCATGAAACAGTCTTGCCAGCGAAGCACTCAGTCCGTCACCAACGCCCACGATCAGGGCACGTTCATCCGCCATGGTTCGATCTCCCTGAGCGGATCAAGATTGCCTAGATCCTCGGA
>CALIUG010000050.1 GCA_938048755.1 uncultured Alphaproteobacteria bacterium
GGGAAAAGATCAAAAAACTCACCATCCAAACCCGCCGCTTGAACCATCAACAACAAGCGGCTTAACATCAAATCAAGATGAGCCAGATACTCAATTAGAAAACGAGCTCACGCGTCCCAAATGTTCTGACGACGGACAGGCTTCGCTGATCTTCCTTACCAGCCGGCGCATCAAGGGAGAGGAAGCTCTTGGGATGGGGCTGGCCGACCTGCTCGTGCCCCAGGAGGACTTGCGCGATGCGGCCATGGAGCTGGCAACGGAAATCGCCGATCAGGCGCCGCTCGCAGTGATGTCGACCCGCGCAACCCTGCGCGCGGGCCTCTATGAAGAAGTGGATGCTGCGCTGAAACAGGAGCTTGCCGAACAGGATTGGCTTCGCCAGACGGAAGACTTCGCCGAAGGCGTCGCGGCGATGCGGGAACGGCGCAAACCCGACTTCAAGGCGCGCTGACCATGGCGCAGACACGCGATACGCCGATCGGTGACATGGCGCGGCGCCTGTTCGCTGATCTTGCCGATCCACAGACCGTGATCGCGAATGGGGACGGCTGGCAGGAACCACTCTGGTCTGCGGCACAGGAAGCCATGTTGCCGCGAGCCTGGGCCGGTCAGGATGCCGGCGGTGCGGGCCTCAGCGCATCTGAATCTGCCCAGATCGCCGAAGCTGCCGGTGCCTTTGCCCTGGCCGTGCCGCTGGTGGAAACCATGGTTGCGCATCACTGGGCAGCGCGTGCCGATATTGCGCTGCCGGATGGACCCGTAACCCTTGCACCGGCAGCGCTGGAGGATGCGGTCACGCTTGATGATGCAGGCAGGCTTTCGGGAAACCTGCGGGACATTCCCTGGACGCAGGGACCGTTGCTGGTTGCCGTGAACGGCCAGGATCACATCCGGCTGGCTCTGATCTCCGCCTCGGCGATTAATCCGGACGTCCATGTTACCCACGACGGTTCACCACGTGCCTGCCTTGCATTCAGCGCACTGCAGCCAGATGCCATGGGTCAGGTACAAGCAACCCTGCAGGACGTGGTGGGCAGTGCGGCCGTCATGCGTTCTGCGCAGATTGCGGGCGCCCTGCGCTCGGTGATGAACCTTGCCGTTGACTATGCTGGAGAACGCAAGGCGTTTGGGCGCGTGATCGGGAAATTCCAGGCGGTGCAACAGAATCTCGCCATCCTGGCCGGAGAGACCTGTTCGGCTGAAGTGGCTGCCCGTGTCGGCGCGATGGCGCTGGACCGCGGTTCCGATCTGCTCGCGACCGCAGGCGCAAAGATCCGGGCCGATGAAGCAGCGGGCGAGGGTGCCGCCCTAGCGCATCAGGTCTTCGGCGCCATCGGCTTCACCGATGAGCACGTCCTGCACCGTTACACCACGCGCCTGCATGCCTGGCGGGACGATTTCGGTACCGGCGGGGAATGGGCGACACAACTCGGCCACCACCTGACCAGCCATGGATCCGAAACGCTCTGGTCCAACCTTTCGGATGGCGACCTCACGACCGGGGATGCCGCATGAACCTCGAATTCGACCCCAGGCCGCAGCCCGACGACATTCCTGCCCTGCGCCGGGAAGTACGGGATTTTCTGGCCGAGGAAGCCGCAGCCGGCACGTTTGATCCCGACGACCTTGACGCAACCTCTCGTTTCAACCGTGACTTCAGCAGAAAGGTCGGTGCAAGGGGCTGGATCGGCATGACCTGGCCCCGCGAACTTGGCGGCCATGGTCGCAGCTACCTTGAACGTTACGCTGTGACCGAGGAACTGCTGGCAGGCAACGCGCCCATCCGGGTCCATTTCGTGGCGGACCGCCAGAGCGGTCCCATGCTCATCCGCCATGCTGCGCCGGATGTTCGTGATCGCCTGTTGCCCCAAATCATGGCCGGCGAACTCTGCTTCTGCATCGGCATGAGCGAGCCCGATTCCGGCAGCGATCTGTTTGCTGCGCGCGCGAAAGCAGAGGCTGTGGACGGCGGCTTCCGTCTCAACGGGCGCAAGGTCTGGACGACCCTGGCGCACCGCGCCGACTAGATGATCGGCATCTTCCGGACCTCCGCGTCGACGGAGGAAAACCGGCGGCACGGTCTGACTCAGTTTCTGATCGACATGACATCGCCTGGCATTACCGTGTGTCCGGTCCTGTTTCCCAACGGGGAGCACGACTTCAACGAGATCCTGTTCGAGGATGTCTTCGTGCCCAGGGATCATGTGCTGGGCAAGGTTGATGACGCCTGGCGCCAGGCCACAAGCGAGTTGGCCTTTGAACGGTCGGGCCCTGAGAGGTTTCTCGAAGCCTATCCCGTGCTCCCCGCCCTTGCTGCTGCAGCGGGGGCCGACGCACACGAACGCATGAACGAAGGGCTGGGGCGCATGGCCGCACGGCTTCATGTGCATCGCCAGATGGCGATGGCCATTGCCCATGCCATGGACCACGGGGCCGAGCCGGTGGCCGAAGCGTCCGTCGTGAAAGCCGCCGCGACGCCCTGGGAGCAGAAGATCACCGCCGAGGCCCGTGAACTCGCGCGTTTCGCCCGTGGTGATGAGGCCGACCAGGCGCGCTTGCGGGACGTTCTTCACCACATGACTGCACTGGTACCCAAGGTCACGATCCAGGGCGGGACGACGGAAATCCTGCGCGGGATCGTTGCCCGCGCGTTGGGCCTTCGCGGATCCGTGCCGGACCTCAAACCCCTTCTTGATCCCGCTTCCGTGGCCGTCATCGGTGCCAGCGCCGATACTTCGGGAATCCGCGGTCATTGTTGTGAGACCATCCTGCGACACAGGTTTGCGGGACGTCTGCATTTCGTCAGCCGGTCCTCGGCCGACGTGTTTGGCCGGAAGACGGTGCCGGCCATCGCCGAACTTCCCGAAGCGCCGGATCTTGCTCTGCTCCTGACGCCTGCCGCCGCAACGCCCGATGCGTTGCGCCAATGTATCGACCGAGGAATCCGCGCTGCCTTTGTAATCGGCTCGGGCTTTGCCGATGAAGGCACGGAGGCGGGGCGTATGCTCCAGGAGGAACTGGCGGCGATTGCCCGCGATGGCGGTCTTGCTCTCTCGGGCCCCAACGGCGAGGGTTATGTCGATACCACGAGCGGCCTGGCCGCGACGTTCAGCCCTGTCGTGCGGGCCATTGCCCCCTTGTCGCGTGATGAAGGGCGTGGGGGCGGGCGGGTCACGATCCTGGCCCAGTCCGGTGGGCTGGGTTTTGGTCTGTTCGATCACGCCTGGTCGCGTGGCCTGCATGTCGATCGCGTGATCACCACCGGGAACGAGGCCGCCCTGACCCTGGCCGACTACGTCGACTACCTCGCGGGCGAGGGCAAGAGCGATGCACTGCTGATTTTTGCTGAAGGTATCCGAGAGGGACGGCGCTTCCTTGATGCTCTGGAGCGATGCCGGGAGGCACAGCTTCCGGTCGTCATGGTGCGTGCCGGGCGCTCGGCTGTCGGACAGGCACAGGCAGCCTCGCATACGGGCGTTCTGGCAGCAGACGATAACCTGGTGCGCGATCTGCTGGCCAATGCCGGCGTCGTGGAATCCGGCGAGGCAGAGGAAGCCGTCGAGATCGCCGGGTTGCTGGCCGCGCTCCGCGGCATGCCGATGTCCGGCAAACGCATCGGCATCTATTCGGCTTCGGGGGGCAATGCGGGCCTGCTGGCCGATGCCTGCGAACTGGCGGGACTCAGCGTTCCCGAACTTGGGCGCGAAACCCGCGATGTCCTTGATGCTGCCATGCCGAGTTATGCGTCTTCGCGCAATCCGGTCGATGCCACGGCCGGAGGTATCCGTTCCCTGGGCTACACAAGGCTGGCCGAAATCGTGGCGGGCGACCCCGGCATCGATGCCGTTGTCGTCGCCCTTTCGGGCAGGTCCCTCGTGTTGCTGGGCAAGGAGGCCGAGGCACTGGCGGCACTGCGCAGGACCTGCACCAAGCCGATCGTCTTCTGGACCTACACCTGTCTGACCCAGCCCTTCCTCGATATCCTCGAACGTGCGGGCATGCCGACGGCAGGGCGCACCGCTGCGGTGACAAAGACGTTTGAAGGTCTCCATCGGATGCAGGCCCTGGCATCTCTTGACCCAGCCACGCCAACGACTCCCCCCGACTTGCCCGAAGGGACTCTGGTCGAGCACCAGGCCTATCCGTTGCTGCAGAAGGTCGGGCTTGATCCCGGCGCATGGCGTTTGGTGACAAATGCCGGGCAGGCGGTCGCCGCCGTGCGCGAAATCGGCAGGCCCGTGGCGATGAAAATCCAGTCACCCGCCATCCCCCACAAGACCGAGGCAGGCGGCGTAAGGCTCGGCGTTGCGGAAGAGGGCGCGGCTGCGGCCTATCAGGAACTTGTCGATAACGCGCTCATCTTTGCACCGGATGTGGCGCTCGATGGTGTCCTGATCCAGCCCATGGTCGGTCCCGGTATCGAAGTGATCCTGGGTGCGCTGCGGGACACGAACTTCGGACCCGTCGTCATGATCGGCCTGGGCGGCATTCTGGCCGAAGTGATGAAGGACACCGTGTTCGCCGCCGCGCCGGTTTCCAGAGACCAGGCACTGGCCATGATCGACCGGCTGCATGGAAGGCGCCTGTTCGACGGTGTACGTGGTGCATCGCCTTCGAACCTGAATGCTCTCGCAGACGCTGTTGTCGCGGTGTCTGCGCTTGCCCTTGCCCCGGGCCTGCAGGAACTCGACCTCAACCCTGTCTTTGTCCATGCCCATGGGCTGACCGTTGCCGATGCGCTGATGGTCGTGGGGCCACATCACCCCTGATCCGTGGTCTTGTCGTTCAGCGTGCCGATCCGCGTTGTGCGGCTAGACCATCACCATGCCTCCGCTGGCGACCACCGTCTCGCCGGTGACAAAACGGTTGGCGGGTGAGGCCAGGAAGGCCACCACCTCGGCGATGTCGGACGGCTCGCCCGCGCGGCCGACCGGGATGTTCGGGATGTGCTTGGTGAGCCAGCCCTCGCTCTTGGCGCGCTCGGTTGCAATCGCGCCGGGGCTGACGCCGTTGACCATGATGCCGTGGGGCGCAAGCTCCTGGGCGAAGGTGCGGACCAGGCTCAGAACCGCGGCCTTCGAAGCGGCGTAATGCGGCATGTTGGGCTTGGCGACATAGGCGTCGACGGTGACGATCGAGACGATGTGGCCGTAGCCTGCCGTGATCATCGGTTCCATGAAGACCCGGCTGGCCAGAAACACGCCCTTGCAGTTGACGTCGAACACCCGATCCCAGTCGGCGACCTTGAGCTCGCGCGTCGTGGCGGCGGGATAAAGACCTGCATTGTTGATCAGGATGTCGATGCGCCCGTCGGTGGCCAGGATCGCATCGCGCGCGGCGATCAGGCTTGCCTCGTCCGACACATCGGTGGCGTGCCCAGCGCCCAGGTTGCCGAGCTCGCCCGCGGCGCGGGCGGCGGCATCGCCGTCGAAGTCCAGAAGCCAGACCTTGGCGCCGTCGGCTGCGAGGCGATCAGCGATTGCCCGTCCAATGCCCTGGGCGCCGCCCGTGACGGCGGCGACCTGGCCCGCCAGTGGCTGATTCTCGTTCATCGTGGTTCTCTCATGCTGGTTGACTTCATTGTGGTCGCTGGTTGCGGATTTGCCAACGCCTGCCCTGGCGTCTCATTCAGATGTCATCGCCCTGCTGAATGCGAACGCCGCTATAATGGCTGCCAAGGTGTAAGTACGCTGCCTGACTCCAACCAGGGGATCTTCAATGTCATTGGGACAGGCCCATACAATTCATGCACATCACCATCACCGCGGATGGAACCGGGATCATCCGCCACGTCTGACCATGGCGCCCGGCGACAGCATCGAAGTCGACGTGATCGATACTGGAGGCGGTGAGATTACGCCGGAATCGACGACGTCCGACATCGATACGTTCGACTGGGACAACTTCACGCCGTTGACCGGGCCGATTGAGATCGACGGTGCTGAGCCTGGCGATACGGTGAAGATTACCTTCCTGTCGTTCGCTCCCTGTGGGTGGGGATGGAGCATTGTCAGCCCACGCTACGGTATCCTTGACGATGATTTCCCCGAGTCACTGCTGAAGATCTGGCATTACGATCCCAGCGGTACGCAACCGGCCATGCTGAACGATCTTGCAAGGGTTCCCATCAAACGGTGGTGTCAGAACAATGCGAACAAGTCTCAGGTTTGACCTAAATCCCAGGCCTAGCCAGCAAGCAGCTGCCGCCACTCAGCGAGAGCAGCGGCACGGTTCAGCTTGAAATTTAATCGGGAACTTAGACTGCGTTCCAGGTTGAAGTGGTTTGTGACTGAGGCATGGACGGAAACGAACATCTGCAAACTTCGCATCCGCCTGAAACGCTGCATCGCCCGTTCCCGTCGTCGGAATGGCAGATGCGAGTTTTCGGCTCGATTGTTGAGCCAGCGCCCAGTCTCCTGGCGCGCCGTTGCACCGATTTCTTTAAGCGCTGCGCCATACGATCTGAGCCTGTCCGTAACGACGACCTCTGGACGGCCATGCTTGCGCATTGCTTTTCTTAGAAATTTCAAGGCTGCCTTCTTGTCACGTGTCTTGGTAACAAGACTTTCCAGAACCTCACCCTCGTGATCCACTGCTCGCCAGAGATAGTGGCGCTCTCCGTTGACCTTCACGAAGACTTCATCCAAGTGCCACTGCCAACGGCTGGATTTCAAACCGGCGATCCGGCGCTTTCTGATCTCTGACGCAAACATCGGTCCGAAACGCTGCCACCAAAATCGGACCGTCTCGTGGCTGATCTCTATGCCGCGTTCGTGCAGTAAATCTTCGACATTCCTCAGCGACAGCGGGAACCGAACATAAAGCATCATGGCAAGGCGAATGATCTCTGGACTGGTTTTGAAGTATTTGAAGGGAGAGCGTTTGGTCATAACCAGACGCTAGTCTGTCCCCTGCCCTGGCTCAAGCAAAGTTCCTCTGACAAGACCTCTTTCAGGGTATGCCGTGGGATCCGATCCAGGACTACGCTTTCATGTGGGGCAACACAGAACACTTCATGTCTTTGTGGCGGGCCATGAAACCCGTGATCTGCAAAGTTCACGGGTTCGCCGTCGGCGGCGGCTCGGATATCGCGCTCTGCTGCGACATGGTTTACATGAGCGAAACCGCGAGAATTGGCTACATGTCATCGCGGGTATGGGGGTGCCCGTCTACGGCGATGTGGGTTTACCGCCTCGGTGCCGAGAAGGCGAAACGCATGTTGTTTACCGGCGATCAAATCAGTGGTCGTGAAGCGGCGGACCTGGGGTTGGTCCTCAAGGCGGTCACTGATGCCGAACTGGACGATGAGGTCGAGGCCATGGCTGCCCGCCTCGCCAGCGTGCCAATAAATCAACTCGCCATGCAGAAGATGGTGATCAATCGAGCCGTCGAAGCCACCGGATTGGCGGGGACGCAACAGTTGGCGACATTGTTGGACGGCATCTCACGTCACACGCCCGAGGGTCAGAACTTCAAGAAGCGCGTCGAAGTGGTCGGTTGGAAACAAGCTGTCCGCGAGCGCGACGAGGGCACGTTTGATTGGACGCGGGACGAACCGATTTCAGAAAGTGAGTGAGAGTCACCCATACATCTGCAGTTGGCTACAAGCAGCCTTCTGCGAGACCGATGAGGACCGTCAGGTTCCCCTGATGCCAGACGTCCCGCGGGGCTGATCGACCGGCTGTTGCGACAAACGGGTGCCGTGGTGACGGTCGGGACCGGCTCCGTGCGGCACCGGGAGGCTCCCGCGCGCACGTTGAAGCGTCGGGTCTGTTGTCGCAGAACGCCCGAGGAAACCTCAGGTGGTACCGACGTGGCGCATAGGCGGGGCGTTGGGGAAGAATGGCGGAGCGGCCGGGATTCGAAGCCTGAATACGATCATGTGTAACTCATTGAAATTGCGCGAAAAATTCTGAGAACACGCACCAGAGACACTCGGCCTAGGTGCGATCCTGACAGCCCGTGAGTTGTTGCTCAATCGATCCAGCCTTGGCGGTCGCAAGGATGCTCCCTGGCTACTTTCCGAAGTTCAATCTGAAGCCGCTCGACCGACCGTTCCTTCGGGA
>CALIUG010000051.1 GCA_938048755.1 uncultured Alphaproteobacteria bacterium
CACCAGGATACGGTCGGCAACCTGGGCAACGACGGAGAGATCGTGGCTGACGTAGATCGCTGCCGTGTCGCGATCACGGATGACGTCCTTGATGGCCTTGAGCACCTCGATCTGGGTGGTGACGTCCAGAGCGGTGGTGGGTTCATCAAGCACAAGAAGTTTCGGATTACAGGCCAGTGCCCTGGCCATCATGATGCGCTGCTGCTGACCGCCGGAGGTCTGGTGCGGGTAGCGGTGCGCCAGGGTCTCAGGGTGCGGCAGGTCCAGCAAGTCGAGCAGCTCGATCGACCGCTTCATGGCGTCTGACTTGTCGGCGAGATTGTGCAGAATCAGGCTTTCGGCGATCTGGTCGCCAATCGGGATGGCCGGATTGAGCGAGGCCTGCGCGCTCTGGGCGACATAGGCCACTTCCTTGCCGCGCATGTCGCGACGCTCACGCGGCGACATGGTCAGGATGTCGTCGCCTTCCAGGAAGACCTTGCTGCCGTTGGCAAAGCGGGTGCCCGGCCGGGTATAGCCCAGCGCGGCCAGAGCCACCGTGGTCTTGCCGGCGCCGGATTCGCCGATCAGCGCGACGACTTCACCGGCATTCACATCAACGCTGCACTTGTGCACCGTTTCGATCCAGATCCCCGAAGGCGGCCTGCCCTCGACGACCAGATCTTCAATCCGCAACAATGGTGTCACTTGGTCAATTCCTCGGAGATACCGCGGCCGGATTGCGCACCCAGCCAGTCAACAATGAGATTGACGCCCACGGTCAGAATGGCGATGGCAAAAGCCGGAGCCAGGACCGCAACAAAGGCATCGTTCTGCATGGCGTTCATGTTTTCGCGCACCATCGATCCCCAGTCCGCATCGGGCGGCTGAATGCCCAGGCCCAGGAAACTCAGGCTGGACAGGAACAGGATCGAATAGGTCAGACGCAGACCGAACTCGACTGCCAGGGGGCGAATGGTCGACGGCCAGATTTCGCGCACCAGGATCGACGTGAGTTTCTCACCCCTGGCCCGCGCAACCTCGACAAACTCCAGTGCAGCGATGTTCATGGCGACGGCGCGGCCGACACGCGCAACACGGGAGGAGTGGATCACCGCAATGGTGCCGACCAGCACCCAAAGATCCGAAGAAAGCGATGCAATCACGATCAGAGCCAGCAGGATCGGCGGGAAGGACAGGAAGACATCGATCAGCCAGGTGACAAAATCATCGTAGCGACCGCCGATCTCGGCTGCCGAGAACCCGACGGCCATGCCCAGAAGGAAGCCCGAGACAGTCGCAGCCAGCGCTACGCCCACGGTCAGTCTGGCACCATGGAGCAGGCGGGAAAGCAGATCGCGACCCAGAACATCGCCACCAAGGGTCGTCAGGTCGTCGGGCTGAGCGTAGACGCCAGTGATGATTTCGCCCACACCGTGGGGCGCAATCCAGGGGCCGATCACGGCCAGGACCAGACCAATCACAACGATGACGATACCGGTCCATGCCCAGCCATCGGGGCGTGGACGCGCGCGTTTGCTGCGTTTGCGGGGGGCTGCGGATGTAACGACGGCATCGGTCATTTGGCATACCTCAGACGCGGGTTGGCCATGATCGCACCGACATCAGCAAAGATGTTGAGCGCGACATAGAAACCGCAGAACACCATGGCCACAGCCTGGATCTGCGGAACATCACGGAACACGACGGAGTCGACCATCAGGCGCCCCAGTCCGGGATAGGTAAACACAACCTCGACCACGACAACGCCACTGATGAGGTAACCAAGGTTCAGAGCGACGACATTGACGATCGGCCCCATGGCATTGGGGATGGCGTGTTTCAGGATGATGCGCGACTTGG
This sequence comes from uncultured Alphaproteobacteria bacterium, assembly GCA_938048755.1. Classification (GTDB taxonomy): domain Bacteria; phylum Pseudomonadota; class Alphaproteobacteria; order SP197; family SP197; genus SP197. Next base: position 1,843 of record CALIUG010000051.1, read on the forward strand.
ACGCCCCCTTCAGCAGCGCCATTTCAATATAGGGCTGCTTGAGTACGTCCAGAATTGCCGCGCGGGTCATGCGCACGACATGGGCCAACAGGGTCAGCACCAAGGTCACCATGGGCAGGAAGGTCTTGTCCATGGTGCCGAAGACATCTTCCCAGCGCGGTCGATGGATCGCCATGGGGAACCAACCCAATTCGACCGCGAAAATCATGATCAGCAGAACCGCGATGACGAAATCGGGGATGGAGATGAAGAACACCGTGACCGAGGAAACACCGCGGTCGAAATGGCCTTCGGGATAGGCGGCACAAAGAAGGCCCAGGATGAGAGCCAAAGGCATCGCGATCACCGCCGCATACAGCGCAAGGTAGACCGTGTTCCACAGACGCAGCCCGATGATGCGGTCAAGCGGCATGCCGTTGGTCAGCGAGTTGCCGAGGTCACCCGAAAGGATGTTTCCGAGCCACTCGAAGTAGCGGATATAGGCTGGCCGGTTGAGACCCAGCGTTTCGCGCAGGGCAGCCAGTGTCGTCTCGGTCGCGGACTGACCAAGAATGGCCGACGCGACGTCACCTGGCAGAATCTCCGTTCCCAGGAAAACGATGATCGAGATTGCCCACAAGGTGAGCAGACCCAGAAACATCCTCCTGGCGATCAACTTGAGCACGTCAAGCGCCTCCCAAAGTTCCATCCCCGTGCCGACACATTGTTGTCCGGCACATGCCCTGCTGGTGTTCCAGCTTGCGGTTATCGTACGGCACAGACCATGAAACACAAAGCGGGTACTTTCAGATAAATGTGCGCACAGTGCTCAGATCGGTTTTCGCCATGCCGATGTTCGTGGCCAGGCTTTCAGAACCGCCTGTACGACGGTGGCCAGCGGAATGGCGAAGAAAACACCCCAGAAACCCCACAAACCGCCGAATATCAGGATCGCCACGATGATCGCAATAGGGTGCAGATCCACGACTTCGCTGAACAGGATGGGGGCCAGAAGGTTGCCGTCCAGGGCCTGGATGACGGCATAGGCGATCACGACATAACCGAAATCCCAGGTCGGGCCCCACTGAACAAAGGCCACCACGGCGACTGGAACCGTAACAACAGCAGCACCGACAAAGGGGATCAGGACCGACAGGCCCGTCATGACGGCCAGCAGGACGGCAAAGTCGACCCCCAGGATGGTGAACACGACATAGGTCACCACCCCGACAATCAGGATTTCCCAGAACTTGCCGCGTACATAGTTGGCAACCTGCAGATTGACCTCGCTCCACACCGTGGTGGTCAGTTCGCGTTCACGGGGCAGGAAGCCGATCACCCAGATCATGATCTTGTCCTTGTCCTTCATCATGAAGAAGACAAGCAGCAGAACCAGAATGATGTAGACCACCGCCGTCAGCAGCGTGACCACCGAGGCACCGGCCAGGGAAGGCAGCGAAGAGAAGAGATACAACGCACTACCGCCGATTTCGGCCATGAAGCTGCGCACCTGGGTTTCGCTCACCAGGTCGGGATACCGCTGGGGCAACTCCAGCAGATGCCCCTGCAGCTCCTGGGTCATCACGGGAACCTGAGCAACAAACTGACCGACCTGCCGGAACAGGATCGGCAGCAGGACCAGCAGGAACAGCAGGGTTGCCAGTATGAAGCCGATGAACACCACGACAATCGCGATGATCTTGCGCACGCCCAGGCGTTCAAGTCTGACCACAAGACCATCCAGCAGAAAGGCAAAGACGATGGCGGCAATCACCGGTGCAATCATCTCGGCAACAAAGACGATGCCGATCAGTGCAACGAGCAGGACTCCGGTCAGGATCAGTACCTGCGGATCCGAAAACGTCTGGTGAAACCAGTCGCGAAGAGGTTTCATGAACTCAACCACCTGCCCCAGAATTCCGCCCGAACATAGGCAGAGGAACCCTGCGCGGCAAGACATCCGGCACGTCGCATTTCCAAATTGGCCGATCTACCACTAGGTTGCCGCCCGAACGTGAAAAAGGTGATCTATGTCTGGTGATGTTGATGTCGTGATTGTGGGTGCCGGCTCGGCCGGATTGTCAGCGGCCAAGGAGGCAGCCAGAAAAGGGCTCTCCTATGTTGTGGTGGAGGCATCGCACCGGATCGGCGGGCGCGCCTATACCGAGGAACTCGCACCGGGCCAGCCCTTCGACCTGGGTTGTCACTGGATGCATTCGGCCAGCCTCAATCCGTTTGTCGCAATCGCCGACCAGTATGGCTTCGCCTACCGCAAACACAGTACGTGGGATTCCAGAACCTGGCATCGCGGCGCCTGGCTCAATGAGGAACAGCGAGATGCCTTGAATTCCCTTAGTGATGATGACGAAGCGGTCATCGCCAAGGCGATTGCTAGTGGTCAGGACACCTCAATCGCCGATGTGGTGGATTTGGAAAGTCCCTGGCGCCCCTACCACGCCTACTGGTTTTCACTCAGTACGTCGGTCGATATCGACCAGACTGGCGTGCTCGACATCAACGCCTATAACGACACCGATGAGAACTGGCCCGTGATCAAGGGTTACGGCGCTCTGGTCGCCGCCTGGGCCAGCGATGTTCCGGTCACGCTGAACAGCCCGGTGGATCGCATTCGCCTGAAGAGCGACGGCGTCGAAGTCGTCACGAAGAGCGGAACGGTCACCGGACGCACCGTCCTCGTGACCGTCTCGACCAACATTCTATCTTCTGGCGCCATTGCCTTCGAACCAGGCCTGCCCGACTGGAAGCAGGCTGCGGCCCTGGAACTGCCGTTGGGCACGCACAACCGCATTGCCATCATGCTGAAAGACATGCCTGCCGGTGACACGGAAGGTCAGCGTGCAACCGTCATGCTGGAAGACGACGAGATTCCCATGACCATCGAAGTCGGCCCCTATGGCTTGTCCCATGCCGTGGCCGTGACCGGCGGACGGTTCGGGTCCTGGCTTGAACGTCAGGGCCAGCAGGCCTCGGTCGACTACCTCTCCGAGCGTATCCTCACCGCCTTTGGCAACGACATGGCTCGCCACCTAGCCGATCGTGTCATTGTGACAGCCTGGCAGGGCGACCCCTGGACGCTGGGGTCCTATTCGGCAGCGCTTCCGGGAAGCCACCAGCAGCGTGCGGTCCTTGGCCGCCCGATCGAAAACCGGATCTTCTTTGCCGGTGAAGCAACCTCCACGGACTTCTATTCCACCTGCCATGGCGCCTATCTCAGCGGCATCCGAGCAGTGAACGAGGTTGCGGAGGCCGTACACAGCGCAACCTGAAAATTCTTAAGGGAATTTACATACAGACTCGCAAAACCTGATTTTCCGGTGCTAACCTGTTGGCAAGGTTCCTGACAAATGTGATCGGGAGCCAAGACAACAAGGCACAGGGAGTCTGTTTTCATGGACAAGAAAGACCTTCTCATCCGGGAGTTTGTGCGCGGCAAGGTATCACGCCGTGACTTCAACGCCGGTCTCGTCAGCATGGGCCTCAGCGCCGCTGCAGCGAGCGCACTGGTCAACAGCACGATCAGTCAAGCCAAGGCCGACGAACCCAAACAGGGCGGCTACATGCGCGTCGCAGCCACCGGCAGCCATGCCGGTGACACGCTAGATCCGGCAAAGATCACCAGCGGCGTCGACATCATGCGCGCGGGCCTGCTCTATAATCGCCTGGTCGACTACCTACCGGGTCAGGGCCTCGTGAACAACCTGGCCAACGGCTACGAATCCAACAACGAAGCGACCAAGTGGACAATCGAGCTCAAGGACGGTGTCGAGTTCCACAACGGCAAGACGATGACCGCCGCGGATGTCGCCTACTCGTTCAACCGCCATCTTGATCCCGACGTCGGCTCACCGGCCAACGCCTATCTTGGCGATGTCGATTCGATCGTTGCCGATGGCGACAACCATGTTGTCTTCAACATGAAGGCGCCTAACGCCGATATTCCCTACCTGCTTTCGGAGTATCACTTCACGGTCCAGCCCGAAGGGGCTGATACCGAGAGCTACGCCGCAGGCGAAGCCGTCGGCACCGGTGCCTGGCAGGTTCAGGAGTTCGAGCCGGGCATTGCCGCTGTGTTCGAGCGCAACCCCAACTATCACAGGTCCGGGCTGCCCTATATCGACGAGATCGAAACCTTCGGCATTCCTGACAACACGTCACGTGTGAATGCGCTGCTGGCCGGCGAGGTCGAGATGATCACCGCGCTTGATCCGCAACTGGTCGATCAGGTGAACAGTTCCGACAATTCTGCCGTGCTCAACCAGCCAGGTGGTGCCCACCCGACCTATCCCATGCGTTCGGACCTGGATCCCTATACCGACAACAACGTTCGTCTCGCGCTGAAACATGCCGTTGACCGCGAACGTATGCTGGAGCTGGCATGGGGTGGCCTTGGCACGGTCGGACGCGATCATCCGATCCCGGCCCATGACCCGTTCTTCGCACCTGATGTCGAGGCCTTGCCGCGCGACCCCGACAAGGTTGCCTACTACCTCAAGCAGGCCAATGCGGAGAATATCACCTTCGAGCTCAATGCCTCGGACGCCAATTTCGGCGGCGCCAATGCCAGCGTGGTGATGGCCGAACTGATGAATGAGTCGGGTGCCAACGTTTCTGTCAAACGCGTGCCTTCGGACGGTTACTGGAGCGCAATCTGGCTGACCGCACCCTGGTGCGGTTCGTCCTGGTATGGTCGTCCCACAGCGGACCTGATGCTGTCGGTGGCCTATCTCACCGGTGCTTCCTGGAACGAGAGCTACTGGTCAAACGAGAAGTTTGACAATCTGGTCTTCGAAGCCCGCAAGACGACGGATTTCGCGCTGCGTCAGGAGATGTATCGCGACATCCAGATCATCATGCGCGACGAAGGTTCCTCGATCACGCCGGTCTTCACCAACTGGCTCGATGCCTACTCGACCAAGGTCAAGAATCTCAAAGGTCATCCCCACGGCTTTGCCGGCTGGATGTACTGGGAAGACATCTGGCTCGACGACGCCAACGCCTGATCGCAGCTTTTGCTGTAACAAGAAGGGCCGTCCTGGAGACAGGGCGGCCCTTTCTTTTTCTCCCTCGGTGTCACCCCGGCCTTGAGCCGGGGCCTCGAGAGTTCAGCGCATGCCTATCGAGGTCCCGACTCTCGCGTCGCTCGGCCGGGATGACATGAAAGTCAGACAAGGTACTTGGTGCCAGATCCACCTGATCCCCAGCGTCGGCTGGGGGTCATACAAGCGGGGTAACCTGCCCCCTCACATCAGGTCGCGGGGAATACGGCGTATCTGATTGTCGGAGAAGATCACTTCCTCGCCGTCCTCTGCACTGACCGACATTTCCACGATGAAGCACTCGTCATCACAGGTGATCGTCGTCGTCGCCTCCACAGCGACCTGCCAGTCACCACGCGACTGGGCGATGCGCCAACGTACCTCGCCGCGGTTCGATAGCGGGTCGCCCTCCACGATGGACTGGCGCTCCCAACCCAACTGATCCACTTCCATGCCGTGGGTGGGAATGCGATAGGCGCCGTCATCCTTGTCGAGCAACAGCTCGGTCCTGCCCAGAGCCAGATCCGTCACGATCTGGCGTTTGCGACCAAAGGAACGCAGCCATTCCAGGCTTGGAGGTTCCGGGATTTCGGCAGGTTCGAAGTCGGGCAGTTCCCGATCCCGCTGCTGGGGCTGGCGCACGGGCAGACGCAACGCACTGTTCGCTCCATCAATCGACAGACGCGGTATCCCCGGTGCCGGCCACAACAGGGGCCAGCTTCCGTTCGCCAGCGCCAGGCGCAGCCGGTGTCCAGCAGGGACGGTCTGTGCAATGGCGTTCATGGACAGGGTGACGTCGTAGTGCCTGCCGGCTTCCATCGGTTCGGGTGCTTCGTGACCGTCGCGGTGAGTCAGGTTCAGACAACCCCACGTGATCAGCGCAGACGTGCCATCGGGCGCGACATCTTCCAGGCGCGCCACCAGCGTCGCCACCGGCTTGTCGGAGGCAATCCTCACATCCAGTTCGACGAACCCGACGATGGCGAGGTCATCGGTCAGAACGTCACCATCGAACACAACAGACAGGGCATCCTCCAGCCGCTGATCCAGCGGCAGTTCCGGGCCAATGCCGTGCGGGTTCCATTCACCGGTCAGGGTTCCCACGGTCAACGGCGTGGCAACCTCGATATCTCCCTCACCTTTGCCTTCGCACAACACCCCTGTCGCGTTCAGGCCCAGTGAGCGCTCCGACGCATCAGCGACGGGCCAGGTATCCTCGGCAATCCAGCGGCCCGGGCGTTGTGTCTGCTGGGCTGCCGGCGGCGCGGCGTCCTGCAGCCAAAGGCGCACTTCGGGCTCGGATTCGATCCCGTTCTCCACGCCTTTGAGCCAGCGGTCCCACCAGCGCAGGCATTCCTGGAGGAATCCGATGGCCGGGCCCGGCGCGCCAAGGTGAGGATAGCCGTGCGCCCAGGGACCGATCAGACAGCGTTTGGGCACCTTCAGACCGGCCATCAGCTTCAAGGCGGTGTTGGTGTAGCCGTCAGCCCATCCGGTCACGGCAAAGACCGGACACTGGATAGCATCCCAATCCTCGCAGACCGACCCGTGTTTCCAGTAGTCGTCCCGGCGTTGATGGCTGGTCCATTCGGCCGTGGTAAACGGCAGGTTGTGAAGGCGTTCCATCCACATGTCGCGCCAGGCCTCACCAACAATCTCGGGGTCTGGCGGGCGCGCGAAATAGGCCTGCGCCTGTCCGCCCCAGGCCAGATTGTTGCGCAGCAGACAGCCAGACATGTAGTGCACGTCATCGGCATAGCGATCATCGGTCGAACACAGCGTGATCACCGCCTTGAGTTCCGGCGGCTGGCGGAAGGCCGTCTGAAGGCCGCTGAACCCTCCCCAGGATATCCCGATCATGCCGCACGAACCCGTGCACCAATTCTGCTCTGCCAGCCACGCCAGGGCATCGAGCATGTCGTCCTGCTCCTGACGCACATACTCGTCCATCGGCTTGCCTTCGGAATTGCCGGAGCCGCGCGTGTCCAGGCGGATCGCGGCATAACCATGACCGGCAAACCAGGGATGGATCAGTTCGTCGCGCGGCAGTGTGAAATCGCGCTGACGATAGGGAATGTATTCGATGATGGCCGGCACCGGATCGTCATCGGCATCCTCGGGCAGCCAGATGCGCGCAGCCAGGCGCGTTCCGTCCGACATCGGTATCCACTGATGCGCGATTTCGCGCACCTTGCGCGGAAATTCCGTCTGAATGTGAAGACCCGCATCCGTCGCGACCAGATTGACCATGGCACCTCTCCTGCAAGGCGCTAACGATAGCGACACCGTCGTGGCCGGTCATCTGCTGAATGATGTCTTCAGTCAGGTTTCAGGAGTTAGCGGCCTTGTCCGCCAGCTCGGCCATCAGCAGGCCGATCTTGCGCGATCCAGCATCAGGCCGGTCGGCCAGTCCCCTGGCGGCACCGCGCAAAGCCGTCTCGCCCTTGTGCTGGTTCAGCTTGTCGGCGCCTTCGATGGACTCAACCGCGATGCCGATGGCAACAATGGCACGGGTCATGGCGGCCAGCTTGTCGGGTGCGGTCTTGTCGCTGGTCCACGGCTTCTTCGGCGCCAGACGCGCTTCGAAATGGGCTGACAGGCGATCGACCACGCCACGGATCTCCGTATCGGGCAGGACGTGGGCCATGCCGTGCACATGTACGGCGCGATAAACCCATGTCGGCACCTGATCGGCCACGCCATACCAGTCGGGACTGATATAGGCATCCGGGCCCTGACAGATCAGCAAGGCCTTGCGGCCCGCGCCGATCAGTTCATGGATCGGGTTGGCACGCGCCACATGAAGTTCCAGATTTACCGAACCATCGTCCTGATCCAGGGTCAGGAACGGCACCTGCACGCCGGTCGGACCATCGGCCCCGTCAATCACGAGTGTGCCGAAGGCGCGTTCTTTCAGAAAATGGATTGCTTCGTCAGAATCGGTCCGGAAGGCCCTGGGCACATACAATGCTGCAGCCTCCGGCGCGTCAGTGCGAACCGACGATGCGGCGCTGCGCGTTGTGGAGGTGCGAGCGCATGGCGACGCGGGCGCGATCGGCATCGCTGTCGGTGATCGCGTTCACCACGGAATCATGTTCGGCCTTCAGGATGGCGATCCGTTCACGCTGTTCGGCCTTGGTCAGGCTGCGTGCCATGTCCATGCCGTCCTGAATGTCGTCATGCAGCAGTTCCATGGTCTCGGCAAAAAGTGCATTGCCGCTGGCGTGCGCGATTGCCATGTGGAACTCCAGATCCTCTTCCTTGCCCAGACGACCCTTGCGCGCGGCATCGTTGCAGGCTTCATGGGCCAGTTCGATGGCGCGCAGATCCTGGGCGGTGCGGCGCGAGGCAGCCAGCGCAGCCGCTTCGCCCTCCAGCGCAATGCGGAATTCGAAACAGCGCAGAAGCTGGGCTGCGTTCGACGTCTCGCCGTAACGCAGCAGATCGCGCACCGGACGCCGACGGACGTAACTGCCCGAACCCTGCCTGGAATCGATGATCCCGTCGGCACGCAGACGCGCGAGCGCCTCGCGAATCACCGGCCGGGAGACCTCGAACATGCGGCAGAAGTCATGTTCGCTGGGAAGGCGGTCACCTTCGGCCAGCGTGCCGGCGACAATGCGCTCGACAATCTGCTCATAGACTCTGTCCCCCAGCTTTGGTGCGCGGAGGGGCGAGCGGTTGGGCCAGGCGTCCTGACCAGATTTTGTTGATTCGTTCATGGTCTCAAAGTTGTGGTTCGTCGGCATCAACAGCCAGGTGACCCAGGCAATCGCCCGGCTCGACGCGGCCAATGGCGCGCGTGCAAATCAACAGACCCGATGCGCGGAACGTCACCTCGATGGGCGCGCGTTCAGGATGTTCAAGATTCTGGATGGTCCCCACAAGATCTCCTCGGGAAACCTCCTGGCCCAGTTTGGCGGCGGGCACAAAGACGCCGTAATCGGGCGCCAGACTGAAGAGATCGGTGCCGTTTGCCTCCATCAGTCGCATGGGTCCGGTGTCTTCGACCGATGCGCCTGGCATCAAACCGGCTTTGACCAGCACATTGCGCACGCCACGCTCAACCAGATGAAGGTGATCGGGATCAACAACGGCACCACCACCGAACTCACCGCCGATCTCGATCGCGCCGTTACGCAGTGCAGCGCCGCCCGCCGTGCGGCTGCCGCCCGTGGTCACACCTGTGTCGACCGCGTTCCAGATCTGGCCAAAGGGTCCTCCGAAGGCGCGCATCAGGTCATAGGCCTTGCGGTCCTGTTCGGCATTGCCTGTGAAGGCCGCCGAGACAAAGGGAACATAGTTCAGCGAGCCGCCACCCGAATGCAGGTCCAGGAAGATATCGGCCATCGGCATCAGGCAATGTTCGATATAGTCGGCAATCTCGTGAGTCGGGCCATGGGCCGGGTCGGCGGGAAACACACGGTTGAGGTTGGCATCATCCAACGGCGAGACCCGCACGCCGGCACGTGCCGCAGGCAGGTTGGCAGAAGGAAGAATGATGACCCGTCCGGCAATCGCGTCTGGTTCCAGGGAACGGATCAGGTTGCCAAGGGCAATCTGGCCCTCATACTCGTCACCATGGTTGCCCGCCATCAGGAAGACAGTCGGTCCCTCACCGTTCTTGACGACGGCGATGGGTATGGGAATTACGCCATAGGCAGAGCGTGTCACCGAATACGGCAGGTTCACCCGTCCGACCTGTTTGCCGTCGCGTTCGAAATCGATATCAGTGAACAGAGTGGTGGAGTACACCGACATGATGAAGAGGTCCCCGGTCAGCAAGTTCCATGCCCGCAGAAGCCGCGCATCATAGTCCCATGTTGATGCCAAACCATTCCATGAGCGCCATGATTGGCGCGGTTTTTGTCGTTCTTGTGTCGTGTTGGGCCGC
>CALIUG010000052.1 GCA_938048755.1 uncultured Alphaproteobacteria bacterium
AGCGCACGGGATCGATGGGTTCATGCGTAGGCCCGCTGGTGATCAGCGCATGACGTCCGGCAAGCAGGCGCGCGCCCGGGTCAGCCAAACGCGCTTCGATGGCTTCGACGATGTCGGCAGGCTGGCTCATGCGTCCCGAGCCAACCTCGCCACAGGCAAGGTCACCGGCATCAGGCCCCACCATGGCGATACCATCGGCGATCAGCCGCGCGGCGTTGCGCCGGGTGGCCGCGTGATCCCACATCATGGTGTTCATGGCAGGCGCAATCAGCACGGGCTTGTCGGTCGCCAGCAGCACCGTGGTGGCGAGATCGTCAGCAATGCCTGCGGCCATGCGCGCCATCAGATCGGCCGTGGCCGGAGCGACCACCACCAGGTCGGCCTCGCGGCTGAGCCGGATGTGACCCATGTCGGCTTCGTCGGTGAGCGAGAAGAGTTCGGTGAAGACCTTGTCACCCGACAGGGCGGCTGCCGAGAGCGGCGTGACGAACTGCTGTGCGCCCGCGGTCATGACACAGCGCACGGATGCGCCGCGATCCTGCAGCAGGCGGATCAGTTCCAGCGACTTGTAGGCAGCGATACCGCCACCGATGACCAGGAGGATACGTTTGCCGTCGAGCATCAGTCAGGTCCCGTTGTGCAGCGCACAATATAGGCGATCTCACGCCATCTTGCACCGTCTGGCAATCAAGGCCTTCAAAAGCAAAGGGCGGGGCCACCGGACCCGCCCAAGCCATACGCATGCACCAACCTGTCTCAGGCGAGGTCGAAGCGGTCCAGATTCATCACCTTGTCCCAGGCCGCAACGAAGTCCTCGACAAAGGAAGCCTGTGCATCGCTGCTGCCATAGACCTCCGCCAGCGCCCGCAGTTGCGAGTTCGACCCGAACACCAGATCCACCGCCGTGCCGGTCCTGGTGACCGTGCCACTGGCGTCACGGTCCTCGTAGAGATTCTCCTGGCCGTCGGCCTTGCTCCAGGTCGTGCCCATGTCGAGCAGGTTGACGAAGAAGTCGTTGGTGAGAACACCGGAACGATCGGTGAAGACTCCGTGCTGCATGTCGCCATGGTTGGCGCCCAGGACACGCAGTCCGCCCACCAGCACCGTCATTTCCGGGGCTGACAGTGTGAGAGGCTGGGCACGATCCACCAGAAGCTCCTGGGGTGTACGCCGATGGCCGGGCTGCAGGTAGTTGCGGAAACCATCGGCCGTGGGTTCGAGATAAGCGACCGAGTCGACTTCCGTCTGCTCCTGCGTTGCGTCGGTGCGGCCCGGGGCGAAGGGCACCGTGACGTCGTGACCGGCATCCCTGGCCGCTTTCTCAACGGCGGCACAACCGCCCAGAACGATCAGATCGGCCAGCGAGACCTTCTTGTTGCCTGATTGCGCGCTGTTGAAGGCATCGCGCACCGATTCCAGCCTGGCAAGAACCGTTGCGAGTTCGCCGGGCTGGTTCACCTCCCAGTCCTTCATGGGCGCCAGGCGAATACGCGCTCCGTTTGCGCCGCCACGCTTGTCGGAACCACGGAACGTCGCGGCCGAGGCCCAGGCGGTGGTCACCAGCTGGGAAACCGAAAGGCCGGAATCCAGAAGCCTTGCCTTCAGGTCGGCAATGTCGGCGTCATCGACCAGGTCATGATCGACCGCGGGCACCGGGTCCTGCCAGATGAAGGTCTCGTCGGGAACCAGCTTGCCGAGGTAACGGTCGAGCGGACCCATGTCGCGATGGATCAGCTTGTACCAGGCCTTGGCGAAGGCCCGTTCGAACTCTGCCGGGTTTTTCAGGAAACGGCGCGCGATGGACTCGTAGATCGGGTCCATACGCAGGGCCATGTCGGCCGTCGTCATCATCGGTGCGTGGCGCTTCGAGGGGTCATGGGCATCGGGAACCGTGCCCTGGGCGTCGGCATTCTTTGGGGTCCACTGTTGGGCGCCCGCAGGGCTTTTGGTCAGCTCCCAGTCGTATTTGAAGAGAACCTCGAGATAGTTCATGTCCCAGGTGGTCGGAGTTTCCGTCCATGCACCTTCGATGCCGCTGGTGATGGTGGCGCCGGCCTTGCCGGAGCCAAGACTGTTGGACCAGCCCAGACCCTGCTGCTCGAGATCGGCACCCTCGGGTTCGCGACCGACATGGGCGTCGGGATCGCCTGCACCATGGGCTTTGCCGAAGGCATGTCCCCCGGCGATCAAGGCAACGGTTTCCTCATCATCCATGGCCATGCGCGCGAAGGTCTCGCGGATGTCGCGGCCTGAGGCGACCGGGTCGGGCGTGCCGTTGGGGCCTTCGGGATTGACGTAGATGAGGCCCATCTGCACGGCACCCAGCGGCTTGTCGAGATCACGGTCGCCGCTGTAGCGCTGGTCGTCGAGCCACTCGGTTTCCGGGCCCCAGTAGATATCCTGCTCGGGCTCCCACACGTCTTCACGACCACCGGCAAACCCCAGCGTCTTGAAGCCCATGGATTCCAGCGCAACGTTGCCGGCCAGCAGCATGAGATCAGCCCAGGAGATGCTGGCGCCATACTTCTGCTTGATCGGCCACAACAGCCGGCGCGCCTTGTCGAGATTGCCGTTGTCGGGCCAGCTGTTGAGCGGGGCGAACCGCTGGGTACCGGTTCCGCCACCACCACGGCCGTCGGTCACGCGGTAGGTGCCCGCACTGTGCCAGGCCATGCGGATGAAGAACGGACCGTAGTGACCATAGTCAGCCGGCCACCAGTCCTGTGAGTCGGTCATGAGCGCCTTGAGATCGGCCACCACGGCGTCGAGATCCAAGGACTTGAACGCTTCGGCGTAGTCGAAGTCCTCACCCATGGGATTGGAGGCGGGTGCATTCTGATGAAGGATGCCAAGGTTCAGGAGTTCCGGCCACCAATGGCGGTTTGCGATGGTTCCCGTCGCGGTCTGTTTTTGGGCACCGTGCATGACGGGGCATTTGCCGTGGCTGGATTCACTCATGGGGATTTCCTCCTGTCTTGTGGGGGCGTGACGACGCCTGGTCCTGATGCAGGACTTCTGTTGATTCCAATCTGGGGCTTCGCCATATATAAGTGAAATCGATTTATATGATTTTTCTGATCGGTGATGACGATTAATCGTGTGTTGCCAACGTATCAGCAAACCCGGATGGCCCCTGCCGTGAACACCCGCGATCTCGAATACCTTGTGGCCGTTGCCGAAGAGCTGCATTTCGGCAGGGCCGCCGCGCGCTGCAACGCCAGCCAGCCCGCACTCAGCGGTCAGGTGCGCAAGCTGGAGGAGCGCCTGGGCGCCAAGCTCTTCGAGCGGACAAAACGCCGGGTCGCCCTGACAGGGATCGGCAGACAGGTGGTCAATCAGGCACGCGACATCTTGCGCGGCGTCGTGGCGCTGGAGCAACTGGCTGCCGCGCACAAGGACCCCTTTGTCGGCACCTGCCGGCTGGGCATGCCGCCCACCATCGGTCCCTACCTCACGCCCCTGCTGCTGCGGGCGGTCAAACACTACCTTCCGCAGCTGCGTCTGGAGCTGATCGAGGACTTCACCGATCATCTCGAAGACCAACTCGACGCGGGTGAACTGGATCTCGCCATTCTGGCGACCAGCCCGACCCGGGCGAACCTGGCCGAGATCGTGCTTTATGACGAACCCTTCTGGATCGCCATGCCCGGGGACCATCCCCTGACGCGGCAGGATGCTGTCGATGTCACGCAGCTCCCCCCTGGCGAACTGCTCCTGCTTTCGGATGGTCATTGCCTGCGCGACCAGATCTATGACGCCTGCAAGCTGGACCGCGCGCGCGAAAGCGGCGATGGCGGGCCCAGAACGCAAAAGACGAGCCTGTCGACCATTCTGGCGCTGGTGGGTGCCGGAGAGGGTGTGACCCTGGTGCCGGCCATGAGTCTGGCCTCAGGCTGGGTCACCGATGCCGGTATTGCCGTGCGTCGCGAGGAAAGCGGCACGGCCGGCCGCACGGTCCGCCTGACGCACAGGAAGGGTTATCCGCGGATGGCGCTGACCGAAAAGCTTGCCGACCTGATCGCTGCCGGCCTGCCCAACACGGTCAATCCAGCACGGCGATAAGACTGAGCAGGAGCGCCAGTCCGGCGACGGGCCAGAGCCAGCGGGTCGCGCGTGCCCTGGCTTGCGACTGTCGCCGCGCCAGATCATCGACGGTATCGGCATGCAGACGGAAGCCCGAAGCCGCCGTTTCCTCGATGATGTCTTCGACCTTGTTGGCAAGTTCGGGCAGACGCCGCAGCGTGTCGACACTGCGCTCGGCAGCATCACGCATGCGCGCTGGCGGCGTGAGGTTGCGCATGGCCCAGTCTTCGATCAGGGGCTGGGAGAGCGCCCACATGTTGAGGTCGGGTGCCAGCGTGCGCCCGATACCTTCGGTCAGCACCATGGTCTTCTGGAGCAGCAGCAGTTGCGGCTGGGTGGGCATGCCGAACTGATCGGTCACGCGGAAGAGCTGGGCAAGCAGGCGCGCAATGGAAATCTCGTGGAGCGGACGGCCCAGGATCGGCTCGCCGATGGAGCGGCAGGCCTGGGTGAAGAGATCACGTGACTGATCCCGCGGCACATAACCGGCCTCGAAATGCACATCGGCAACACGGCGGTAGTCGCGCGTGAGGAAGCCCAGCAGCATCTCGGCAATGGTGAGGCGTGTTGACCGGTCGAGCCTGCCCATGATGCCGAAATCGACCGCCACGATGGCACCTGCCTCGTCCACGAAGAGATTTCCCGGATGCAGGTCGGCGTGAAAGAAGCCGTCGCGGAAGACCTGATTGAAGAAGGCCCGTGCGGCCTGGGCCACCAGGGCTTCGGGGTCATGTCCGGCTTCGATCAGCAGGTCGCGTTCGTCGATCGTGATGCCGCGGATGCGCTCCATGGTCATGACCTGCTCACCGGTGCGCTGCCAGTCAACCTCGGGCACACGGAAGCCTGGATCATCGGCCATGTTCTCGGAAAGCTCTGCGGCTGCGGCAGCCTCTAGCCTCAGGTCGAGTTCAACGGCGACCCATTCCCGGATGTTGTCGACGACCTCGACCGGTTTCAGCCGGCGCAGATCCGGGCGTGCTGTTTCCATGATCCCGGCCAGCCATTCGGCAAGCCCCATGTCCCGCGCGACAATCTCGGAGATACCGGGACGCAACACCTTGACCGCGACATCCCGCCCGTCGCTGGTGACGGCGAAGTGAACCTGAGCGATGGAGGCCGCCGCGACCGGCTTGTCCTCGAAGCTCGAAAAGAGCTCTTCGACGGGTTTGCCCAGTTCCCGTTCCACGGCCTCGCGCGCAACCGCCCCCGAAAACGGCAAGAGCTGATCCTGCAGGTTGGCAAGGTCTTCGGCGATTTCCTCACCAACCACGTCCGGTCGCACAGAAAGCAACTGACCGACCTTGACGAAACTGGGTCCCAGCTCCTGCAACGCGCGGGCAAGCCGTTCACCGGGGCGCCCCGTGGCATCGCGTGCCGACACCAGCTTGGCGGCCCAGACCAGTGGCGGTGCCACCCCCGCCAGTTCCAGCGGAAAGAGCGCGTCATGGCGCGCCAGCGTGCGCGCAATGGCAAAGAGGCGCCCGAGATTGCGGGCTGTCTGAACCGGACCTGTCATGGCTGATCGCGCTCGCAGACCGCTTAGAGGCGCCAGGCCGTGGTCAGCGCGGAAATGCCGCCCGAGAGATTGCGAGTCGCGACATGGGCAAGACCCGCTTGGGCCACCATGGCGGCAAAGCGTTCCTGCTGTGGGAAGCGCCGGATGCTCTCGACGAGATAACGGTAGGAATCCTCATCACCGGCAACCAGACCGCCAAGGCGCGGCAGCAGGGCATCGGAATACTGCGCATAAAGCCGCTCGAGTCCGGGCAGCACAATGTGGCCGAACTCCAGGCAGGCGAATCGGCCGCCGGGGCGCAACACGCGCCGCGCCTCGGCCAGAGCCTGGTCGAGATGGGTGACGTTGCGAATGCCAAAGGCAATCGTATAGGCATCGGCACAACCATCGGGCAGGGGCAGCGCTTCGGCATCGCCACAGGTCCAGGTCAGACCCTGCGTGACCGTGCGATCAAGCGCCCGGTCACGGCCGACCGAAAGCATGGAACTGTTGATATCAACGACATCGACGGTGAACCCCTTGTCGAGCAGACGCAACGCGATGTCCCCGGTACCGCCGGCCACATCGATGACACGGCCCCGGCCGACATCACGGGCAATCAGCGCAACCATCTCGCGCTTCCACAAGCGGTGCACGCCCACCGACATCAGGTCGTTCATGACGTCATACTTTGCGGCAACGCTGTGGAACACGTCGCGCACCAGACGTGCCTTCTCCTCTTCGGCAACACGTTGCTCGCCGAATCGGGTGGCGTGGTCGATCTGATCGGTATGGGTCATGCGGCGGACCTTAACCCTGAGGTTGGATGGGCGCCACATATGTGGTGGTTCGCATCGATGATTTCACGCATGGTGCGCCAACCTGATCCCGAAAGCAGACCAGCACCATGCCCGAACTACCCGAAGTCGAAACCGTGCGTCGTGGCCTGGAACCGGTGCTCCGGGGCAAACGAATCGCCTCAGTCGAGCAGCGGCGGGCGAACCTGCGTATCCCGTTCCCCGACCACTTTCCCGATCGGTTGAAAGGCCGGGTCGTCACCGACCTGCGGCGGCGCGCCAAATACCTGCTATTTGACCTCGATGACGGCCAGGTTCTGATCTGTCACCTGGGTATGTCCGGGCGCATGATGATCGTGCCGCGCGGTTCCAACCAGCCGCCCGAGAAACACGACCATGTCGAATTCGTCACCGAGAATGGCGTGCACGTCATCTACAACGATCACCGTCGATTCGGGCTGATGACGCTGACCACCGTCGAGGACGAGTCGGCCCATCCCCTGCTCGTCGCCCTGGCGCCCGACCCGCTGGACCCCGTGTTTTCGCCCGCGCATCTTTCCGCCCGGCTGAAGGGCCGGAAAACGCCGATCAAGTCGGCCCTGCTGGATCAGCGCGTGGTGGGTGGCGTCGGCAACATCTATGCCTGCGAAGCCCTGCACCGCGCGGGCATCTCGCCACGCCGCATGGCTGCCAGTGTCGCGGGCAAACGTTGCGAACGCCTGGTGCCTGCCATCATCGATGTACTGGGGGAAGCCATCGAGGCCGGCGGGTCGTCCCTGCGTGATCATCGCCAGGCCAGCGGCGAGCTGGGCTACTTCCAGCATCGCTTTCGCGTCTATGACCGCCAGGATACCGCCTGCCCGACCCCCGGCTGCAAGGGTTCCATCGGGCGCATCGTGCAGGCGAATCGTTCGACCTATTTCTGCTCTGCCTGTCAGCGATGAAGAGACCCCTGAAGGCAACGGTGCGCACGATTCGGAAACGCGACACTTTTGCAATTCATCCATGACACGGAACGCCCCCGGCGAATCGTTGCGACCGTTGACGTTGACGCCCCCTTGGGCCCTCGTTATAACCCGCCACCCGAATTGAACTATTGAGACCGGAGAATCCATGGCCAACTCCATGCAAGCCAAGAAGAGGGTGCGCCAGACCGCCCGGCAAACTGCGGTTAACCGCAACCGTTTGAGCCGTGTGCGTGGTTATGTCCGCAAGGTCGAACAGGCAATCGATGCCGGCGACAAGGACGCAGCCAACCTGGCACTGCGCGAAGCGCAGCCCGAAATCATGCGTGGCGCCAAGGGCGGAGTGTTGCATCGCAACACTGCGTCGCGAAAGGTGTCCCGCCTGGCACATCGCATTGCCAAGATGTAGTCCGGTGCGCCGCAGGGCGCACAGGATCGTGTGATCAGAGCGCGTCGGACCTTCGGGACCGACGCGCTTTTTCTTTGTCCATGAAGAATGACTTTTACACGCTAAAGGTGTGTTGACCCACGAAAGCACGACGTTCCGATTTTGTCCCGTTGTAACCTTGGCAAGGCTTGGTCTATGGTCACCAACAGGTCGTGGGACCGACCTCAAGAAGAATGTTCCGTCGGGGCCAAGAGCGATAACGCCAGACCAGCAGAATCGGTGACGATCCGACGTCATAGCAACGCTGTTGGTCGCTCCAAAGGTTGACATTCGGGTGTGCGGTAAAGGCTTGTTCCAGGCTGGAACAGACCATGACAGGATGCCTGCAATTTTCAGGTAACTTGTTGAAACCAAACACAAATTGGGGCTGACCCGCGACAGGACGGAATCCGGCTGGAAGCGCTCTGCGCGAAGGTGACCAAAGCTGGATTCTTCCTTCTGCGAGGGGCGGTTAGATCGTCATGTGCAGGTGCTGGACGAGGCTCTTTCGGTGGCCTTGAACGAAGTTGATGTTGTATGGCGAGCGTTACATTTGGGAGTGTGTTGATGGCGTCCGATCCCCTCAAGCTAGATACCGATGTGGAAGACCAGTGGAAGCGCGTTCGCGGTCGTTTGCGCGCTGAACTGGGTGAGGCAGCATTCAAGACATGGTTGCGCCCGCTTTCGCTCGATGGAGTCTCGGGAAGTGAAGTTGTGATGCGTGTTCCCAGCGGGAACATGAAGGATTGGGTCATGTCGCGCTGTGGCGAACGCCTGCATGATCTCTGGTGCGGCGAGAACGACTCGCTGACCGGTATTACGATCAAGGTCGGCAAGACTGAGCGGCGTCAGGCGCGTCGTGAAGTAACTCCGATCAAGCGTGATCTTGGCATGGTGCGTCACGATGGCGGCGCCGATCCGGCCGCGGAGGCCGATGCCTTTGCCGCGAGCCTGGATCCCCGGTTCACGTTCGAGAACTTCGTGGTCGGCAAGACCAACGAGTTTGCCCATGCGGCAGCCCAGCGCGTCGCCGATGCCGATTCGGTCACCTTCAATCCCCTGTTCCTTTACGGCGGTGTCGGCCTGGGCAAGACCCATCTGATGCATGCCATCGCCTGGCATGTCCGTTCCAGGAAACCCGGCCGCCGCGTGCTCTACATGTCGGCCGAGAAGTTCATGTACAAGTTCATCCGTGCCCTGCGTTACAAGGACACGATGGCCTTCAAGGATCAGTTCCGTTCGGTCGACGTGCTGATGATCGACGACATCCAGTTCATCGCGGGCAAGGATTCGACCCAGGAAGAGTTTTTCCACACGTTCAACGCCCTGGTGGACCAGAACCGCCAGGTCGTGATCTCCGGCGACCGTTCGCCCAGCGACCTCGACGGCATGGAGGAGCGCCTGCGTTCGCGCCTGGGCTGGGGTCTGGTGGCCGATATCCACCCCGCCGATTACGAACTGCGCCTGGGCATCCTGCAGACCAAGGCCGGACAGTTCCCCGATGTCGTCGTGCCCCAGCGGGTTCTGGAGTTCCTGGCCCACAAGATCACCTCGAACGTGCGCGAGCTTGAGGGCGCCCTCAACCGCGTTCTGGCCCATGCTCAGCTGGTCGGCCGGCCCGTGTCGCTCGATTCGGCCCAGGAGCTGCTGCGTGACCTGCTGCGCGCCCAGGACCGCCGGGTCACGATTGAGGAAATCCAGAAAAAGGTCGCCGAACACTTCAACATCCGCATGGCCGACATGGTCTCGGCGCGCAAGCAGCGGGCCATCGCACGGCCCCGCCAGATCGCCATGTATCTGGCCAAGCGCCTGACCAGCCGCAGCCTGCCCGAGATCGGCCGCAAGTTCGGCGGACGCGACCACACCACGGTCATGCATGGGGTGAAAAAGGTCGAGGAACTGATGGCCGGCGACCCCGCCTTTGCGGAGGATGTGGAGTTGTTGGAACGGATGCTCGAAACCTGAGCAAATTCAAAGACTTACAGGCTTCCAGAAAGGCCCCGGAAATTGGTGTTTCCGGGGCCTTTCTGCTATAGTCGCTG
This sequence comes from uncultured Alphaproteobacteria bacterium, assembly GCA_938048755.1. Lineage (GTDB taxonomy): Bacteria > Pseudomonadota > Alphaproteobacteria > SP197 > SP197 > SP197. The sequence goes on from CALIUG010000052.1 coordinate 9,810, forward strand.
ACCTTGTAACGGTTGGCGATGTACACATTCTGTTCCGCTTGGGATCAGCGTGGTTCGGGCCCCGTCGTTCATCAACCCTGACGGACCAGATTTCATGAAGCTGTCTATTGAACGCTCTGTTTTGCTGAGGGCGCTGGCGCATGTTCAAAGCGTCGTCGAGCGCCGTAACACCATTCCGATCCTGTCGAACGTGCGGCTGGAGGCCAAGGACGGCCAACTGCATCTGACCGCCACCGATATGGACCTGGAAGTGGTCGAGGCCGTCTCTGCCGACCTGCAGGTTGCCGGATCGACCACGGCACCGGCCCATGTGCTGTATGACATCTGCCGCAAGCTGCCCGAGGGCTCTGAAGTGGCGCTGGACGCCACCGGCGATGCCGGGCGCCTGTCGATTGCCTGCGGGCGCATCAACTTCCGCCTGCCCTGCCTGCCGCCGGAAGACTTTCCGGTCATGTCGGGCGGCGACTTCAGCCATGAATTCGCGCTTCCCGCATCGGAACTGCGCCGTCTGGTCGACAAGACCCGATTCGCCATCTCGACCGAGGAAACCCGCTATTACCTCAACGGTATCTATCTCCACAGCGCCGATGCCGACAGCGGCCCCATGCTGCGTGCTGTCGCGACCGACGGCCACCGTCTGGCGCGCATCGATTCCGAACAGCCCGACGGCGCGGCCGGCATGCCCGGCACCATCGTGCCACGCAAGGCCGTGGGTGAACTGAGGAAGCTGGTGGACGAGATCGACGGCGCAGTCTCGATTCAGCTCTCCGATACCAAGATCCGCTTTGCCTTCGATACGGTGGTGCTGACCTCCAAGCTGATCGACGGCACCTTCCCCGATTACGAGCGCGTCATCCCGTCGAACAACGACAAGACGCTGGAGGCCGATGCCGCCAGCTTCGTGCAGGCCGTGGATCGCATGGCCGCGATCTCGACCGACAAGTCGCGTTCCATCAAGCTTGCCATCGACAAGGACCGTCTGGTGCTTTCAGCCAACAGCCCCGACAGCGCATCGGGTGAGGAAGAGCTTCCGGTTGAGTATGGCGGGCCGTCGCTGGAGATCGGGTTCAATTCCCGCTACGTGCTGGAAATGGCCCAGAACTTCGAAGGCGAGCGCATGCGCTTCCAGATGTCGGACGCGGTGTCGCCCACCATCGTCAACGATTCCAACGACGACCGGACCCTCTATGTCCTGATGCCGATGCGGGTCTGACCCGTTCCGGGTATGGCACGGATGTTTGGGGGCCCATGCTCCGTAAACAGACACAGGAGTTGAGACCATAGATCTGGCTTTTGCCACAACAGCAGAGCGTCAGCACACCGCCCATCCCGTGGCGGTGCGCAGCCTCTCCCTGACCGCATTCCGGTCCTATGAGACCGTGCGTGTCGAGGTTGGTCCCGATCCCGTGGTGCTGACCGGCCCCAACGGTGCAGGCAAGACGAACCTTCTCGAGGCGCTGTCCTACCTCTCGCCCGGCCGTGGCCTGCGTGGTGCGCGGCTGGCCGACCTTGCGCGTCGTGGTGACGCCAGGCCCTGGGCCGTGTCGGCGAAGATCGAAACGCTGGATGGTCCGATCCAGGTCGGCACCGGGGCCGATCCCGATTCGGAAATCGAACGCCGGGTCGTGCGCATTGACGGTGAGGGTGCCCGCGGGCCTGCCGCCCTGGCGGAGGTCTTTTCCATGATCTGGCTGACGCCGGCCATGGACGGTCTGTTCCGCGATTCCGCATCGGGACGGCGGCGTTTCTTTGACCGTCTGGTGTTTGCCCACGACCCGCTCCATGCCCGCCGCTTCAACGCCTATGAGCGGGCCATGCGTGAACGTGCACGGTTGCTGAAAGAGGGCCGCCGTGACCCCGCTTGGCTTTCGGCCCTGGAAGAGACCATGGCCGAGACCGGCATTGCCGTGGCAGCCGCACGCCGCGACCTCGCAGACCGCCTTGCACCGGTGCTCCAGGACGGCATTCAACCGTTCCCGGCGGCCGATCTGGCGCTGGACGGTGCCCTGGAGGCCTGGATCGGCGAGATGCCCGCAGTGGATGCCGAGCAGCGTTTTCGCGAAACACTGGAAGCCTCGCGCCCGCGCGATGCCGAAACCGGCGGCGCAGCGACGGGGCCACACAAGACCGATCTTGCCGTGAAACATCGCCCCAGCGGCATGGAGGCAGAGCTGTGTTCGACCGGCCAGCAGAAATCGCTGGTGATCGCCCTGCTGCTGGCTGCCGCGCGACTCGAATCGCGCCGGCGCCCCCCGGTGCTGCTGTTTGATGATGTCGTTGCCCATCTCGACGACGAGCATCGCACCGCGCTGTTTTCAACCGTGCTGGAACTGGGCCTGCAGGCCTGGATGACCGGCACCGACGACGATCTTTTCCGCGCGCTCGACGGGCGCGCCCAGAATTTCCGCATCGCGGACGGCAAGGCCGTCGCCCGCGACAACGCCTGACAAGGACGCATAGCGCATGAACGAAGAAGCCCGTGACATGACCGACGTCAACGCCGCCAGCGAAGAGTACGGCGCCGATGCGATCAAGGTGCTCAAAGGTCTCGATGCCGTGCGCAAGCGCCCGGGCATGTATATCGGCGACACCGACGACGGCACCGGCCTGCACCACATGGTGTTCGAAGTTGTCGACAATGCCATCGACGAGGCACTGGCGGGCCATTGCGACCTGATCAACGTCATGCTCAATGCCGACGGCTCCGTCACGGTCAACGACAACGGACGCGGCATTCCCACCGACATTCACCCTGAAGAGGGCGTTTCGGCCGCCGAGGTCATCATGACCCGCCTGCATGCCGGCGGAAAGTTCGACCACAACAGCTACAAGGTTTCGGGCGGCCTGCATGGCGTGGGCGTTTCGGTCGTGAACGCGCTTTCGTCCTCCCTGGTGCTCGACATCTGGAGGAGCGGGCGGGAATACAAGATCAGCTTTGCCCACGGCGATGCGGTTGCCCCGCTTGAAGAGATCGGCCCGACCGAGAAAAGCGGTACCCAGGTCACCTTCCTGCCGTCGCGCGAGACCTTCACCAAGGTCGATTTCGAGTTTGGCGTGCTGGAACACCGCCTGCGGGAGCTGGCCTTCCTGAACAGCGGTGTGCGCATCCATCTGACCGACAACCGCACGGTGGAGACCAAGAAAGAGGAATTCTATTATGAAGGCGGTGTGCAGGCCTTCGTTGCCTATCTCGACCGCAACAAGGCCACCATCCATCCCGAATCGATCTGGTTTGCCGACGAGCGCGAGGAAATCGTGGTCGAGGTCGCGATGCAGTGGACCGAGGCCTATCACGAGAACACCCTGTGTTTTACCAACAACATCCCCCAGCGCGATGGCGGCACCCATCTGGCCGGCTTCCGTGGTGCGCTGACCCGCACCATGCAGGCCTATGCCGCGGCCAACGGCCTCTTCAAGCGCGAGAAGGTAAGCATTACCGGCGATGACATGCGCGAAGGCCTGACCGCCATCGTCTCCTGCAAGGTGCCCGACCCCAAATTCGCCTCCCAGACCAAGGACAAGCTGGTCAGCTCGGAAGTGCGTCCCGTGGTCGAACAGGTGGTCGCGGACCGTCTGGGCCAGTGGTTCGAGGAACACCCCGCCGAAGCGCGCACGATCGTCTCCAAGAGCATCGAGGCGGCTGCGGCACGTGAAGCAGCGCGCAAGGCACGCGACCTCACGCGCAAGAAGGGCGCGCTCGATATCGCCAACCTGCCGGGCAAGCTCGCCGATTGTCAGGAGAAGAGCCCCGAGAAATCCGAAATCTTCATCGTCGAGGGTGATTCGGCCGGTGGCTCTGCCAAGCAGGCCCGCGACCGTTCCAACCAGGCGGTGCTGCCCCTGCGCGGCAAGATCCTGAACGTGGAGCGCGCGCGCATCGACAAGATGCTTTCCTCCGACCAGGTCGGCATGCTGATCACCGCACTGGGTGCGGGCATCGCGGACGACTTCGATCTGGAGAAACTGCGCTACCACAAGATCGTCATCATGACCGACGCCGATGTCGACGGCGCCCATATCCGCACGTTGCTGCTGACCTTCTTCTTCCGGCACATGGAACCGGTCATCAACGCCGGCTACCTCTACATCGCACAGCCACCGCTCTTCAAAGTGAAACGCGGGTCAAGCGAGGTCTACCTGAAGGACGAACGCAGTTACGAAAACTATCTGATCGCGACCGGCCTGGAGGATTGCGTCTTTATCCATCACGACGGTCGCCAGGTCGCCGGACAGGAACTTGCCGAACTGGTCGACGACGCCCGTCGTTCCGCCCATCTGTTGCGTGCGCTGACCCGCCGTGTGCCCCTTCTGGTCGCAGAACAGACCGCCATTGCAGGCGCGCTGTCGCCCGACCTGCTGAACGATGCCGAAAGCGCACCGGCCGCGGCCCAGTACATCGCTCAGCGTCTCGACAAACTCTCGGCCGAGACCGAACGTGGCTGGACCGGCGAATCCGACGGCCAGGGCGGGTTGGTGTTCGTGCGTACCGTGCGCGGCGTGACCGAAACCCATCGCATCGACCCTGCCCTGATCGCTTCGGGCGAAGCCATGGCGCTCGACGGTCTGGTCGACACACTCCAGGCCAGTTTTGCCCATCCCGGCGTCCTGATGAAGAAGGACAAGGAACACCCCGTGCTGGGCCCCTCGGGCCTGGTCGACACGATCATGGATCTCAGCCGAAAGGGTGCAGCGGTGCAGCGTTACAAGGGTCTTGGCGAAATGAACCCCGACCAGCTTTGGGAAACCACGCTCGACCCCGAAGCCCGCACCCTGCTGCAGGTCACGGTGCAGGACGCCAACGAGGCCAACGACCTTTTCGAGACCCTGATGGGCGACGTCGTCGAGCCCCGCCGCGACTTCATCCAGACCAACGCCCTCAAGGTCACCAACCTGGACGTCTGAGGCAGGAAGCCATCTTTCTGACCCAATGATGGTGTCAGAAGGACCGCTTCCTTCCCTGGTTCGACCACGACACGGCAGTTGCCTTGGCCAAACAACCGACAAACAAGCCCAAGAAGAAGGCCGCCATGAAGGCCGGCGGCAAGTCCTCTGCCAAGAAGGTGCCCAAAACCAAGACCCTGGCCAAGGGCAAGGTGCGCCAGGAGGCGATGACGCGTCTGCGCTGGCACTGGTTGCGCGTTTTCCTGCGCTGGACCGCGGTGGCCTTCATCTGGGTGACGCTGGCGGTGTTCGGCCTGGTCGGCTGGTACATCCTGGACCTGCCCGATCCCGACGGTCTGATCAACCAGCGCCCGCCTTCGGTGACCGTGCTGGGGTCCGACGGCAGCGTGCTTGCCAGCTATGGCGAACTCCATGGCGAAACGATCCATTTCGAGGATCTCCCGACCTCGCTGGTGCAAGCGGTTCTGGCAACCGAGGACCGGCGATTCTTCGACCATGTCGGCGTCGATCTGCGCGGCATTGCCCGTGCGGCCTGGGCCAACATCCAGGCCGGCGGTGTTGTTCAGGGCGGCAGCACGATTACCCAGCAGGTTGCCAAGAACCTCTTCCTCACGCCGGAACGCTCGTTCAAGCGCAAGGCCCAGGAGGCCCTGCTCGCCCTGTGGCTGGAGCGGCGCTTCACCAAGGAGGAGATTCTGGCGATTTACCTCAACCGGGTCTATTTCGGTGCGGGCGCCTATGGCATCGATGCAGCGGCACGGCGTTTCTTCGACAAGTCGGCCCGTGATCTGACCCTGCCCGAATCGGCCATGATCGCCGGACTGCTGAAAGCCCCGTCGCGCTACAACCCGGCCAACGATCCCGCCGCCGCGCGTCTGCGCGCCGCCGAGGTGATCGACAATCTGGTCGAAGCAGGGTTCATCGACGAGGAAACCGCACGCGCCGCGCGCGCCGCCCCGCTTGATCTGGAGGGCAACCGGCCTGCGGGCGGGGAGGCGCTTTATGCCACCGACTGGATCATGGCACGTGCCAGCGACTATATCGGCGTTGCCCAGAGCGATCTCGTCATCGTGACGACCATCGATCCGCAATTGCAGCGCGAGGCACAGCTGGCGCTGGCAGCGGGCCTGGCGGGCGAGGGGGCCGAACGCAATGCCGGTGAGGGCGCCATTGTTTCCATGACCCCCGAAGGGGCCGTGGTCGCCATGGTCGGCGGTTCCAGCTATGCCACGACCCAGTTCAACCGCGCCGTGCTGGCCCAGCGCCAACCCGGTTCGGCCTTCAAGCTGTTTGTCTATCTGGCGGCCCTGGAAGCCGGCATGCGGCCTGGTGACATCGTGGTCGATCAGCCCGTCACCATCGACGGCTGGAGCCCCGGCAACTTCGATGGCGAGTACGATGGACGCATGACACTGGCCGATGCCCTGGCAGGGTCAGTCAATACCGTGGCAGCAGAAACCGCATGGCGCATCGGCATGGGCAACGTCATCGAGGCAGCCCATCGCCTGGGTATCGAAGAGGAGATGACACCCCTGCCCAGCCTTGCCCTGGGGACGACCGAGGTCACACCGCTCAATCTGACGGCGGCCTATGCCGTGCTGGCCAATCAGGGACTCACCGCCTGGCCCTATGTCATCGAGGAAATCCGCACGCGCAGCGGCGAGGTGCTTTATGCCCGCGCCGATGCGGCACCGCGCCGCGTTGTCGCGCCTGACGTCGCCGCAAACCTCAGCCTGATGCTCCAACAGACCGTGGAAAGCGGCACCGGACGGGCCGCCGATATCGCCTGGCCGGCGGCAGGCAAGACCGGCACCAGCCAGGATTATCGCGACGCCTGGTTCATCGGCTTCACGCGCCAGTACGTCACCGGTGTCTGGATCGGCAACGACAACGGGGCTGCCATGGACCGGGTCACCGGCGGCGGCCTGCCCGCGCGCATCTGGGCCGACTACATGAGCGATGCCCAGACCGGCCTGCCCGCCCTGGCGCTGATCGATCCCGCCGCACCCGCCACGACCTATGCCCAGGAAACCACCGGGAATGACCAGGACGGGTTCGGCGGGCTTCTTGAAAATCTCCTGTCCGAGCTTGGCGGCAGCGGCGCGGCCAATCCCGACCGCCAGGAAGGCGGCAACCGGTAACCAGCCTATCGCCGCAACGGACGCACCAGCCAGACATACAGAACCAGACCTGCCAACGGCCCGCCAGCCATGGCCCAGACCATCGGGCCATGGCTGCCGTCGTAAGCGTGGGAGATCAGCGCGGCCGTGATGGTCCCGGTCACCATCTGCAAGGCGCCCATCAGGGACGACGCCGTGCCCGCGACATGGGGGAAGGGGCCCAGCACACCTGCTGTCGCCTGTGGCAAAGCCGCACCGCAACCGGCAAACACTACAGAGGCCGGCAGCGCCACAGCCCAGACCGTGTGGACACCCGCCAGAAGCAGGCCCGCCATGGCAAATCCTGCGACCACCATCACGATGAGACCGCAGAGAACAACCCGTTCAAGGCCGCCCAGGGCGCGCTGGAACCGGCTGGCCGACGTGCCGCCGATGATGTAGCCGGCAACCGCCGCCAGGATCAGCCACCCGACCCGGTTTTCAGCCACGCCTAGGGCATCGATGAAGGCATAAGATGCCCCCGCGATGTAGCCGAAGAGCGCGATGAAGGCACCGCAGATGGCGCAGGTGAACCCGACATAACCGCGATGGCGCAGCATGGTGCCGAAATGGCGCAGAATCTGGCGAATCTCGACGGGCTGGCGTTTGGAGACATCCAGGGTTTCGGGCAGGTAACGCCAGGCACAGAAGGCAATGACCAGGCCAACCACCAGGATCAGGCCGAACACCGCACGCCAGCCGAAAGCAACCAGCAGCTCCCCGCCGATGATGGGGCCCAGCCCGGGCAACACGGTCATGGCGGTCATGACGTAGCCCAGAACCTGCCCGGCCCGGTCACGGTCAAACATGTCGCGCACCACCGCGCGGCCCAGCACAGTGCCCGCACAGGCCCCGATCGCCTGGAAAAACCGCAGCACAATGAGCGATTCGATGGTCGGTGCCAGCACGATCCCGATCGTGGTGAGCACATAGATGACAAGCGCCCACATCAGTACGCGCCTGCGGCCATAACGGTCCGACAGCGGCCCATAGACCAGCTGCATCAGCCCCACCCCAAGGGCGAACAGACTGATGATCATGCCGACCTGTCCGGGCGTGGCCTCCAGCGCGCGTCCAATGGCAGGCAGCGCGGGAATCGCAATGTCGGTCGACATGGGCGCCAGGGCGACCAGACCGGTGATAACAACACAGATCAGGAAGATCGAAGGACCCTTGCTGTCCTTCACGACGTTTCCCGGTCAATCAGGTGCAGGAACGAGCCTGCCACCCTGCCGACCACAGCGCCGGATGGACCGAAGTAACGCCCCATCGCGTCGGTCGCATGGAACAGCGGCGTGCCGCGCTGGCGCACCAGGCGGGCATAGTGAAACTCATGCCCGCGATAGACCGTTCCCGCCGGCCCCAGGACACCATCATGGGCCAGCGTGATACGCCGGTAACCCAGATGCAGGCGCGGCGCATCGATGGACGTCACTGTGGGCAGCAGCCCTGCCATGGTGTGGCTTTCCCCCTCGGCATCGATCAGGCGTTCGCCCAGCAGCATGAAACCGCCGCACTCGCCAAACAGCACCGCATCCCGGCCAGCCGCGTCCCGCAAGCCGTTCATGAGAGTCTCGTTCGATTCCAGCCGCGCTGCATGCAATTCCGGATAGCCGCCTGGCAGATAGACCGCGTCGCAGGAAGAATCCGGTGCTTCATCGGCCAGGGGAGAGAAGGGAAACAACTCGGCCCCGGCTGCACGCCAGGATTCCAGAATACCGGGATAGGTGAACGCAAAGGCAGCATCGGACGCCACGGCAATACGCTGGCCCAGAGGCGGCAGGGGTGGTGCAGGCGATGCGGGCGATGCGGACTCAGCGCCAAGGGGATCACGGGCAAGCGCGGTCAGGGCATCAAGATCCACCCCACCCCCGACAATCCCGGCAGCCTGATCCAGAAACGCATCAAGATCGGGACGCTCGATCGCCTGCACCAGCCCCAGATGACGCTCGGGCAGAGCCAGGCGCGCATCGCGAGGCACATAGCCCAGCACGGGCATGACCCCTTCGAGCGCCTTGCCCAGGATGGCGCGGTGCCCCTCACGGCCAACCCGGTTGAGGATGACACCCGCGATCGTGATGTCGCTGCGAAAGTCACGGAAGCCCTGGACCAGAGCCGCAACCGAAGCGCCTTGTCCCTTCACATCGACCACCAGAACCACAGGCAGACCCAGCCGCGCTGCGACATCGGCGGTCGAGGCACTGCCGTCTGCCGCGCCGTCGAACAAACCCATGACACCCTCACCGACGACAAGGTCGGCACCTTCGGCGACCGCTGCAAAGGTGGCGTCGAGCGTGTCGGGTCGCATCGCCCAGAGGTCGAGATTGCGGCAGGACCGCCCGGTCGCCGCACCATGAAAGGCGGGGTCGATGTAATCGGGACCGACTTTGAACGAGGAAACCCGGACACCACGACCGGCAAGCGCACGCAGCAGGGAAAGAGTCGTGACCGTCTTGCCGCTGCCGGACGAGGGCGCAGCCAGAATCAGACCCGCTGGCACCGATCAGGCCGTGTCGCGATGAAGGGACTGTCCCAGGGGGTCGCTGTCGAGCTGACGCCCTTCCATGGCGCCCAGCCAGTCGAGGCCCGCACGCAGGCGCACGATTTCGCCCACCGCGACGATGGCGGGCGCTTCGATACCCGATTCCACGACATCCTGTGCTGCATGTCCCAGCGTGGTCTCGAGAACCTTCTGGTGACGAGTCGCCGCCCTGCTGACCACCGCGACCGGGGTTTCGGGAACCAGCCCACCGCCCATGAGCTGACCGGCAATGGCGTCGAGATGTTTGAGCGCCATATAGATCACCAGCGCCTGGCCACCGGCCGCCAGTGCCTTCCAGTCGATTCCGTCGGGCATGTCGCCGCCGGCCATGTGCCCGGTGATGAAGGCCACGGCATGGTTGGCATCGCGATGGGTTGCCGGAATGCCGGCATAAGCCAGACCACCAATGCCTGCCGTGATGCCCGGCACGACACGAAACGGAATGCCCGCAGCAACCAGGGCCAGGGCTTCTTCACCGCCGCGCCCGAAGACAAAGGGGTCGCCACCCTTCAGTCGCAGGATGCGTTTGCCGGTGCGCGCCAGAGCGATCAGGCGATTCGAGATATCAGGCTGCTTGGGCGAGGGTTTGCCGCCGCGCTTGCCGGCATAGACCAGCTCGGCTTCCGGTGCGGCAAGGGCCAGGATGGAGTCGTCGACCAGCGCGTCATAGACCACGACATCAGCCTCCGCGAGCGCATGATGCGCAAGCAGGGTCAGCAGACCGGGGTCGCCGGGGCCGGAACCAACCAGCCAGACCCAGCCGGGTTCAAACACGGGAAGGTCAGGCAGACGGCGATGACGTGGTGACGTATCCATGGGGCTTAGCCTATAAACCCACTGAGACAGGAATCCTACACCCGGCGACATCTGGGGTCACGCAGGCGACATGGCCAAAAAACCTGAAGGAGAGTTGCGCAGGGGCTGGACCACCGGCGCCTGTGCCACGGCAGCCAGTGCAGCAGCCTTTCAGGCACTGGCGACCGGCGCGTTTCCCGATCCCGTGACCATCACCCTGCCCGGCGGTCAGGAACCGAGGTTCGCGCTGGTGAAACAGGAACTCTCCAACGCAACAGCCACGGCATCGGTGATCAAGGATGCCGGCGACGACCCCGATGTTACCCATGGTGCCGAGATTATCGTCACCGTGACACCGGGCGAACCCGGCAGCGGCGTCGCCTTCCTCGCCGGAGAAGGGGTCGGCATGGTGACCAAGCCGGGCCTGCCTATTCCCCCGGGCGAACCCGCCATCAATCCCAAGCCACGCGCGATGATGGCAGGGGCCATCGCCCAGCTTTCGGCACGATACGGGTTTCCCGGTGACGTCAGCCTGGAGATCGGCATTGTCGGCGGCGCAGAGATTGCCAAAGACACGTGGAATCCCCGCCTTGGCATTGTCGGCGGTCTTTCGGTACTGGGAACCACAGGCGTGGTCATTCCCTATTCCTGTTCGTCCTGGATTCACTCGATCCATCGCGGCATCGACGTCGCGCGCGCCACCGGCCTTGCTCATGTTGCCGGCGCAACTGGACGCACGTCCGAGACCACCGTGCAGGCACTCTATGACCTGCCCGGCGGCGCCCTGCTCGACATGGGCGACTTTGCCGGCGGCATGCTGAAATACCTGCGCCGCCACCCTGTGGAACGCCTCACCATTGCCGGGGGATTCGGCAAACTGGTGAAGCTGGGCCAGGGCGCGATGGATCTTCATTCCGCACGCAGCCAAGTCGATCATGCCGCCCTGGCGCAACTGGCCCGCGATACCGGTGCGGCTGCTGCACTGGCAAAAGAAATGGCCTCTGCCAGCAGCGCGGGAGCCGTGCTGGCGCTGGCACGGGAACATGATCTGGCGCTGGGTGATGCCGTTGCCCGACGCGCTCGCGAAGTGGCGCTGGCGACCCTGGCCAGTGACTGCGCGCTCGATGTCATCGTGATCGACCGGGCGGGCGCCATCGTCGGGCGCGCCGGTCCGTGACCCGTCTCCTGATCCTTGGCGGCACCGCTGAATCCGTGGCACTCGCACAAGCCCTCCATGACCAGCATCCAGATTGGGACATCGTCACCTCCCTTGCCGGTGTCACGCGCAACCCTGTGACCGGACCGGGCCGTCTTCGTGAAGGCGGCTTCGGCGGTGCTGCCGGACTTGCCGATTACCTACGTGCCGAATCCATCAACGCCCTGATTGATGCCACCCATCCCTTTGCCGCCACCATGGCCCATCACGCGGAACAGGCGGCTGGAGAGCTCGGGATCGCCCGCATCAAGCTGGTACGTCCGATGTGGGAACGCACCACCGAAGATCGCTGGATCGAGATCGAATCACCGGCTGACGCGGCGCGGACCCTGCAGGAACTTGGTGCACGGTCGGTGTTCATGACCCTGGGTCGCCGGGATCTTGAGGCCTTCGCAAGCCTTACGGAAACACGGTTCATCACACGCATGATCGAGCCGCCGGACCAAACGCTACCGCTTCCCAGGGCTGAGCTGATCCTGGCGCGCGG
>CALIUG010000053.1 GCA_938048755.1 uncultured Alphaproteobacteria bacterium
CGCCAGCTACGCGGCCCTGACCGGCCAGACGATCAACATTCCCGATGCCTATGATGCCGAGGGGTTTGATTTCTCAGGCACACGCAAGTTCGACGAGATGAACGCCTATCGCTCGACCTCGTTCCTGACCGTGCCGCTGCGCGACCGGGAAGAGGCCGTGATCGGCGTGCTCCAGCTGATCAATGCCCGCGATGCCGATGGCAACATCACCGCCTTCGACCTTGATCGTCAGAACGATGTGGAATCGCTGGCCTCCCAGGCTGCAGTTTCTCTCGACAACAACCTTCTGCTGGTTGCCCAGACGCAGCTTTTCGAATCCCTCATGAAGGTCATGGCCAACGCCATTGACCGCAAATCGCCCTATACCGGCGGTCACTGCACGCGTGTCCCGGCCCTGACCGAAATGCTGGCAAAGGCTGCCTGCAATGCCAGCGATGGCCCCATGGCGACGTTCTCCATGGATGACGAGCAGACCTTTGCCCTGCATGTCGCGGGATGGCTTCATGACATCGGCAAGGTGACGACGCCCGAATATGTGATGGACAAGTCGACCAAGCTTGAAACCATCCGCGACCGCATTGTCGAGGTTGAAACCCGGTTTGCCGCCGCCAAACGCGATGCCGAAATTGAGTTCCTGCGCGCAGCCATGGAACCCGGTGCCGACGAGGACGCCCTGGAGGCCGAGTTCCGAACCAAGGCGGCCGAATTGGATGACGACCTGATGTTCCTGCAGCTCGCCAATATCGGTGGTGAGTTCATGGCCGATGACAAGAAAGAGCGAGTCCACGCGATTGCCGCCAAGACCTGGCGCGATGCCGGTGGCCGGACCACACCACTGCTTTCCGAAGAGGAAGTGAAAAACCTCTGTATCGAGCGCGGCACGCTGACCGGCGAGGAGCGCAAGGTGATTACCGATCACATGGAAATCACCATCGAGATGCTCGAGCAGCTTCCCTTCCCCAAATCGCTGCGCCGCGTCCCGGAGTTTGCCGGCGGCCACCACGAAAAGATGGACGGCACCGGCTATCCCCGCGGCCTCAACCGAGAACAGATGTCTGTGCCCGCACGCATCATGGCGATTGCCGATATCTTCGAAGCCCTGACCGCGGCGGACCGGCCCTACAAGGATCCCAAGACCCTGTCGGAATCGATCCGCATCATGACCTTCATGAAGAAGGATGGTCACATCGATCCCGATCTCTTTGATCTCTTCATCGAATCGGGGGTCTATCGCGACTATGCCGAGAAGTTCCTGATGCCCCAGCAGATGGACGACATCGATGTCGACGCCGTGCTGGGTCGCAAGGCCTCTTGAAAACCACTGCAGCGCCCACCTGACCGCCCGCACCTTCTATGAAAGCCAGGGCCTTGTTGCCAACACCTATGGTGTCAGCGAGGCTGAAAACGAATCCGATGTGACCTATTGCTGGAAACCTGATGACCGATAACCAAGACCAGAAGACCGTGGTGATCACTGGAGCCAGCCGGGGCATCGGCCATCAGGTCGTGATCCGCTTTGTGCGGGAAGGCTGGCGCGTGGTGAGCTGTTCGCGCGACGACATTCCCATGGAACGCCAGGTCGACGACTCGCCTCACCTGCACGTCCCCACCGATCTTGCCGACCCCGCCAGCATCGATGCCTTTGTCGAAAAGGCGAATGCCTTCATCGGTGACGGCCCCGTTCATGCCCTGGTCAACAATGCCGGCGTTTCACCCAAGACCAGTTTCAAGGAACGGCTGGGCACGCTCAACGGCAGCCTGGATCACTGGCGTGAGGTGTTCGAGCTCAACTTCTTTGCCCCGCTCATTCTGGCGCGCGGGTTTGCCGCCGCACTGCACCGTGGCGAAGGCGCCATCGTCAACGTCACCTCCATCGCCGGTCACCGCATTCACCCCTTTGCCGGCAGCGCCTATTCCTGCTCCAAGGCCGCTCTCTCGGGCCTCACCCGGGAGATGGCTTCGGAGTTCGCCCATCTGGGCGTGCGCGTGAATGCCGTCGCCCCCGGCGAAATCGAAACCGCCATCCTGTCGCCCGAGACCGAAGACCTGATGCCCCGTATCCCCATGGGACGCCTGGGATCCCCCGAAGAAGTCGCAGGCACGATCTTCTATCTTTGTGGCCCCGATGCAGGCTATGTCACCGGCACCGAAATCATGATCACCGGCGGGCAGCACTTGCTGTGACCGCCACACGACCAGCAAAAGGCATACGTCCATGAACGACACGACCCAGACGCCCGATGGCGCTCCCCTCATCGCCACCGCATCCAAGGCGCTTTTGTGGGAGGGCATTGTTCTGCTCATCCTGGGCACCGTCGCCATCGCGGTGCCGGTGGTCTTCACCCTGGCGATCGAACTGGTGGTTGGTGCGGTCTTCCTGATCGGCGGTATCACACGCCTTTGGCGCAGTCTGCGCGGTCGCGTTGAGGGCTCGCAGTTCTGGAACATCCTTACGGCAGCCGCTGCGATCATCGCGGGCGTGCTGCTGCTCGCCAATCCGCTGGAAGGCGCGGTGACCCTGACCGTCATCATCGCGGTCCTGCTGCTGATCGAAGGCGGGGCCAAACTGGCGGCAGGCTTTGTCATTCGCCCCGGCAACGGCTGGGGCTGGATTCTCTTCAGCGGTCTGGTCGATGCCGTGCTCGGTATCCTGCTGCTTTCGGGCCTTCCCGGCACCGCCATCTGGGCTCTTGGCCTGATGGTCGGCATCAGCCTCATCATGACCGGCTGGACCGCGATCATGATGTCCATCGGCCTGAAGAAGATGGCAGGCTAGAGCATCGTGCGTTTATTCTGCAACGTATCCAGTATCTTTGAGATAGTTCCAGCATTCCTGTGGTTTGAAGAGGCCGCAGATGTCTCCGAGTGCGCGCCAGAGTGCGTCATAGGTTCGCGCTTTTGCCTTTCGC
>CALIUG010000054.1 GCA_938048755.1 uncultured Alphaproteobacteria bacterium
ACCGAGGCGGTCCGCCGCCGCCCCTATCAGGTGGTGCTGTTCGACGAGATCGAGAAGGCACATCCCGATGTCTTCAACGTCCTGCTGCAGGTGCTTGATGACGGTCGCCTGACCGATGGTCAGGGCCGCACGGTCGACTTCAAGAACACGCTGATCGTCATGACCTCGAACATGGGCGCGGAGTTCCTGGCCAATCTTGGTGAGGATGAGGATGTCGATGACGTGCGCGAACTGGTCATGGGCGCGGTCAAGGGTCACTTCCGGCCCGAATTCCTGAACCGTCTGGACGAAATCATCCTGTTCCATCGTCTCAAGCGCGAGCAGATGGCAGCAATTGTCGATATCCAGCTCGGTCATCTGCGTGGTCTTCTGGAAGATCGCAAGATCACGCTGGAGCTGGACGATGCCGCGCGCGACTGGCTGGGCAACGAGGGTTACGACCCGGTCTATGGCGCCCGTCCGCTCAAACGTGTCATCCAGCGTTCGCTGCAGAACGAACTCGCCGAACTGATCCTCAAAGGCGAGATCAAGGACGGTGACACGGTGCAGGTTACGACCAGTGCCCTGGGTCTGGTGATCACCAACAGTCCGGTCCAAGCCGAACAGGCCGCCTGATCCTGTCGTTACCGCCTCAGAGAATCCCCGACTGGCTTTCGGGGAGGATCTGACCGCCGTCGACGACGATGGTCTGGCCGGTGACGTAACGGGCCTCATCGCTGGCGAGGTAAAGCGCGGCATAGGCGATGTCTTCGGGCTGGCCGAGATAACCCATAGGGATTGCCTGTTTCATGGTGTCTTCATGGGCCTGGGCCATCTTGGAGCCTGTGGCGCGTATCTGGATGTTGCCGGGTTCGACGGCGTTGATGGTCACGCCCTTCTTGGCGACTTCCAGGGCGGCCGATTTCAGGAACCCGTTCACGCCGGCCTTGGATGCGCAGTAGTGGCTCCATCCCGGCATCCCGACACGCGGGCCCGAGATCGAAGAGGTCACGACGATGCGGCCGTAGTTGCGATGGGTCATGTGCGGCAACACCGCCTTGCAGACCAGAAACAGGCTCTTGAGGTTGGTGTCGAGCACCTGATCCCACTCGGCTTCCTTCATCTTCACGATGGTGGAAGAGGGAAAGATGCCGGCGTTGTGCGCCATGATGTCGATCGCGCCATAACGCTTGCGTGCTTCGGCAACCATGGCAGCGACCTGATCGGCGTCCGAGACGTCCGTCGCCATGGCGGAAGCTTCCCCGCCGGCCTTGTTGATGGCGGCAGCGACCTCTTCACCGCGCTTGAGTGTGCGTGTTGCGATCAGGACCCGTGCGCCCTCCGCGGCAAAGACACGGGCGATACCTGCACCGATCCCGCGACCGCCGCCTGTCACAACCGCTGTTCTGCCTTCCAGTCTTCCTGTCATGGTCGTTCCCCTGTGTTGTGCCGACGAGTGTGGAGCACCGCTCTGCGCAAGCCAAGCTGCGTGGTCACGGTTCCAGCAGTGCGCTGGGTGTGATGCCCTGGACCCTGATGCCGCCGCGAACCTTTCCCGTTTCGACCGTGCCGTAACGCTCGGCGAAACCGGAGGGAAGATCGCGACCTTCGTGTGCTGATAGCCAGAGGCGCAGCAGATGGCGTTTGCGCTCGGGCTCGGGCCAGTCCTCATAGGGCGTGCGGGCATGCAGGATCTGATGGTTGTGCAGAAACTGGATGTCGCCGGGCTGGAAATCCATGTCGAGGCGGATGGCATCATCCTGTGCCAGGTGATCCACGAGGTCCATGGCCTCGATCTGTTGGGCTGTCAGGCGCGGTGTCTCCGGCCGGGTCTGGGCGGCTTCGATGAAGGCGCGGGCATAGATTCCGGTAATGGCGCCGGCATGATCATGAAAGATGGGAAGTTCGTAGGTCGCCTGTTTGCCCGGCGGAACCTCGCCCTTGCGGTCCACGGTAAAGGGTTCGGTGAGGACGCTGGCCAGCTCGGGGCGACGGGAGAGAATCTCGTTCCAGATGGTGGTGGAACTGGCGATGGCGCTCGCACCACCCGATTTCGAGGGATAGAGGCAGAGCAGGCCGACGATGTCACAGGAATCGGTGTGAAACTCCTGGCGGGCGTTGGTCGTGTAGATGCGCGTCATGGGGTCGGCCGGGTCGTTGCCGAGGTCACGGACATGGCCCAGCAGGTGCCCGGCGGCATTCTGTGGCACGGCAATGCCAAGGCGCGTGCCGATGAGCCAATAGGCCATGGCCGCGGTCGCCCGGTCCCAGCGATCGACGGGCAGGCCGCGCAGCAGGACAAACCCACGACCTGAGACAACTTCACGGGCTACGCGCCCAAGCAAGAGATCAAGGTCTGGAAGTTCGGCATCGCTGCGGGTGACCGAGGCAATGTCGCGACCATCCCTGAGCAGGCGCGTGGCAGCGGCTTCGAGCGCATCAATCTGGGCGGGCTGAATCTGGTGCAGCCAGTCGGATTGTCGTGCCATGGCAGGGCCGTACCACACGGCAGGCCCCGATGCCGGTCGCAGAGCGTCAGGCGGCATCGGTCAGGTGCCCGGTCTTGAGGTAGAATGTGGCGCCTGAGCCCGATTCCAGGGCAACCGCCCGGCCGTCGGGCGAGCGCAACCAGCCGCCGGTATCGAGTTGGCGCCCGTTTGCGATCAGGCTGCCGCTTGTGACAAAGAGCTCGTGTCCGCCCGCGCCGCGCAGATGGGAGGTTGCGCCGGCATTAAGCCGATGCAGCACGACGCGTTCGGGCTGGGTGCTTTCATCATAAAGCACCTTTTCGGCCACACCGGTTTCGCCGGTCTCGCGCCAGGGCATGGCATCGGTCTTGAGCAGAACGTGGCGGCGCTCGAGGCCTGGATACTGGCGCAGTTTCACGAACAGAAGACAGCCCGGCTTGCTGAACGGCGCATGTTCGAACCCTTCGGGATTGAGCAAGTAGCTGCCGGCTGGATAATCGCCGGTCTGGTCGGAAAACACGCCGTCGAGCACGAGGATTTCCTCGCCATCGGGGTGCGGATGGGCGGAAAACCGGCTGTCTGGATCATACCGCACGACGGAGGTCACCCGCCCGGCCTCAGCCGGACCGCGCCGGTCAAGGCGCTTGCGCCAGACGCTGGGGCTGGGACTGGCCTGCCATTCCATCGTTGCGGTATCGGCGTGAACGGCCTGGGTGAGGTCGCCGTTGAGGTCCTGGGTCATGGTCGGTCTTCCTGCGTTGACTGCACAATATGGTCACTGTGGCTGCAACTTGCGCGTTCAAATGGTTGTAAAATTTTTACCCAAGTGGTTGGCATATGGGCACTTGTGGGTCAGCGTGTTGCTGCGGTTTCCAGAGGTAGTGTGATGAGCGGGATGTTTTCGCCTGACGAGTATCAGGCGCGTTGGTCAAAGATTCATGACGACATGGCAGTCAGGGGATATGAGGCGGCCCTGATTTTCGGCAAGGGTGGGGGAAGTTACGACCGCTGCGGCGATGTTCTTTACCTTTCCAACTACTATTCCTGCGCCTCGGGCCAGGAAGTCGACAACCCGCTCAATACGGCACGGTCGTTCTCGGCGGTGCTGCTGCAGCCCGGTGAGGCGCCCGAACTGATCATCGATGAGCCGGACCCGCGCCATGACCTTTTGAGTATCGAGCGGGTCAGCGGCCACAGCAACATGATGACCGCGGCTGGCAAGGCGCTCGCCGCGCGCAAGGTCGATGGGCCCGTGGCCCTGGTGGGGGCCGATTTCCTGCCCGTGAAGTACTGGCGACTTCTGGACGCGGCGGCGCCGGGCACGCAATGGGTCGATGACGAAACGCTGGTACAGCGCGCGCGCCGCATCAAGAGCCCGGCCGAACTGGAGGTTTTCCGCGAAGCAGGCGCGATTGCCACGCGCGCGCTGGACCTGTTGATGGAAGGCCTGGTGGGCGGTGTCAGCGAGGCCGAGGCGGTGGCCGAGGCCATCCGGGAAATCCGCCGCTCCGGTGGCGTGTGCCAGATGATTCCGGTGGCCCATGGCGAGCACATCTCGCGCTGGGCGACGGACCCGTTCACCGGGGCGGGAACGACCATTCCCGAACAGGGTGACCTGGTGCGGGGCTGGCTCGACAGCATCATCTACCAGGGCTACTGGCTCGACCCCGGACGCACGGCGGTGGCGGGCGGCAAGCCCAATGGCGATCAGAAGGCGCTGATGGAAAACTGCATCGCGATCGTCGACGGCGTGATCGAGGCGATCAAACCCGGGGCCAACGTGCATGACGTGGCAAGGATCGGCGATGCGCTTTCGGCACAGTTCCAGGAAGGCGACAGCCAGATGAACGATCAGTGGCCACTCTACGGTCATGGCACCGGGCTTTACTGGGAGCACCCCTATATCGGCGTGAAGATGTCGCAACCCGACGATCATTTCGAAGCGGGTATGGTCCTGGGTGTGGAGGCCTTCCTGCATATCGAGGGCGTGGGCACGGCAGCGCACGAACAGAACCTGATCGTGCATGCCGACAGCAACGAGATCATCACCGACTCGCCGATCACCTGGTGGTAGCCGACGGGTCGTTGAGGGCTCCGATTCTGTACCAAATGGGCACGGGGGAGGGGTGCCGGCGGTTTTTCCGGGTTCAACCCCATGCACAGTAGACATCAGGGGTCTGGTGGGGCCGGTTTCACCGATTGCCGGTGGAGGTGAGGGTGTGGTCTTATGCGCCGTGGTCATGCGAAGAGAGTCCATACCCCCACATGATCCCCGGATATGCGGCAACAGCAAGGAAACCTAGTCTTCAACGTCTGTTGCAGACCGGCGTGGATTGCCGCAGCGACCTCGCACCTGATCGGACGGGTGATGGGTGCCTCCGGGCTGCTGCTGAAAGCGCGGTTATGACCCGTGTGCTGACGATCAGGCGGGGTTCTGCTGGACGCTGGTGCCGGTTCCGACGTTAACTCGCGTTACCATCCACCTGGACCGTTTCATGGACTATCAGCAGATCCTCGAAGAGATTTCCCATCATGTCCGGCCCATGTTCGGCAAGGGGCGGGTGGCCGACTACATTCCCGCCCTTGCCGGCGTTCCCGGCTCGAAGTTCGGCATGGCGCTGCATACCCTTGATGGCGGGTTCTTCCATGTCGGCGATGCAGAGGAGCGGTTTTCGATCCAGAGCATGTCCAAGGTTTTTGCGCTCAACCTGGCGATCAGCCAGATCGGCGATGACCTCTGGAAACGGGTCGGGCGCGAACCCTCCGGCAATGCGTTCAATTCGCTGGTGCAGCTGGAACACGAGAACGGCATCCCCCGCAATCCCATGATCAATGCCGGCGCCCTGGTGGTGAGCGATGTCCTGCTGAGCCGGTTCGGTGACGCAAGGCAGACCCTGCTGGACTACATGCGCTTCCTGAGTGCCAGCCAGGACGTTGTCTTCGACACCGGGGTTGCGCAATCGGAGTTGGAGCACGGTTACCGCAACCTGGCGCTGGCCAGCTTCCTGAAAAGCCACGGCAATCTGGAGAACGAACCCGAAGCGGTGCTTGATCTCTATTGCCATCAGTGTGCGCTCGCCATGTCCTGCGATGAACTGGCGCGGGCTGCCTATCATCTGGCCAATGGCGGCGTTTCGGCCGAACCGCGCGAAACCATCCTGACGCTCTCCCAGGCCAAGCGGGTCAACGCGGTGATGATGACCTGCGGGCTTTACGATGCCGTGGGCGAGTTCGCCTATCGCGTCGGCCTGCCGGGCAAGAGCGGCGTGGGCGGCGGCATCATGGCGGTGATGCCCGGCGAGTATTCGGTGGCCGTGTGGTCGCCGGAACTGGACGCCTACGGCAACTCCATGGTGGGCGGCGCTGCCCTGGAACACCTGACGACCCTGACGGGGCGCTCGGTGTTTTAGGCCGTGTGGATGCACCCGTGGGGAGGTCACGTAGCCTCCCCTCCGTCATCGCCCGGCTTGACCGGGCGACCCATGCCGTGACCCTTGCCCCACAGTACCGCCGGCGTTGGTTTCGCGGTCGACGGTATGGATGGCCCCATCAAGTGGGGCCATGACGGGAATAATGGAGGATAGGGGTGGCCAGGGCAGGTTGGACGGGATTGAATTGGCGGGTTCAGGAAAGGAAAGAACCATGGGTTTCAAGGGCAAGCGGATCATCGTCACGGGATCGACCCGGGGCATTGGCCTGGCAACGGCAAAGCTGTTCGTCGAGCGTGGCGCCGAGGTGGTGGTGCATGGGCGCACGGACGAATCCGTGGCGCGCGCCGTTGCCGAAATCGGCGGCGGGCACGGCATCGCGGCTGATCTTGAGAGCCTGGAGGGCTGCCAGAGCCTGATCGACGCGGGCCTGAAGGTGCTGGGCGGTCTGGATGTGCTGGTGAACAACGCGGCCCTGGGTGAGGGTTCGGAGTTCGGCGCGACGACGCCCGAGTTCTGGCAGCGCATGATGGATGTGAACGTGCGTGCACCGTATTTCCTGACCCAGAACGCCCTGCCGGCCCTGCGTGAGTCCGGAGGCAACGTCGTCATGGTCTCCTCGGTCTCGGGCCTGATGGGCCATCCCGATGGTGTCTCGGTTTACTGCACGAGCAAGGGCGCATTGATCAACATGACCAAAGTGCTTGCCCTGGAACTGGGCGGCGAGGTCCGCGTCAATTGCCTGGCTCCGGGCCCCATCGACACCGACATGCACCGCATCCCCGCCCGCGACAGCGGCGATGAAGACGGCTACTTCGTGGATATCAACGGCTGGGTCCCCATGGGCCGCATCGGCACCGCCGAAGAAATGGCCCACGGCATTCTGTACCTGGCATCGGACGAGGCGAGCTTCACGACGGGTGCTGTTCTGTCGCTGGACGGCGGGAGTGGGGCTGGGCATTGAGGTTGGGGTGTTGCTGCAGATCTATGGCCAAATCTCTTCATGGATCTAGAGTCAGCTAGTTGTCGCCTGTTTGTACGTAGAGTGATCGAGCACGCGCGCCGAACGCGGGTTCCAGTTGCGCCGCCTCATAGAGGCGACTCCGAAGAGAGTTAATCGCACTTTCTCGAGTTGGGCCGTCGGGTATCTGTTTCAATTGATCAAACGCTTCCTTGATTTTTAGATGCCGCTTATGCGGAAGACGAAGGCCTTTCAGCGTGAGAGCATTGCCCGTAACTACACGTGGCACACCTTCTGGAAAGAAGCGGCACTTGTGAGATTTTAGCCCATGCTTAGCGATGATCCCTCTAACGCGAAACAGAACTGATCTAATTGCCAAATCGCCGCTTAGGCACATGTCGTCAACATAGACCGTGAAGCGCAGTTCTAAATTGTGTGCAAGGTCAGATATCTCATCAAACATAGGTCTATGGGCAAAATACGAAAGGATGGGGCTTACTGGGCTACCGGTTGGTAGATGACCATCAACCGTCAACAACTTCGCCAAAAGCATGGAAACATCACTTCGACATTTCATTGAATCTAAAAAGAACAAGTAAACTGCATGCGTTGTCACGTTCTCGAAGAATGAGCGAACATCAACCTTCAACAGGTTAGCGTCTGCGCTGTGGGCACGAGCATTCGAGATGTAAGATCTGCCTCGTACAGCAGAATGAAGGTAATCAGGAGTTATGATGCGACCAAGCCAACGGGTAACTTTCAGGTGGGCTCGCTTAGTCGATCTTTAGGCTCTTGAATGCTCCGCTTCTTCTGGTGACCCACCTTGAATCGTTTGTAGTTGTCGGATCGGTTGGCGAGGTCTTCCAGTTCGAAAAGTTCAATATCCAGCCGCTTCGCGAGTTCCGCGGGAGAGGTCACCTTGAAAAGAGGGGATTGATGCGATGGATAGCGTTTCATGACTAAACCCCATCTTTGTGTTCATCGCGCGAAATTGTGGAAACCCAATCGAGCATCTTCAAAGCTTTGTCTGCTACAAATGTCCGTGCGCGCTCGGAAAAGTCAGCTTCATTCGTTCTTTCGGCGAACAACATCAAAGAAGAAACTGGAATATCAAAGTGTTTTGAGTATCTTTCAAGTGTGGTGATTGTTACACTTCTATTTCCAGATTCCAGATCTGAAATAAAAGATCTAGAATAGTTCATTTCACGAGCAAGATCTGCTTTGCTTTTGTCGTGGTAGACTCGAACTAATCTTAGAGCTTCATTCAACATTTTTACTTCCAGCACATTGGTAGCTTAGAGGTTCTCAAACAACCATCGGGTAAAGCGGAACACGGTCGTTATGACTGCAACCACCTTAAAGGTCATCCGCAGAATACGTCGCATCCTGCGTCCACGATCGCTCCACTTCGAGCAAATCGCGGTAGTTTTGAGTGAGCTTCGCCCGGCGACCGGGGGATCATTTCCGACTTTCGTCATATCTGAGTCCTTTGATTCCAGAGCACCAGACCCAATTGTCTGGCGTCACGCTCTCTGAAAAAGGCTCAGGCAAAGCACCTCTAAGCCACCGTGATCGCCTACTCACGTTAGGCGATCCTTACCAGACGCCGCCGCTGCCATCCGGAAGCCGGAAGACGATGCCACCGCGCCAATAAGAGGAAGAGACCAACGTCTCCAAGCGTCAAGTGACGCCGCATGTGCGTGGTGCCTTCCCGGTCGCACACCACATATAGTCGGGCGTTCACAAAGATACAAGGATTGTTCGCGCCGTGCGTACAGAATATTTGTTTAAGCGGATCCGAATCTGATCCGAGAACGTCACAAAACCCGCGCCACTCTCCGCGCATCCAGCATGGCGGCGTGCAGGTTGCGGCTGCTGGCGGCGTCGCCGATGCGGAAGAGTTGGAAACTGCCATCCGGGTTGTTGACGCCGGTCTGGGGCTGGCCGGAGACCAGGGCTTCGATGTCGATCTCGCCGGCGTTGGTGGACTGGGGTTTGAGCGCGAAATAGAGGTCGTCGTTGGGCAGGGTGGCGTTGTCGATGACGATCTGGTCGACGGTGCGCTCGCTCGGGGCGCCGCCATAGGTGTTGGCGATGGCCACGGTGAGGCGGTTGCCCTGTGGGGTGATGGCGGTGAGGCGGCTGTCGGAGGTAAGTCTGACGCCCTGGCGGTAGAAGCGGCGCAGGTAGATGGGGAAGTTCTGGCCGCCGGTATCGGCGAGCGTCATGCGGTCGGGCGTGACAAGCTCGACCTGGCCGCCGCCGTCGCAGATGAGGTTGATGGCCGAGGCGCCGTCGTGGCGTCCGGCAAGGTCGTAGACCAGCACGTGTTCGCCCGCCGGGACGGCGCCCGAGAGAATGTCCCAGGAACTGACGGCGTGTTCGATGCCGGGGAAGGCGCCGAAGTCTTCTGAAGCCAGTTCCGTATCGGGCAGGCCGCCGGTGGCGATGATGACGACATCGGGATCAAGCGCCGTGACATCAGAGGCTTCGGCCCAGAGGTTGAAGCGGCAATCGACCGGCAGTTCGCCGATGCGCGCGGCAAGCCAGTCGCGGATGCCGATCATGTCGCGCCGCCAGGAGCCCTTGGCGGCGAGCACGACCTGACCGCCCAGCTCGGCTGCGGCTTCCAGCAGGGTGACACGGTGACCGCGATGGGCGGCGATGCGGGCGGCCTCCATGCCGGCGGGGCCACCGCCCACGACAACGACGTGACGGGGGGCGGCGGCGGTTCCGGTTTCCTCGTGGTCTAGTTCTTCCTCACGGCCCGTGGCGGGGTTGTGGGCGCACAGGGCCGCGCCGCCGGTAAAGAGGCTGTCGATGCAATAGCCCGCGCCGACACAGGGGCGGGCATCCTCACCGTGGCCTGCCTGCATCTTGTTCATGAGGTGGGGGTCGGCCAGATGGGCTCGGGTCATGCCGATGAGATCGACAATGCCTTCTGATATGGCGTGGCGCGCGGTGGCGAGATCGTTGACCCGGCAGGCGTGGATGACGGGCAGGTTGGTGGCCTGCTTGAAGGCGCGCACACGCTCCAGGAAGGGAGCGAGCGGGGCGTCCATGCCGGGCGTGATGTTCTCGGCAAGCTCGAGATCCGTGGCGACGCGCCCGAAGACGATGTTGAGATAGTCGAGCGTGCCGCTGGCGGCATAGCTGGTGATGATTTCCAGCGCATCGTCTTCCGAAACCCCGCCCTTTGCGGTTTCACCGCCGCCGATGCGGATGCCGACAATGAAATCCTCAGGCACGGCGGCGCGCACGGCCTCAAGCACCTCGCGCCCGAAGCGCATGCGGTTGGCAAGGCTGCCGCCGTAACCGTCGGTGCGCCGATTGGTGAGGGGGGAGAAGAACTGGTCGATCAGGTGGCCGTGGGTGAGGATTTCCACGCCGTCGAGGCCGCCTTCGTAACACCGGCGCGCCGCGGCGGCATAACAGGCAATGACCCGGGTGATGTCTTCGGCCTCCATCGCGCGGGGATAGCTGCGGTGCTGGTGCTCGCGGATGCGCGAGGGCGCGATGGTGGGGACCCAGTTGTCGGCATGCCAGACGGTGCGCCGTCCCATATGGGTGATCTGGCAGATGAGGGCGGCGCCATGGCGATGCACCCGCTCGGAGAACTGCTGGAAGCACGGGATGATGCCGTCATCCCCGACATAGATCTGGCCACCGAAGACGCTGGCGGAATCGGCTGCGATGTTGCTGGACCCGCCGAACATGGTGAGTGCCAGCCCGCCCTTGGCCTTTTCCTCGTGATAACGCTGGTAACGCTCGCCTGGCCTGCCATCGACCGCATATCCCGGCGCATGGGACGTGCTGACGACCCGGTTGCGCAGGGTGAGCTTCTTGATTGTGAGTGGCTGAAGGATGGGATCGGTCATGGCGGACTTTCTCTGCGGGATCGGTGTCGAACGCCATGGAAGGAGCGTGGGGCACGCTTGGCAAGGAAAAGGTTTGGCACGCCCCCGATCAGGTCGGGGGCAGGCTCCGAAGCGGAGGCGCAGACAAGACCATATCCCGACCATGTAGATGAGCAATACCTAGTCTTAGGGCAGATTTGTCCGAGGCTGAAAGAGCCTCTTGATTGGAGACACGTAAAAAGA
>CALIUG010000055.1 GCA_938048755.1 uncultured Alphaproteobacteria bacterium
ACAGGGTGGCAGGATGATGCGGCGGTCGGCCAGCAGTTCGATCAGGATGCCACCGGCACCGACCATGACGAGTGGGCCGAACTGCGGATCCCGGATGATGCCGAGTGACATCTCGATCCCCTTAGGCGCCATCGGCGTAACCAGAACCTTCGATCCAAGCCGATCACGGAGATCGTTGTATGCCGTGGTGACGGCCGCCTCATCCTTGAGACCGAGCAAAACGCCGCCGACATCGGACTTGTGCTGGATGCCGGGCATGGCGGTCTTCAGAGCTACCGGGAAACCAGCGGTCTGTGCGGCGGCAAGGGCCTCATCCAGACTTTCCGCATGGCGGTAGGCAATGGTCCCAATGCCGAACTCTGCAATCAGCGCGAGCCCGTCTGCTTCATCGAGCGCCTGTCCTGATGTCAGCCGTTCACGCCAATGCGCCACAATCCCGTCTTCGGGGGCGGGTGGCGCCTTGGGGGCGTCCCGCTTGGTGAAGTCCCGATAGGCAAAGGCGTGCCGCACTGCGCGCAATCCCTCGACCGTACCGTCGAGTACGATAATCCCCTTGTCGGACAGCGTCTGACGCATTTCGAAATTGTCGGCAGCCGTAAAGTTGCAGCAGACGGCCAGGGGTTTGTCGGATTCTGCCGCGACCGTTTCGATGGCGCGGTTATAGGCCTGATGCAGCGGCGAAGAACCGCGCGCATCGTGGAAACCGATGGTGATGGCAGTGTCGGGGTCGTTATCGAGCATCCGGTAATAGTCCGTGAACTTCTCTTCATAGCCGTCGGCATTGCTCCAGGCATCCAGCGGATTGCCCGGCTCAAGGTCGGAATCCAGACGCGCACGAAGGTCAAACATCGTCTTTTCGTTCAAACGGGCAAAGGGAACGTCCTCGTCGCTCGCCAGATCAACCAGCATCTCGCGATAGCCGCCTGAATCAAGAACTCCGGAAAGTCCGCCCTCGGCGACTCTGCGTTCACTGCCCATCAACAACAGGGTCGCACCGAACTCGTTGAGGGTCTGGCATTGAAGAACGCCATAGTGGTCGAAGAGAGCTTCATAGGCGGCATGATTGCCGGCGATGGCGCCCGAATGGGTGGCAGCAAGACTGGCCGCGGCAGCGGTTCGCGCGAGCTTCATGGCGACCACGGGGATGTCGCGCTGATGTGCCTTCTCCAACGCGGCGACAAAACCCTCGGGATCGCGCACGGTTTCAAGAAAGACGCCGATGACCCGCGTCGAATCAAGTTCCAGGGCGTAGTCCATGTAATCGGCTGCGGTGGTTGCCAATTCCTGGCCTGCCGAGATGGCAAGGTTGTAGCCCCAGCGCCGGTCGTTATGGATGAACGAACCCCATTGGGAGCCCGAATGGCTGATCAGCGAGATGCCGCCCTTGTACATCTTGGCATCCAGCCCGAAGGCTGTGGCAAGGAAACCATCATGAAGGTTATAGAAACCCATGCAGTTGCCGCCGCACATGGCCATGCCGGACTGTCTTGCGATGGCTGACAGGCGGCGCGGCAATTCCGGTTCCTGGTCGTCTTCGAGATAACAGCTCGCAAAGATGACGCCGGCCCGCACCCCGGCCTGCGCAGCCTGCGTGACCGCGTGCTCCATGCGTTCGGTCCCGACACAGTAGATCACCAGATCCGGGACCTCTGGCAGGTCATCGATCGAGGCATAGGCCTGAAACCCTGCGACCTCATCATATTTCGGGTTGATCGGATAAACCCTGCGTCCGGCCTCCTTGGCACCCTGGCTTGCCCGGATGACGGCCGTGTTGCCGGGCGCACCGGCCCGCGTTGACGCACCGTAGATTGCAACACTGCCGGGATTGAGAAGCGGTTGAAGGTAGTGGCTAGCCGCTCTGGACGAGCCTTCGCCGGGAGAACGCATGAAACCTGTCCCGCAAATCAATGTTGGAATCAGATGAGCCGATTTTGGTGCCGGTGCCAAGCAGGTCTGTCGCTGAATCCACAGGTTTCGCGGGTGACGACGATCACATCGCCAAGCACGGCCCGGCGCGGTAACCTGTTGAAAAGGTCCATGGGCAAAGAACCCGGTCCAGAGGAGCGCATCACATGAATTCTCGTTGGCTTTGGCGAACCCTCCTGATGCCCGGTGCCATCTTGCTTTGGGCTCTGACGGTCACCCTGCCGTCGACCGCTCAGGAGTCCATCTGGAACCTGCGCACGCCCGAATGGGAAGCGGTCTGGCCGACCATGGCCGACGCCGATGAGTCCCGTCAGCGTTTGATCCGGATCGCCAGCGAATTGATCGGGTACAGCGGAAAGCTGCTGCCTGTGCAGCCGGTAAGCCCTGTCAGCCAGGAGCCGTTCAGATCAGGACACGTTCCCATCGATACCACCTTGCTTGAAGCCAGCGATGCCGAGCTGGCCTATGGCCTGGCACGCGGCTGGGGTCATGTGGTGCAGGAGCACCAGCCCGTCGTCTTTACCAATACGGAGGCCGAACTGGCAGCGTGGCGTGATGGTTCGCGCTTCAACCTGGCAGATGAAGTCGAGGCTGATATCTTTGCCGCGCGTTTCCTGGCGGACTTCGGTTATGACCCGCAACCGCTGTTTGCCGCCCTGTGCCTGCGTCATGAGGAGGGCAGTGAGGGCAAGGTCTGGACCGAGGGCCAACGGGTCGACCTGATTGCAGATTCCATGGAAGACGTTCTGGGGTTGCGCCCTGAAACCCCCTGTGGACCGGATGCGGTCGTGATCCTGGGGAGTTGCCTGGAGCAGTACGATGCTTGTCTTCTCACGGTAGAGGACGGCGTTAACGCCTGCCACCAGGCCTGCTATTCCGGCGAATGCAGTAGCGCATGCAGTGCGAGCAGTGACCAGTGCAATGCCTGTACGACCTCCTGCACGCGTCGTTGCAACCGTTCTGCTGCACAGAACTTTGACCAGTGTGGTACCGATCAGGACATCTGCGAGGAAGACGAGGCACCGTGATGAAACGTCACGCTTCGTGGGATCTGATCCAGTCTGCGTAGTGCGCGATTGCGTCTTCCAGAGGTCGCGGTTTCCAGCCGGTATCCGCCTTGAGGCGGGAGATGTCATAGGCACCCCATGCACCTTTCAGGCGTTCGGGATTGCCGCGGATATCGGCGCTTTCTGAGTCACTGATCTCGCTCCACGACCCGCTGCCAACGGTGCTGCATACCAGGTCCGACAGGTCTGCCAGGGTGATCGCGGTGCCATGGGCGATGTTGTAGGTATCGTGGTGGAGGGCAGGAGACCTGAGCAGGCCACAGATGGCGTCCGCAACATCTCCGCCGTGGATCCAATCACCGACACCGGCCGCGCCGCTGACGGTCCAGTGCTCCCCCGCCAGGGCCTTGTGGATCATCACATTCAACGCGCAGGCAAAGTCACGGCCCGGGGTCCAGCGGTCCATGGGGCCATAGACGCTGGCCAGGCGCACGGCATGAACCGGCAGCCCGAACAACTCGCCGTAACGTTTTGCAATCAGCTCACCGGTGAGCTTGGTGATGGGATAAAGCGTGCCGGGGAAGGGCCGGACATAGCCGTCTTCGGGCAGCGGGCCTTCGTCGGGTCCGTCACCGCCGTAAACGCTGCCGGTGCTGACATGGATCATGCGTTTGAGGTTGGGCAGGCTGCGCGCGAGCTCCAGACAGTGTGTTGCACCCATCACGTTGACGCCCACGATCATGGCAGCCTGGGTCGCTTCGCTGGTTCCCGCAGTGGGCGTCATGGCCGCGCCGCTAACCATATAGCCGATATCGCCCGCGCCATGCAGACCGGCGAGAAGCCCAGAATCGCGGATGTCACCGGTGATGAATTCCAGCCTGTCCTGCACGGAAGAAAAGTGGCGTTCTGCAGTGGCATCAGGCGGGGCGACATCCACACTGATGGCCCGTGCCTGGGGATCGGCTTCAAGCCAGTGCCGCAACACATTGCTCATGACAAAGCCGGTTCCGCCGGTAACCAAAAGACGCATGGGCCTTCCTCCTGACCTGTCTGTTCGTGTTACAGTTACGGCAACAACCCGTCCACCTCCCCAGATGAAGAGGAGAATCCGTCATGGCATCCGTTACCCAGCTTCGTCCCGTAGAGATCAGCCCCGAAGAGTGGGAAGTGCGCTGTGATCTGGCAGCGCTCTACCGTGCCTTTGTCCGGTATGGCTGGACCGATCTGATCTACACGCACATCTCCGCGCGTCTGCCGGGTGAACCGACCCAGTACCTGATCAATCCCTATGGCCTGTTCTTTGAGGAAATTACCGCCTCGAACCTGATCGTGATGGACTTCGACGGAAACAAGGTGCGCGGCGACTGGCCGGTGAACGAGGCCGGGCACGCTATCCATCATGCGGTCCTGAAAGCTCGGCCCGATGTGGACTGGGTGCTGCATACCCATAGCCGAGCCGGCATGGCGGTTGCCTGCATGAAGTCTGGAATCCTGCCGATCACGCAGCAGGCGATGTTCTATCACGGACAGATTGCCTATCACCCCTGGGATGTTCAGACCTCGGGTCAGGAAGAGTGCGACCGGCTCGCCGCTGATCTGGGTGACAACAACATTGCCGTTCTGGAAAACCACGGCCTTCTGGCGTGTGGTCCGACTGCGGCCGACGCGTTCCTGACCCTCTACAACATCGAAAATGCCTGCAAGGTCCAGGTCGACGTAATGGCGTCTGGTCAGGAGATCATCATGCCCAGCGAAGAAGCGCTGGCCCGCACCGTCGAGGTCGGCAACGATCCCGAGTTCGCCGCTGCAGGTGAGAACTGGCAGGCCATCCGTCGCATCCTTGATGCCAAGGACCCCAGCTACAAGACCTGAGATTCGCCAATCGGAGGCATCCCGGAAACCGCGCAGCGGTTATCCGGGACCTCGAGAAATCGGCGCCATCCCGTCGAGACCCCGGCTCAAGGCCGGAGTGACATAGAGTGTTTCTTCGAATCAGCTCAGGAAGTCCGAGTTCTCGTGGACTTCGATCAGCGTCGGTCCGTCGGCGTCGAACGCGTCTTTGATCGAGCCTGTCAGATCCGACAGGGACGTTGCCTTGTGGCCGTAAGCGCCAAAGGCCTTGGCCATTGCGGGAAAGTCGGGATTGCGGCCCGGCTTCACGCCGATCGGGGTGATGTCGCGGTCAACCATGCCCTCGTTGATCTGACCCAGGCAGTCGTTGTTCCAGACGATGATGGGCAGTGAGACCTTCTCATCGACGGCGGTTGCCAGTTCGGTCGCGGTAAACAGGAACCCGGCATCGCCGGCCAGTGCAACGCCCTTGCGGTCGGGCACGCCAAGGGCTGCGCCGATGGCGGACGGCATGGCGGAACCCAGCGTGCAATAGCCGCTGGGATGGGTGTAGCTGCGGGGCTGGGACGTGGGCCAGTAACCGTTGGCGAAATAGGCGATCATGGTGGCATCGGTGATCATCCAGCCGTCCTGGGGGATGGCTTCACGCATGGCATCGAGCACCTTGGCGTGTTTGGGAGCGACCGGACCCTTCATCAGGTCTTCCAGTACGGCCTTGCGCAGATCCTTGATGACCGAAGAGCCTGTGAACCCGGCACTGCCGCTGTTGGCAGGCAGAGCGTCATTCAGCATGGCCATGGCAAGCCCACCGTCGCCCAGGATGGTCGCGTCGGGCGTGTAGTCACGGGAAAGGTTGGCTGGGTCGATGTCGATGCGGATCAGCTTGCCGTTCATGTGGAGGAAGTCGTCATCGATCCAGATGTCGGTTTCCGAGAGTTCCGTACCGATGGCGATCACCAGGTCGGCATCCTCGACAAACCGGTGCGCACGATCGGTGACCAGTGCCGCGCCGACATTGAGCGGATGGTCGTCCGGAATGGCACCCTTGGCTGCAATCGTCAGGACGACGGCAGCGCCCAGCTTCTCGGCCAGTGCCTGAAGCGCAGCACCGTGGTCCAGCACGCCGCCACCTGCCACGATGACGGGTTTCTTGGCACCCTGCGCGACAGCTGCCGCCCGTTCGATCGAGTCTTCTGCCGGGCGCATGGGCGCGGCAATCGGAGAGGTCTGAACGGCGAACTCCGCCGCTTCGGCGATCTTGTCGATCGGCAATTCGATATAGCAGGGGCGGGGACGTCCGGTTTCGAAGATGTTGAAGGCCCGGCTGATGGCGCTGGGAATCTGGCGGCCGTCATGAATGGTCTGGGCGAACTCGGTGAGGGGGCTGATGACGGCGAGCTGATCGGTGATCTCGTGCAAGCGGCCACGACCGGCACCCAGATCGCCGCTACCGTTGGTGCTGGCAATGACCAGCATGGGCTGACTGTCGGCATAGGCATTACCGACGGCGGTCGCGATGTTGGTGACACCGGGCCCGGTGATGACGCAGCAAACGGCGGGTTTGCCGGAGATGCGTGCATAACCGTCAGCCATGAAGCCACCGCCCTGCTCGTGACGGAACAGGACATGGCGCATGTCGGCATCGGCAATGCCGCGATAGTATTCCAGTGTGTGGACGCCGGGCATGCCAAAGACCGTGTCGATGCCATAGGCCTTCACCAGCTGCATCAGCGCCTGGCCACGGGTCAAATTGCTGCTCGGCATGTCCTGTCCTCTTCCTGATTGGGCGCGCATCATCGTGATGTGGGCCATGCCCTGTCAACACGACTGCGGCGAGATTTACACCAGTCTGGCTGAAAGCCGGTCGGCAAGCCAGTTTGCGACGGCATCACGTGCGCTTGCCCTGTGCACACCCGGCGGACGGAGAATGAAGTACTCGCCGGGTGCCGCCACGCGGATCGGGAAGGGGACGACCAGCCGGCCCGCAGCAAGATCCGCGTCGGCCAGGATCGTATCGCCCAACGCGATGCCCAGACCGTCGGCTGCAGCACCCAGGGAGAGGCTCGCATTGCCAAGGCGCATGTCGCGGCTGTCTTCGGGCGTTTCAACACCGGCTGCCTCCAGCCACCGTCGCCAGCCAGCGCCGTTGTCGTCGTGAAGCAGGGTGTGACCCAGAACATCCTGGGGACGTCGCAGAGCCTGCGGGCCGTGGGTCAGGCGCGGGCTGCATACCGGGAAGAAACGGATCTCGGGCAGGGACAACACATCCGCCATCCCGCTGTCGATTCTGCCATAGGCGAGGATGATATCGGCATCGATGGCGGCGATGTCCCGGTGATCGTCCAACCAGGCCATTTCCTGGTTTGGCGCGATATCGACGCTGATACCGGGATGGCGTTCGATCAGGGCAGCCATCTCGGGCATCAGCCATTTGGCAGCCAAGGCAGGCGCACAGGCGATCGTGAGGGTATCGGGCTCGTCGGCATGATCCAGACCTGCAATCACGCGCGCGATGCGGTCGAAACTCTCGCTCAAGACCGGCAGCAGGCGTTGAGCAGCCGGGGTCAGGGTGATGCGGTTACCGCTGCGCAGAAAGAGCGTGGTGCCAAGCAGGGATTCGAGGTGGCGTATTTGGTGGCTGACCGCACCATGGGTCACATGAAGCTCTGCTGCAGCACGGGCGATGTGCTGGTGGCGCGCGGCTGCTTCGAAGGCGCGCAAGGCGTTGAGGGATGGCAGGCGGCGCATGGCATGGTTCCAGATATGGCTAGCGATAGTTTATCTCACGTAATCTGGAAATACTTCTCTCTTGTGCTCACGCCCGCCAGCGCTGATCTTGTTCGGCAACGACGAACCCCTCGAGGAGAACCCGATGAACCCGCTTCGCTGCCGCAATCTTGAAGGCAACACACCCTTTGCAGAAAACTGGGGTGCAAACTCCGAATACGGAACGCTGCGGGATGTTCTCCTGGGCCCGGCCGACAACTATCACTGGTTGCCCACCAGCTCGATCTCCAAGGCGACGCTCAAGCGTGGTGACAGCTTCGACAAGCAGCTGGCCATGAAGCAGCACCGCGAGATGGTCGACGCCTACGAGTCCGCCGGCGTGAACGTGCATTGGCTGGAGCAGGACGAGTCGCTGCCCTATCAGGTCTATGCTCGCGATTCCTCGTTCATGACGCCTTATGGGGCTGTGGTGACGCAGATGGCCCAGTGGTGGCGCCGCGGTGAATACGGTCCCGTCATCCGCTTCTACATGGAGAAGGGCATTCCGATTTATGACATGGTCACGGCCGGTTCGTTCGAAGGCGGCGACTTCGACATCATCGAGCCCGGCTGCGTGCTGATCGGCTGGTGTGGCGAGCGTACCCAGGAACAGTCCGCCGAACAGGTGCGTGGCTGGTTCGAGAAGGAAGGCTGGGAGGTCAAGATCGCGACCATCGCCGAGCATTACGTCCACATCGACCTGATGGTCTGCATGCTGGCCGAAAAGCTCTGCGCCGTGTGCCTGGAGACCACCGACCCGGAAATCGTCGACTGGCTCAAGGCCAAGAACATCGAGATCGTGCCGGTGAACTATCAGGACACCATGGCGCTGGCCTGTAACGTCATGTCACTGGGCGACGACAAGATCCTGGCGCCGTCCCATGCCACGGATCTGGTCTCCAAGCTGAAGGCCCAGGGCTTCACGGTCTATGACCCCGACGTTGATGTCTTTACCCGCGGTGGCGGCGGCATCCACTGCATGGCCCAGTCCCTGCGCCGCGATCCAGTCTGATCGCAGCATCAGAGTGCTGACCGGAAGGGGCCGCATTTCGATGCGGCCCCTTCTCAATTTGCGCATATGGTGAATTTTGAGCCCTGGCTGTCGTGAACACTTTTCGGTGGTGCGTCGTTGGCAAAGAACTCGTGCATCTTCGACGAGAGATAAATTTCTGTAATAATATCATATGGTTGGGAGGATCGAGCCTGCGCCAAATGACAAAGCGATCAGGCGATCCCGGGACGCAGAACCCAGCATGACAGGAGCGCTGGGCATTTCTTGGCAATGAGGTGTGAGGAGAGGGCTGTTTGCTCATTCTGGCTGCATCGCCTGGGGCGATCACCGATCAACGCTTACGGGATCCTGTCATGTCCGCAACGACTTACACCTACATACCACCGCGCCGCAAAACGGCTCTCGGGGCCGCGGTCAGCCAGTTCATGAACACGGTTGGCGTTTCCATCTTTGCAACCTTCGGCGGACTGGCCTTTGCTTTTGCAACCCATCTGGTGATGTAACACCCAATGGGCAGGCATGTGACCTCCGTCACGTGCAGAATCGGCCCGCGTCCCCACATGATGACTACGGACATCGATCCGCATCAAAGGGACGAAATCGCCATGATCTCACGCAACACCAAATCCATTGCCGCACCTGCCAACAGGTCCGGTGGCGTCATTGGTGAGGAACTGCGTGCCATGGTCGCAGGCCTGATGATCACGGCCGTTGGTGCCATGATGGGGCTGGGCGCGGCCTACGCTTTCCACATCATCTAGGCATTATTAGGCCCGGTAATCGACACCGGGCAGGACACACAGCATCTCGAAGAGCATGTTGGCACCGACCAGAGCGGTGTTCCCGCTTGGGTCATAGGGTGGGGAAACCTCCACAAGGTCACATCCCACGAGATCAAGACCACGACATCCCCGGATGACTTCCATGGCCTGGCTGGTGGTCAGTCCGCCGACTTCCGGTGTGCCTGTTCCCGGCGCAAAGGCCGGATCCAGGCCGTCGATATCCATGGAGAGATAGACCGGGCCACCGGCGACCTTTTCGCGCACTTCCTCCATCAGGGGCGACAGCGATTTGTACCAGCACTCCTCGGCCTGAACGACGCGGAAGCCCTGCTGGCGAGGCCAGTCGAAATCGTCGGATGCATAGCCGGAGCCGCGCAGGCCGATCTGGACCGTGCGGTTGCCGTCGATCAGGCCTTCTTCGACACAACGCCGGAATGGCGTGCCATGGGCGATCGGTTCACCGAACTGGTGGTCGTTGATGTCGGCATGGGCGTCGATATGAACCAGACCCACGGGCCCATGTTTTTCCTTGATCGCGCGCAGGATGGGGAAGGTGATCGTGTGGTCCCCACCCAGTGTCATGGGAATGGCGTCATGGGCCAGGATGTTGTCAGCATAGAAGTTCGTGATGATGTCCATGCATTTGGGCAGATGGAACGTGTTGATCGCGACATCGCCGATGTCGGCAACCTGAAGGCTGTCGAACGGCGCCGCCCGTGTTGCCATATTGTAGGGGCGGATCAGGCAGGATTCTGCGCGGATCTGACGTGGTCCGTGCCGTGTCCCCGCCCGGTTGGACGTTCCGATATCGAGCGGGACGCCGACAAAACAGGCGTCCAGACCCTGGGCGTCATCCTGCGTGGGCAACCGCAGCATGGTAGCGGGGCCGCCAAAGCGCGGCATGTCGTTGCCGCCCAGCGGCTGGTTCAGTTCACGGGCCATGGTGCACGTCTCCCTTTTTCTTCTGACCGTTCTAGGAGTGGCGACGGCTGATGTCACGGCTTCATGGTGACTGCAGTGTCGTCAGGATCGTGTAGAGCGGCCCGTCAGCATCCTCACAAGGGTTGCATCGCGCGCGATGAAATGATGCTTCATGGCTCCGCCGACATGCAGCAGCAGGGCGACGAGCAGGATCCAGCCCCCGATGCCATGCACCTGGCCGGCCAGATCCCTGACCCATTCCACCTTTTCAGGCGCGGGAATTGAGAAGATGCCGTAGATGCTGACCGGATATCCCGCGAACAGGGTTTTCAGGAGACCTGAAAGCGGCATCACGATGACGGCGGCCAACAGAACCCAATGCATTATCTTGGCGGCTGTCATCTGCCAGCTCGGGAGTGTCGCGACAGCGGCCGGGAAGCCCTGGAACAGCCGCCACAGAACGCGCCAAGCCCCGAACACCAGGATCAGAACGCCGGTCGCCTTGTGGAAGTCCCTGAGGTTGCCGCGCAGTTCGCGGTCGCCGTCAAAATTGCCCAGGTAGAGTCCGATGCACAGGACCACGATGGTCGCAATGGCAATGGCCCAGTGATTGATGCGCGACGTGGCGTCATAGGTAGCGGGCTGCGGCATTGATCGTTCCCGGTTGTGTTGACGTCAGGCCCGGAACATACGCCATTTCCCGTCCGCGACCATCGCCAATGATGCCCGGGCCCGATCAGAAGTATCAGTTCCAGAATGGCCTGGATGCCTCATGGTCGGCGTCGCCGCGCGACACGCCGATGTCACGAAGCTGATCGTCGTCCAACGCGGCCAACTGGCGACGTGTCACGGCATTGTGGCGCCACTTCAGGATCAGGCGCGCCGTGTAGGGACCCAGAGCATCCGAGGTCTGTTCGGATTTGCGGGCATAGCTTTCCAGGAATGTCAAAAAGTCATGGTAAGTTGTCATGGGTTACTCCCGTGTTTGAGGGAGTAATTGATTTAGGGGATGAGACAGAGCGCAGCAAACCATGTAAAATGGCATTGTCATGAAAAAAAGTCATAGCACCCATGAGTCGTGACCTTCCACCCCTGAATGCCCTGCGCGCCTTTGAAGCCTCTGCGAGGCATCTCAGTTTCACGGCAGCCTCCCAGGAACTTCATGTCACCCAGGGAGCCGTCAGCCGTCATGTGAAAAACCTCGAAGAACGTCTGGGCATCCAGTTGTTTCATCGGCGTTCGCAGGGGCTGGATTTGACCGATGCGGCGCGGCGTTACCTGCCCGTCGTGCGTGACAGCTTCGACCGGCTGGCTGCGGCCACGGCGGAGTTGCGGCGTCCCCAGCTCGCCAGTGTGCTCACCGTATCTGCTTCGCCGAATTTCGCTTCGAAATGGCTGATTCACAGGCTGGGTGACTTTACCCGCGACTTCCCGGATATCGATCTGCGCGTTGCTGCCGAGCAGCAGCACATTGATCTCTCGACATCGGATGTCGATATCGGCATTCGCCATGGCGAGGGGCAGTGGCAGGAACTCCATATGACGAAGCTGGTGGGTGAGCGGGTTTATCCCGTCATCAGCCCGGCTTTGCTGGCCAATGGCCCGCCCCTCGACACGCCTGAAGACCTGCGTCACCACACCTTGCTGCGCGATCTCAGCTCCAACGACTGGCCGGCCTGGCTGAAGGCCGCCGGTGTCGAGGGTGTGGACGGTACCAAGGGGCCCTATTTCAACTTCACCAGCATGGCGCTTGATGCGGCCGTGGCAGGCCAGGGTGTGGCGTTGGCCAGGCGGGCGCTTGCCACCTATGACGTCCTGAGCGGAAGGCTGGTGCCGCTCTTCGATACCGAACTGCGATCCCGGCGGGGCTACTTTCTGGTCTGTCTGCCCTCACGTGCCCAGGAACCCAAGATCGTGCGTTTCCGCGAATGGATGCTTGCGCAGACACGACAGGATCGCGAGGCTCTGGCAGAGTCGCGGCAACGTCTGAAACGCGAACGAACAGGAGAGAGCCATGTCTGACAGTCCCATCATGATCGTGACCGGTGGCAGCCGGGGTATCGGATCGGCCATTGCCCGCCTGGCGGGGGAGCGGGGCTATGACGTCTGCGTCAATTACACCTCTGCGGCCGACCGTGCCGAAGCCGTGGCTGAGGTTATCCGCAAGGCAGGCCAGCGTGCCATCACGGTGCAGGCTGATGTCTCCAAGCCGGACGATATCGAACGCCTGTTTGCCGAGACCGATGCGGGCCTTGGCAAGGTGGACGTGCTGGTCAACAACGCGGCGATCTCGATCGAAACGGCGGTGGTCGATCATGCCGTCGAAACCATCCGCAGTCAGATCGACACGAACCTTCTGGGGCCCATGCTGACCACACAACAGGCAATCCGCCGCATGGCGGCCAGCCGTGGCGGCAAGGGTGGGGTGATCGTCAACATTTCGTCGATCTCGGCACTTTATGGCGGGTTGCCGACCGACGTTGTGTATGCCGGTACCAAAGGCGGGCTCGATGCCTTCACCATCGGCATTGCCAAGGAAGTCGCACCCGATGGCATTCGCGTCTGCGGCATCCGTCCCGGTCTCATCCGCACCGAAATCTGGGACAACAGCTTCGGTCAGGAAGAGGTTGTCGCCATGGGTCAGCGCGGCGTGCCCTGGGGCCGCATCGGCGAAGTCGAGGAAATCGCCAATGCCACACTCTGGATGGCTTCACCGGAAGCCAGCTATGTCACCGGCGCCATCCTCAACGTGTCGGGCGGCCGCGAGACCTTTGTGCGCGGGGCCGGCTGACGCTCAATCCACGGTCGGCACGGGCGAGGAGTAACCTGGACCCGTGACGTTGTTGCACCAAGCCGGTCCGAAC
The DNA here is from genome assembly GCA_938048755.1 of uncultured Alphaproteobacteria bacterium. Lineage (GTDB taxonomy): Bacteria > Pseudomonadota > Alphaproteobacteria > SP197 > SP197 > SP197. The sequence continues at coordinate 13,130 of CALIUG010000055.1, forward strand.
TCGAGCGGTTCGATGGGGCAGGAGAAACGGAAGCCCCAGACGAAATCGGTCTGGATGCTGCGGATCTGCAGGCTCTCAAAGTTTCCGCCCAGGCCCCAGAGCTGGTTGATGCTGTAGAGCATGGGATTGGGTGTGCCGCTGGGGCTCTGGGGAATACCGGCATTGCTCAGCGAATTCTCGAAGATGGCGTGGATCAGCAGGCCATCTTCGTTGACCGCAGCGCGGGCATGGCAGCTGATGCAGGAGGCCGTGTTCACAAATCCTGCTTCCGTGACCGAATTGCCCAGACGTGTTTCATGGCCTTCGGAGGTGACCCAGTCTGTCTGGGTGCCTTTCAGGCGATAGGAACGCCAGGCGGCGTCCTGCTGTGTTGGTTGACCTGTCGTGTTCACATCACCCGCGGTGCCGATATCGAAGGCATCGAGGATCGTGGTGAGTTCGGGAGTCATCCGGTCAACGCCCAGATAGGTCTGGGCCAGATCAAAGGCCTCCAGGGACCTCCCGTCGATGGTGGTGAGCTTGTTGGGTGGGGTGTAGTTCCGCGCCACGGGGGGAAGGCCTGCTGCAACCGACTCATCAATCGTGATGGTCTGGATGGTTTCGAAGCCGAAACTGTCGTTGCAGCCGATCCAGTCGCATCGGCCCTGGTTGGCGACATGCTCGAAGGTGGTCCAGAACCAGTTGGGGGTATCCTTTGACGAGATGTGGAACGAAACGGCGATGTAAGGCTCAGGCTCGTCCTTTTCGTCCCCGGACTGGGGCACCAGGTTCATGGTGATGAAGGGATTTTCCGTGTCGTAGGGGTCGATGCCATAGGTCGGCGCTTCGCTGGCCGCGATCCAGTTGATCTTGACCATGACCGAACTGATGGGAAAGACGATGCTGGTGATCGGCGCAGGTGCGGCATGACTCACAGCCGGGTCAATCAACTCGGCCTGATAGGGGGCATAGGCTTCCGTCGCGCGTGCGTTGCGTTCGAACACGGCAGCCAGGCCATCGGTGAAGTAGAGCTCGTTGTCGAACAGATACTGCGTCATGACTTCGTTGCGATAGATGAGTTCGTCCTGAATATCGCCGATCACGGCGGCACGCAGGGCATCGGGGACATCGTCCCACGTGGCGTCATCCGAACCTGTTGCATTGGCCAGGGTCACGCTATGGGCCTTGCTTGCGGCCTGGAGTTGATGGCTGGGGAAGCCCTCTGCGTCGCCGGGAAACACCGGACAGTGTTCGGGCGATCCGTCGTGGGAACTGCCAAGTTCCGGACAGCAGTTTTCCGTCAGCCCATCAGGGCCGCAACGCGGCCAGGGATCGTTGGGCCAGATCTGGCGGTCGGTTGACCAGTTTTCCCAGAACCCACCACTGACCGCACGCACGAACAGCGACCAGGCAAAGGCGTCCGGGCAGGTCATGGCAGGGTTGGTGACCACCGCACCGAAGTCGATCCGGCCGTTTTGGACGGTCACGTCGCATTCGGCAGCGTCGCGCACGTCGGACAGATAGAACATGGCGTAATCGATGGAGTCCGGCGGCGACGTCCCATCCTCGACCGTCTGTGCCTGAACGCTCGAGGTGCCAAGCACCAGAAATGCCAGTGCTGCCACGGTTGCGAAGTTTCCTGCGTATTTCATTGCCATTCCCATGCGAAGTTCCGGATCAACCATTGCGGCTTGGTCTTATCTCGACAAGTCCTCTGATCCCCTGAGCTAGCGTATCGGGCGCATTGTGAGCTCATCGCCCCTTGAACACCGGCTTGCGTTTCTCGGCGAAGGAGCGGGGACCTTCCTTGGCGTCCTCACTAGACAGCATGCGGGTATAGATCGGGAGTGAACCGCCCTTGTCATCGCTGCCGCGCAGGGCTCTGAAGCAGTCGGGAATCGACATGTGCATGGTGTGACGTACCGCTTCCTTGCTGGCCTGCAGGGCGAGCGGGCCGCCTTCGGCCAGATGATCGGCGGTTTCGCGTGCCCGCTCCATCAGCTTGTCGGGCTCGACAATTTCGTTGATGAGGCCCCATTTCAGGGCTTCCTCGGCATCCATGCGTCGACCGGTGAGCAGGATATCCATGGCGATGGAATGGGGCAGGCGGCGCGGCAGGATCTGAATGGCACCTGCATCGGCGATGAAGCCCATATGCACGTCGGGAATGAAGAACTTTGCATGGGGCACGGCATACTGGATGTCGCAGGCTAGGGCGATTTCCCAGCCGCCACCCACGGCATAACCGTTGATCGCCGCAATCACCGGCTTGTAGAGGTCCCACATCTCGGTAATGCCGGCAAAGCCGCCATCGTTCTTGTATTCGGTACTGTCGCCTGAAGCTTCGCCACTCTCGACGGCGTCGAACTCCGCTGCGCCTTCCTTGAGGTCCCAGCCTGGTGAAAAGAACTTCTCACCGGCGCCGGTGATGATGCCGACCAGCAGATCGGGATCGTCACGCAGGGTGGCGAAGGCTTTTGACAGACCCGCAGTAGCCTCGCGACCGATGGCATTGGCGGGCGGGTTGTCGAGTGTGATTTCCAGGACCTTGCCCCGGCGCTCAGTGTGGACGACGTTGCTCATGATGTTCTTTCCTCAGGCTTTTCTGATCAGGGCATCGACGGCAACCACGCCTTGGCCTTCGGGAAGGACAAACAGCGGGTTGATGTCGAGTTCGGCAAGGGTGTCGCGATTCTCCTGCGCATAGCGTGCAACGGCCATGACGGCTTCGACAAGGGCGTTCATGTCGCCTTTGGGGCCACCGCGGAAACCATCCAGAAGCCTGGTAATTTTCAGGCTCGAGATTGCGGCGCGCACATCGTCCTCATGTGCCGGCAACAACAGGCATGTGGCGTCCTTGTAGAGTTCGACGAAGATGCCGCCAGCACCGATCACCAGGACCGGACCAAACACGTCGGATCGGGTCACACCAATGATCAGTTCGGCCACCGGCCTGGACGCCATGGGCTCGATCAGGAACCGGTCGATCTCAAGGCGCGCTTTCATGTCTTGCGCAGCGGTCGTTACGGCCTGTGCGTCACGAAGGTCGAGGGCGACACCGCCAACATCGGTCTTGTGCAGGATGGTGTCGGACAAGACCTTCAAGACAACAGGAAATCCGATCTCTTCGGCTGCGCCAGCGGCGGATGCCGTGTTCACAACGCGCCCTTCGGGAACCGGCAGGCCATAAGCCTTCAGCGCCTGTTTTCCCTGCCATTCATCCAGTGTTGCGATGGAAGCGGTAAGCGGACCTGCCTCATGGATCAGGAGATCATCATGGTCGCGTGCCAGGACGGCTGCACGTCGCTCGCTGAACGTGCAGGTCTTGCAGATTGCGCTGATGGCGTCCCGTAATCCCTGCAACATCGCCATGCCGGTTTCCTGCAGCAACTCGCGGTCTTCTCTGTTGGAGTTCTCCGAAAGGTGGCAGGCATGGGCCATGGGAACGCCTGCGGCCAGGCCAGCATCGCGGGCGGCCTCGGCGGTTTCGCGCGTTCCGGTTGGCATCGTGGGATCCTGGCGGTTTTCGAACACTGCCAGACCAAGATCGACGTCGCCTTCCAGCGCCTTGGTGAAGAGCGGCAGCAGGACATCGTATCTGGCCCAGTTCGTCGTGTTGAAATCCAGCGGGTTCGAGATGCTGGTGTAGAGTTGCATGTGTTCTTTCATGCTTTCACGCTGGGCTGCCGTTGGCTGCGGCAGTTCCAGGCCGTGGATTGCCGCAAGGTCGGCGATCATCTCGTTGTCACCTCCCGAGCAGGTGAACGCCACCATCCGGCGCCCTTTCGGAATTCCGGAGTAGGTAACGAGCTTTGCTGTTTCCAGCAGTTCGACGGGAGTTTCCACACGGATGATGCCAAGACGATCGAACAGTGCCTGATAATGTTCGTCGTTGCCGGCAAGAGAGGCGGTATGGCTCATGGCCATCGTGGCTCCCAGCGGTGAGGTACCCGATTTCACGGCGATGATCGGCTTTCCTGCCTTCAGGGCCCGCAGGGCAACCTCGCTGAACCGGGAGACGTCGCGCAGACCCTCGATGAAGAGGGCAAAGCAGGTGATCTCGGGACGGTCGATCAAGACATCGATGTAGTCGGCCATGTCCAGGATTGTCTGGTTGCCACAGGAAATCACATAGGCCAGCGGTGAGGATCGTCTGTTGCGGGTGACCGCTTCGCACAGACTGCCACTTTGTCCGATGAAGGCGCAGCCGCGATCAACCCGGTGGCCGCTGCCCGACGTCGCCAGCAGTTTGACGCCGTGGAGGTAGTTTTCGATTCCGTAGCAGTTGGGCCCGACCAGTGCGAGGTCGCTGGCGCGTGCCTTCAGTTCATCTTCCAGTGCGGGTCCGTCGCCGCCGATTTCGGAGTATCCCGCCGCGTAGCAGATCACACCGCCGACACCTGCGGCATCGAGTGCGGGCAGGGTTGCGTTGGTCACCATGCGGTTCACGCCCATGAAGACGGCATCGGGGATACCGGGAAGCTCTTCGATGGAGCGATGGCAGGGCAGGCCCGCAATGGAGTCGAGCTTGGGATTCACGACCCAGATGTCGCCTTCGTATCCGGCGTTCCGATTGTCCCTGATGGTCTGCTCGAGAAACGTGCCGCCGATGTAACAGACGCTCCTGGGGTTCAGAAGGCGTTCAAGGTTTTCGCGGCGACGGGGTGTCAGCATGTCGTGGACTCAAGCTTTGCGAATCAGGGCATCAACGGCAATCACGCCCTGGTCTTCGGGCAGGACAAACAGCGGATTGACGTCAAGCTCGGCCAGGCTGTCACGATTGGCTTCGGCGTAGCGTGCGACGGCCATGACGGCTGCGACCAAGGCTTCCTTGTCCCCCTTGGGTCCGCCACGGAATCCGTCGAGCAGTCTGGCGATCTTCAGGCGTTCGATGGCGTCGCGAACATCATCCTCGTGAAGCGGCAGCAACAGGCTCACGGCGTCCTTGTAGAGCTCAACCAGAACGCCGCCCGCGCCAACCACCAGCACAGGACCGAAATCGTCGGTGCGGGTGATGCCCACGATCATCTCTGCCACAGGTTTGGGTGCCATGGGTTCGATCAGGACCTCTGTGGCACCCAGACGTGCGGCCATGTCGTCGGCAGCGCTGGAAACCTCTTCAGCCGTCTTCAGGTTGAGTGCGACACCGCCCACATCGGTCTTATGCAGGATGGTATCGGACAGCACCTTCAGCGCCACGGGGTAGCCGATTTCTTCGGCTGCATTTGCTGCCTGGGCGACCGCGACGGGACGCCCGTCCGGCACGGGCAGGCCATGGGCTTTCAGGGCCTGCTTGCCGTTCCATTCGTTCATGGCCCTGATGTCGCCGCCAATGGGCTCTATTGGAGGCAGTGTGAGATCATTGCGTGACTCGCGCGCCATGAGATTCGCGCGTCGTTCACCGAACAGGCAGGTTCGCGCAACCGCCAGAACACCTTCCCGAATGCCCTGCAACGCCGCGGCGCCACCCTGATGCATCATCTTGCGTTGCGCGACGTTGGAGTTTTCCGGCATGACGCAGGTCATGGCACTGGGCGTACCGGTTGCCTTGGCAGAGTCGCGCAAGGCCTCCATGACTGCCGTGGTGCCCCAGTCCGGTGCACCCGGTCGTCCGCTATCGACCACCAAGAGGCCGGCATCGGCGCTTTCAAGCAGCACCGGAAACATCTGCGAGAGGACCTCGTAGTTCCCCCAGTTGGTTGTGTTGTAGTCCAGCGGGTTGGTGATGTTGGCAAAGACCTGCATGTGCGGGCGCAATGCGTCGTATTGGGCCTGTGTTGGCTGCGGCAGCTCGACGCCCAGAGGTTCCAGGAGATCGGCGACCGTTTCGTTGTCGCCGCCTGAACATGTGAAGACGGCCAGTTTCCGGCCCTGGGGTACGCCTGTGTAGGTGATGTACTTTGCCGTCTCCAGCAAATCGACCGGTGTGGAAACGCGGATGATGCCCAGCCTGTCAAAGAGCGCCTGATAGAGTTCGTCGTCGCCTGCCAGGGAGGCGGTATGACTCATCGCCATCTTGGCACCCAGCGCCGAAACGCCGGACTTCATGGCGATGATCGGTTTGCCGACTTCCAGTGCGCGCAGAGCGACCTGACTGAAACGCGCAAGATCGGGAATCCCTTCGACAAAGAGGGCAAAACACGTGATCGCCGGATCGTCGACAAGGACATCAATGTAGTCGGAGATATCGAGAACGCTCTGGTTACCGCAGGAAATGACATACGCCAGCGGTGCCGAACGGTCGTTGTTGGCAATGTTGATGCAGAGATTGCCGCTCTGGGCGATGAAGGCGCAGCCGCGATCCAGACGTTCACCTGCGGCCGGCATGGCAAGCAGTGGCACGCCGTGCAGGTAGTTGATGACGCCGTAACAGTTGGGCCCGACCACCGCGAGGTCACCGGCGGAATCCTTCAGTTCCGCTTCCAGATCGTGGCCGATACCGCCCACTTCCGAGTATCCCGCCGCGTAACAGATCGCGCCGCCCGCGCCCATGTCACGCAGTCTTGGAATCAGGTCATTGGTAAGCTCGCGATTCACGGAGACAAAGACCGCATCCGGCGCGCCTGGCAGGTCATCAATCGTGTCGAAACAGGGATGGTCCGCCAGCGTATTGAGCTTGGGATTAACGACCCAGACATCACCATCAAAGCCCATGGCGCGGTTGGAGCGCAGCGTGTTCTCCAGAAACGATCCGCCGATGTAGCAGACGCTTCGGGGATTCAGAGCGCGTTCGAGATTACGGCGACGTTTGTCCGTGAGCATGGGCCGTGCCCTTCTTGTGTTTGCTTGCTTGTCCCTGGACCTAGTTACGCGTTCTGCTCATGCGGGCGCAACAGGTCACGGCTGATGATATGGCGCTGGATTTCACTGGTGCCTTCCCAGATGCGATGAACCCGAGCGTCGCGCCAGTAGCGCTGAATGGGCAACTCCATCATCAGGCCCATACCACCAAAGATCTGTACTGCGTGATCCGTGGCCCGGCCCAGCATTTCGCTGGCGAAGAGCTTGCAGGTGCTGGTGTCCAGACGCGTGCAGGTGCCCTGATCCAGTTTCCAGGCGGCGTTCAGGGTCATCAGTTCCGCCGCCCGCAGTTCGGTTGCGACGTCGGCGATCTTGAAGCTCACACCCTGGAAACGACTGATTGTCTGGCCGAACGCCTTGCGCGATGCTGCCCAGTCGTTGGTCATGGCAAGAACGCGCCGGGTCTGGCCCACGCAATAGGCGGCCATGGCGATGCGTCCGGCATAAAGCCACTCGTTGGCCAGGTCGAAACCCTGACCTTCTTCACCCAGGATCTGGCTTTCGTGGACCCGCACGTTGTCGAAGGTCAGATCGGTCGGGTTGTAGCCCCGTGTGCACACGGCCTCCATCTTGCGCACGTCGAAGCCCGGCGTGCCCTTGTCGACCAGGAAACTGGTGATGCGCTTCTGCTTGCCACGCGGCGTTTCGTCTTCGCCGGTCACGCACATGACGATGAAGAAATCGGCCAGGTCACCTTCACTGATGAAGTGCTTGCGCCCGTTGATCACCCAGTGCTTGCCGTCCTTCACCGCGCGGGTCTTGATGTTGCGCGCATCCGATCCGGCATCGGGCTCGGTGAGAGCAAAGGCCTCGGCCCGTTCGCCGCGCAGGGCGGGGTTGAGGTATCGCTCGACCTGTTCGCCCCGGCATTTGGTCAGGATGTAGGTCGGGCCACCCGTGCAGACCGTGAGGCCTGATGATGCCTGGGCAAACTCGAAGGTGAGCAGGGTCTGGGTAACGTGATCCAGGCCCAGTCCGCCCCACTCCTCGGGCAGATGGCGCAGATAGAGGCCCGCCTCGATGGACTTGCGTCGGATGTCCTTCTCAAGTTCTTCGGGCACATAACCCAGCTCTTCTATCCTGTCCTCGTGCGGGCGAATCTCCTTTTCGATAAAGGCGCGCACGGAATCGATCAGCATCACCTGTTCGTTGGAAGGCGTGAAATCAAGCATCAGGAAGCCTCCAGCGGACGCAGGATCGAACGGGATATGATGTGGCGCTGCACTTCGCTGGTGCCTTCCCAGATGCGCTCGATCCGGGCATCCCGCCACAGGCGCCCGATCGGGAAATCGCTCATCATGCCCATGCCGCCATGAACCTGGACAGCTTCATCGGTCACCCGGCCCAGCATTTCACTGGCATAGAGTTTGGCCATGGCCGCGTCGGCATCGCTCAGGGTTCCCTGATCCAGGCGCCATGCAGCGTCATAGGTGAGCCATTCGGCTGCCTGGAGTTCGGTTTCCATATCGGCGAGCTTGAAGCTCACGCCCTGAAAACGCCCGATCGTCTGACCGAACTGCTTGCGGCTCGCTGCCCATTCCAGGCTCATGTCCAGCGCCCGGCGCGCCTTGCCACAACAATTGGCGGCAACCATCACGCGCCCCGGCACCAGCCACTCACCGGCAACGTCAAAGCCGGTGCCTTCTTCCCCTAGGATTTGCGAGGAAGGCACGCGGCATTCATCGAAATAGAGGTTGTTGACGTTGTGGCCCGGGTTGCCGATGGGATTGGAGCCAGGTTCGACCACGAAACCCTTCGTGCCCTTGTCGACCAGAAAGGCCGTGATGCGACTGCGCTTGCCACGTGGTGTCTCGTTCTCTCCGGTTACGGCAAACACCACGGCAAAATCGGCTCGGTCCGCATTGGAGATGAAGTGCTTCTGGCCGGTGATGACCCAGTCATCACCATCCCTGCGTGCGCGCGTTCTGATGCTCATGGCGTCAGACCCTGCGCCGGGCTCGGTGAGCGCAAAGCAGTCGAGCTTCTCGCCTCTTACGACGGGGTCCAGATAGACCGCGCGTTGATCTTCGGTACAGGCACACAGGATCAGGCTGCCGCCCATGATGCAGGAGATCAGGCCCCAAGTCGTGACGCCCAGTTCCTGGGACATCAGCGCATAGGTTACGTTGTCGATGCCGCCACCGCCGACATCTTCAGGGAAATGCGCGTTCCAGAAACCCAGATCCAACGACTTGGCGCGGATTGCCTCCTCGATCTCGGGAGCAACATCGCCGGCGGCATAAACAGTGTCTTCGTGGGGATAGACCTCTTCACGGATAAAGGCGCGCAGGCTGTCGCGCACCATGGTCTGTTCTCCAGTCAGTCCGAAATCGTATGCCATGGTCTAGTGGCCCTTGAAGTGCGGTTCGCGCTTCTCGACGGCTGCAGCCAGCGCTTCCCTATGATCCTCTGTCTTGCCGCAGATTGCGCCGGCCTTCTGCTCCTCGATCAGCTGTTCGGCCAGGGACCGGTTTGATGCGTTGTCCATCAGACCCTTGGTCAGGCGGAGTGCGACGCTGGGGCCTGAGCCGATCTGCTGGGCGAAGGCCATCGTGGCTTCTTCGAGGTGTTCACCGGCATGCACCTCGCTGACCAGGCCGGTCTGACGGGCCTGTTCCGCCGACCAGATGTCGCCGGTAAAGGCGAAACGTTTGGCCGCTTCCAGGCCCATCAGGCGCGGCATGAGCCAGCTTCCGCCGGCATCGGGATTGAAGCCGACCCATGTGTAGGCACAGCGGAACTTCGCTTCGGCCGCAGCAAAGCGGAAATCACAGGCCAGAGCCATGTCCAGCCCGGCGCCGACCGCGGCACCGTTGATCATGGCAATGGTCGGGACAGTCAGGCCATGGATCGCCAGAACAAGGGCATGCATTTCCCCGACCCAGTCGTAACCCTCCGGCACGCCCGTTTCCTTCAGCGCAGACCATTCCTTCACATCGGCACCGGCACAGAATCCCTTGCCGTTTCCGGTCAGGACCAGACAGCGTACCTGGTCGGTTTCAGCGGCGGCGATTTCTGACTGCAGCGCCTTGAGCAGCGCCATGTTGAGGGCATTGCGGGCATCGGGCCGGTTCATGCGCACGATGCGCACCTTGCCGATCTCCTTGCGTTCGACCAGATCTGACATGTTGCGCCTTTGATTCGCGTGTTGGCAGGATTGCAGGCAGGAACCTAGCATCCCTGAGCTGCGTTCTTGCAAGCGCGATGTGTGTTTGACAGTCGCTCAGCATCAACGAGGCAGAATTCGCTTGGTACGAAGTTGAGATTTTCTGGCGCTCGTAACAGGTGATCCGCTGACCATGGAGTTCATTGATCGGCGCTGACAATGCGGTCACTGCCCGTCAGATGGAGGTGAAGGCTGCGCTCTCTGGGGCGATCGCGGTGCTCGAAGAGAAAAATGCCCTGCCAGGTTCCCAGGGCCAGACGTCCCTGGATGAGTGGAATGGAAAGGTGCGTCTGGGTGAGCGCTGCGCGGATGTGTGCGGGCATGTCGTCAGGCCCTTCCTGTGCATGCTGATAATGTGATGCCTGTGGTGCCAGAGTTGCGAAGAAATTCTCCAGGTCCACGCATACGTCGGGATCGGCATTCTCCTGAATCAGCAGCGAAGCCGAGGTGTGCGGCAGAAAAAGGGTGAGTAGCCCCTCCTTCTGCGGCTGCTGAACGCACCAATTCTCGACCAGGCCGGTGATCTCATGCAGCCCTGGACCAGATATGTCCAAGCGCAGCGTAGTGATTGCAAAGCTCAATTTTCGCCTCCCAAGTCTCTGTCTGTTTCATCATGGTTCACATCTGTTAACGCAAGACGCAAATGGTGCGCCCAATTGTCAAATTGACAGTACATTTGCGGCATTGATTAGGCGTCCGGAAAGACTTATGGCACCATGTCTGAGGGATCACGTGGAGCGTGCTTTGCCCGTACTGAACTTATGCGCTTGTTAGTATTTCTTGCGCTGGTTGGTGCTGTCGTTTTTGGTGGGGGTTACTATGCCCTGACCGCGGTTGGCCTGATCGGTGCCGAATGTCCGGCGGTGTCGCGGTCTGCGAATCAGATTGTGATCGAAAACCGGCTGCCAATTCCGCTGCGCGTGCGACTGCATGACGCAACGACGGAAGATATTCGCGTCGAAGCACAACAGTGCATTCTGGTTGATATCAACCGCCTCAAGATCAGCGTCGAGACCTGGGAACTCGACAGCGGCGCAATTCCGAACTGTGTGGCAAATCTTCTGCCCGCCCAGCGCCTTTCGCTCTATGAACGTTCGGGCCTGGTTTACTGTGATGTCGGTCGTGCTGAGCTGACCGGCTAACCGAAAACCACTTCAACGCCGAGACATGCGGGCCAGATCGCGATCCATCTGATTGCGGATCGCCAGCTTTGCCGACAGACTCGACATGCGCGGGACCTGGACATACTTGCGTTGTTTCTCGTTGGGTACGGCTGCGTGCCGCGTCATCCGGTAGAGGGCGAAGGTGGTCAGCGCCGCCATCACGACCGCGGGAAACCAGAAGTAGCCCGAGGGGCCAAGCAACTGCATGGCACCACCGGCTGCTGCTGGGCCAGCCATCCCGCCAATACCGTTGGCAAGCAACAGGCCGCTTGAGGCCGCGACCATCTGATTGGGCTTGAGATGGTCGTTGGTATGGGCAACCGACAGCGAATAGATAGGAATGGCGAGGCCACCGACAACAGCGACCGCGACCATCTGCATGGTTGGATTGTCGGCTCCGATCGTAGCGGCGCCAGCGGCACAGATCGCGCCGACAATGGCGACGCCTGTCAGCACCTGCCTGCGATCGAACCGGTCGCTCAAGCGTCCGATGGGCCATTGCAGGATCGCACCACCGACGATGGAGGCCGAAGCAAACAGCGAGATGTTGTCGAGCGGCATACCGATGGACCCTGCATAGACTGAAGCAAGCCAGACCAGGGCGCCCGAAGTCGCGCCGTTGGCCAGACATCCCGCGATCCCCAAAGGCGAGATCTTTGCCAACTCCCGTATGCTCAACCGCTCCTGTTCCTCGAACTTCGGTGCGGAATAGGTCGTCAGCGACACCGGAACCATGGCGAGCGAAACCATGACCGAGGCCGCGATGAAGAGGTCGAACCCCGAGGGATTGCCGATGTTCAGCAGAAGAGGCCCCATCGCCATCGATCCGGTCATGACGATCATGTAGACCGAGAGCAACTGACCCCGTGTCTCGTTTGTCGAACGGTCGTTGAGCCAGCTTTCGGCAACAATGAAGAGGCCGATATAGCAAAAGCCGGTCATGGCGCGCAGGCCGGTCCAGACCAGCGGATCGACGAACACCGAGTGGATCAACGCAACGGCAGAAGCGATGGAAGCCAGGACGCCGAACACCCGGATGTGGCCCACGCTTTTGACCAGCCGGGGAACAATGACAAAGCCCAGCAGGAACCCCGCGAAGTAACTCGACATGACAACGCCGGTCATCAGGGCCGAAAACCCGTCCTCCGCAGCGCGCACACCCAAAAGAGAACCTTGCAAGCCGCTGCCGGCCATCAGCAATGCGATGCCGACGAGCAGGGCCCAGACAGAAGAGATGGCAGCAAACATGGCGGGTCATCCAGTTAGAGCGGATTCACATGTTCTGGAACAAGCGCGCGCCTATGCAGCAAAATCCGAAGCGACGCTATCTAATCATGAACGAAATCCCATGCACGGGAAGCATGGGGGTATGCACAATTGAGATGGTTCTGTTTTGTGGACTCGTCAGATGCCGACAATGGTATCGCCACCGTTGGGGCTGATGCACTGCCCGGTAATGAAACTCGCCTTTTCTGAGGCAAGATAGACGACCGCATGGCACATCTCTTCGGGCTGAGCCCAGCGCCCCATGGGGATCAGCTTTGCGCGGTCGTCGATGTAGTCCTGGCCCTTGACGAGGGTCATGTCGGTCAGCACGCATCCCGGCGCCACGGCGTTCACACGGATGTTCCAGGGTGCGAACTCCTTGGCCCATGCCTTGGTCAGACCCAGCAGTGCGGCCTTGGCGCCACAATACTGTGCATCGCTGTCATGGCCGGTCATGCCCCAGATCGACGAGATGTTGACGATGGCACCGGATTTGCGCGCCTTCATGCCGGGGACGACGGCCTGGGTGGCGAAAAACGCGCCCTTCACATGCACATCCATGGTGCGGTCGAAGGTTTCTTCGCTGACCTCTTCCAACTTGCCGCCCAGGCCGATGCCGGCATTGTTGACCAGCACGTCGATATGTCCGAAATGCGCTTCCGCCTGCCTGATCTTTTGCTGGGTGTCGGTGACATCGGAGATATCGCTGACGATGGTGAAGACCTCTGTGCCCTTGGCTTTCACCTGATCGCTGGCATCGCGGGCAAGATCCGCATCGATGTCGTGGATCACGACAGAAGCGCCCTGTTCGGCCATCATCATGGCATCCACCAGTCCCATGCCGCGCCCGGACCCGGTGATCAGCACAACCTTGCCTTCGAAATCCTTGCTCATCTCATTCTCCTCATCGCAGGAAGTAGGTGCGGCCAAGGGCCACATGTCTGACCGGTTCGGTCGTTGCCAGTTCGCCGTCCGCAAAGACCTCGAAGGTCTGAGGATCGACGCGGATATCCGGCAGGGTGTCGTTACGCACCATGTCGGCCTTGGTAAGTCTGCGTGTGCCGGCTACCGGCAGCATCGGTTTGGAAACGCTCCAGCGCCCGGCCATGTCGGCATCGACAGCGCTGGGGTGGACGAAAAAGGCTGAAAGCGTGTCTGGCGCACTGCCGCAGGCAGGCCAGCTTTCGCGATAGATGTTGGGTTCGGTCAGCGAGAGCGAACCCGAGGCATCGCCCTGCGGGCTCCAGATCTGCGCGCCGCCCTTGATGACCTGGCTTGCCTTCACACCGAAGAACTTCGGATTCCACAGCACGATATCGGCCATCTTGCCGACTTCCAGGCTGCCGACATGATCAGAAACCCCGAATGTGATGGCAGGGTTGATCGTATACTTGGCGAGATAACGCAGGATGCGGGCATTGTCGGCATTGTCGAAGGGCTCGCCATCGAGTGCGCCGCGCTCGTCCTTCATCTTGGATGCCAGACGCCACATGCCGGCAATCACGTCCATGACGCGTCCCATGCCTTCGGCATCGGACCCGGCCATGGAGATGGCGCCCAGGTCATGGAGCACATCCTCGGCCGCCATGGATTGATGCCGCAGCCTGCTCTCGGCAAAGGCCACATCCTCGGGGATGTCACCGCGCAGGGTGTGGCACAGCATCATCATGTCCATGTGTTCCTCGAACGCGTTCAGCGTGAACGGGTTGGTCGGTGTCGTGGAACTGGGCAGGCAATGGGCCTCGCCATTGCAACGGATGATGTCGGGCGCGTGGCCGCCGCCTGCTCCTTCGGTGTGGTACATGTGGATCGCGCGTCCGGCGATGGCCTCCATGGTCGATTCATAGAACCCGGCTTCGTTCATGGAATCGGTGTGAAGTTGCACCTGGAAATCATGCTCGTCGGCGACTGACAGGCAGGCGTCGATGACCGCAGGCATTGCGCCCAGGTCTTCATGGATCTTCACGCCGATCACGCCCGATGAGAGTTGCTCAACAATGGTCTCTGGCGTGCTGGCACCGCCACGGCTGAAGAGGCCGAAGTTCAGCGGGAAGGCTTCCAGGGCCTTCAGCATCTTGGCATTGGCCCAGTCACCGCCACTGTCGATGGACCAGCAGCCGGGATAACCACCGCCGATCAGCGTCGTCAGGCCCGACGAGAGTGCGTGGCGCAGTTCTGCGGGCTGGCCGTAATGACTGTGCACATCGATGCCGCCTGGTGTGGCGATCAGCCCCTGGCCGCTGAAGTGTTTGGTGCCCGGGCCTACCACCATGCCCGGCGTCACGCCTGCCATGACAGCAGGATTGCCCGCCTTGCCGATAGCCGTGATACGACCATTCCGGATGCCGATATCGCCTTTGAAGATGCCCTGGACCGGGCACATGATGACAACGTTGAAGATCGCCACTTCCAGCGCGCCGTCGGCCAGGGTTTTTGACCCGTCGATGCCGTTGCCGTCGCGCAGGCTCTTGCCGACTCCGGTGATGCCTTCCTCGCCATAGGTTTCGTGATCGTGTTCGATACGCGCCAGCAGGCTGGTATCGCCCAGACGGATGCGGTCACCGGTCGTGGGTCCATACATCTCGGCATAACGTGCGCGGCTCATGGTGCTCATGGTTCAGGCTCCCTTGAAGCCGCGGGCCCGCGCCCGCTCCAGTGCGGCAGCCTTGACGGCAGGGTCATGGATGGACCCTTCCGTCAGGCGGTTCAGACCGGTGATCTCCCCGGTGCCGGCAATTTCGGTCAGCGAGACCTCGGTGTGTTCGCCAGGATCAAAGCGCGCTGTTGCTCCGGCTGGCAGGTCCAGGCGTTTGCCGAACGCCGCTTCCCGGTCGAACTCCAGTTCCCGGTTCGCCTCAAAGAAATGAAAGTGGCTCGCCACATGGACGGCGCGATCTCCGGTGTTGAGCACACGGATGCTGGATTTCTCTCCTGCCGCATTCAGCTCGATCTCGCCCTCGGCCACCAGAATTTCGCCGGGCGCGGGGCGGTCGGGAACCGGTTCCTTGCCGGGCCGGATCGGCTGCCAGATCGTGATGGTCTTTGCTCCGTCCTCGAACATTGCTTCCACCGAGAGGAGGCCCAGCATGCCTGGCACATCGGGCATCACGTCGTCGGACGTCAGGATGGTGCAGCCAAAGCTCATGACCTCGGCCAGGGATTGCCCGTCCCTTGCGGCCTCCAGAACCTCATCACACAACAGGGCCTGTGCCTCGGGCAGGTTAAGCTTCATACCCCGTGCGCGCCGTTTGCGTGCCAGTTCGGCAGCGGTGTGGAGCGTCAGGCGCTCAAGTTCCGTTGGGGTCAACATCATGGCAGACGCTCCGGCTGATCTCGTGGCGACACTGTAACCACATGCGCCTTTCAGCCAAGCATTGTCCGTTCTAGTGTCGTGTAGAGGCACAAGGGGAGACCGGTGAATGAACATGACCGTTGGCGCAAAGGGCAAGGCAGCGCGTGAAACACTGGCGGCGATGACGCCCAAGTCGCGTGAGCTTCATGAAAAGAGCGGCGACCTGCTCCCGGTCGAGGTCGTGCCGACCTTCGAAATGCCGACACCGCTTTCCATTCACTCGGCCGAAGGCGCGCATGTGACCGATGTCGATGGCAACGAATATATCGACCTTACCATGGGCGCTGGGCCGCATGTGCTGGGCCATCGCCCGAAGATGGTCGAGGACGCCATGCATGAACAGCTGGGCAAGGCCTGGCATCTGGTGCTCAAGAACGATCGCCAGCTGGAACTGGCCGAGCTCATCCGTGAGGCCGTGCCGGCAGCCGAACGCACGGTGTTCTGCAATTCCGGCACCGAAGCCACGATGTATGGCATGCGTGTTGCCCGGGCCTATACCGGCAAGGAAAAGGTTGCCGTGTTTGATGGCTGCTACCACGGCGCTCATGACTACGCGCTGGTGAAGGCCGATCCCTCGAGTCCCCGGAGCGCGCCGACCGGAACCGTCTGGGGCTCAGGCGTGCCCTCGACCATCCGCGATGACACGATGGAGGTGCTGCCTTATGACGATCCCGCGGCCTTTGACCTGATCCGCAAACACCGCGACGAGCTCGCCGTGGTCCTGGTTCAGCCGGTGCAGAACTCCGTGCCGCGAGACGATGTCGGACCGTTCCTCAAGGAACTTGTCGAGGTCTGCAGGGAATGCGGAGTCCTCACCCTGCTGGATGAAGTCGTGACCGGGTTCCGCCTGGCCTGGGGTGGGGGCTGTGAGTACTTTGGTATCGACGGCGACCTCATGACCTTCGGCAAGGCCCTGGCAGGAGGCATGCCCGTTGGTGCGCTTTCCGGACGGGCTGAAGTCATGGCGCCTCTGGGCAAGCCCTGGGGTGATCCCGATGGCGTGTTCCTGGGCGGTACCTTCTCGGGCAACCCGCTCACCATGGCGGCCGGTGTCGCCGCGCTGACCCACATGCGCGACAACAAGGACACGATCTATCCCTATCTCAACGAACAGGGTGATCGCCTTGCCAAACGTGTCAATGCGTTCTGCGAGGAGCGCCAGATGGGTGCCCAGCTCATGAACGCCGGCTCCATTCTCTACATGCACTTCAAACGCGGCATCGAAACGTCACGCGATCTGACCGACGAGAACCACGATGCCGAGCGGGAGTTCTATGTCCACCTGATGGCCAGGGGCGTCATCGTGCCCGGCATTCATCTCTTCTTCCTGTCGACCGCGCATACACCTGAAGACGTCGATGCCGTGGCCGACGCTTTCTGCGCTTCACTGCAGGATGTGCGGGAGGACGGCCTTATCTGAGGTCAGGACTCGGCTTGTGACGCGACAAAACGGGTGATGAACTCGCCGATGTTCCTGCGTACCGCGCCTTCGTTGGCAAGGCGCAGTCGCTCAACGCCGACGAATGCCTCTGAAAAATCGGCGGTGTAAGGTGTCGTGATGGTGTCGTTGAAGACTTCCACGCCATCGGATGCTCGCGTCACGATATAGCTCGCAACGCATGTGACGGTCATGTCGAACCCCATGAGCGGCTGTTCCAACTCGATCAGGTGCGCCGTCAGGTCGTAGTCGCCGCCGCCATAATCGGCAAAGAGACCATAGGATTGCAGCGAGGCCTGGAGAGCCTGACGGTACTCCTCGTTGCCGACTTCCGACATCCACAGCGGATCGGTTTCTTCGCCGCCAACGATCTCGGCGATGGCAACACTTTGCTGCATCGCGACCGGTACGGTCTGAAGCTGTGTTTCATCGGGCTGGTGGATCATCTGGCCGACACGCGCTGGTTGCGCGCAGGCACCAAGCAGCAGTGCCAAACCGAGAATTGCTAGCCTCGTAACCATGACGTCCCCCTATCTGAGCCAGAGTAACTCTGGTTGAAAATTCACCTTACGGCAATCGTGCTATTTGCAAGTCAATCAAAGCTGCTGAAGTCCGGTTTGCGTTTTTCCAGGAAGGCATTGAAGGCTTCCTGGGCCTCTGGCGAGCGAACCATGTCGAAGAACGCCTGACCTTCTTCGGCAATCGTGCCAGAAAGATCGCCGTAACCGGCACGTACGCGTGCCTTGGTGGCACGCAAGGCGCTGGAGGGTTTCTGGGCCATGCGCCGCGCAATCGCGAGACTTTCTGCTTCCAGGTCTTCGGCAGGGAACACCCGGTTCACCATGCCTGCCTGCTCTGCCGTGGTTGCATCGAACCGATCACCCAGCAGGAAGAGTTCCATGGCTTTCTGATGTCCTGCAATCCGCGGCAGCAGAACGGTCGATCCGGCCTCCGGGAAAACCCCCAGATTGGTGAACGGAAAACAGAAGCTCGCCTGGTCGCTGGCATGCACCATGTCGCAATGGAGCAGCATGGTGGCACCGACGCCGATTGCCATGCCGTTCACCGCAGCCATCAGGGGTGTCTCGATCGTGGCCAAGGCTTCCAAAAACAGGTGTGCCTTGGGCTTCTCGCCAGCCTTTCGGGAGCCATCGACGAAGGAGTTGACGTCGTTACCGCTGGTAAAGGCGTCTCCGCTGCCGGTGATCCAGATGACCCGCGCGCTGCGATTGCGATCGGTATCGAGCAGGGCCTGGGCCAATGCGCCGTACATCTCGGGCGTTAGCGCGTTCTTCTTGTCAGGGCGGTTGAGTCGAACTTCCAGAACCCCTTCGTTGATCGATGTCAGGACGTGTTCGGTCATGCCGACCCTCCCGGCATGTTGGGCTGGGTCATCAGGCCGGTATAGACGCCCAGGCCGCGCTTCTTGATCTGGCCGCCGATGATGACCTTCTGGATTTCGCTGGTGCCTTCGACGATGCGCTCGGCGCGCACGCTGGTGTAGTGACGCGCGACGGGATTATCCATCATGAAGCCGTGACCGCCCTGGATCTGAAGAGACTGATCACAGATACGCCAGGCCATCTCGGTGCAAAACAGCTTCACCGCACTCATGCGCGCATGGGCAGCTTTCCGATCAAGGCCGTTGTCATATTCGCTGGCGCAGCGATAGAGCAGGGCCTTTGCCGCCATGATCTCCACGGCCATGTCGGCCAGCTTCCATTCGATGCCCTGATAATCCTGAATCTTGCGCCCGAACGCCTCGCGTTCTGCGGCCCAGTCCGCCGCGATTTCTGCACAGCGCACAGCGACGCCGACACAGCGCGCGGCGATGTTGGCACGCTGTTCGACAAACCAGTCCTTGGTCAGTTCAAAGCCCTGACCGATTCCGCCCAGGATCTTCGATTCATGAACCCGCAGATTGGTCAGCTGCACCCAGGGGTGATCGCCGGGGCCGTTGTAGAGCGCCTTGGGGGTCTTCACGATCTCGAAACCTTCCATGCCCTTGTCCAGCAGGAAGAGCGTGGACTTCTTCGGGTCTCCGTCGACATTGCAATGGAGCAGCATGTAGTCGGCTCGCTCGCTGCCGCTGGCGAAACACTTCAGACCGTTGATGACATAGTGATCGCCGTCCTTCACGGCGTTGGTCAGGATGCCGCCGGCGTCTGAGCCCGATTGTGGCTCGGTCACCAGAAAGGCCTCGCGAATTTCTCCCCGGATTGCCGGGCGCAGATACTGTTCCTTCTGCGCTTCGGTGCCAAAGCGCAGGCAATAGGCCGGCATCCAGGGACAAAGTCCCAGCATGTTGGTCGCCTTGCCGAACTCCTCGAACACCAGGCACTGGTTGACCAGAGGAAATTCCTGCCCGCCGTCTTCGCGCAGATGGTTGACGGCGTTGAACCCTGCGGCCAGGACCGCGTCGCGGATGGCCGCACGGCTGGCATCCGACAACGCGTTGGTTTCCTGCACTTCCTCTTCATAGGGGAAAAGGTGGTTTTCGGTCAGAGCGCGGGCACGGGCCTGCAGGTCCATCTGTTCGGGTGTAAATGTGAAATCCATCGGCGTTCTCCCCCTGACAAAAGTTCAGACAAGTGACTACCATAGGCATGCCCGCCAACAGCGGCCAAGTTGCGCATGCGGGAAAGGAGAGAAAGTCCGGTGGATATGGCGATTTTATCACCCGCGCTGGGCGTGGAAATTTCTGGCGTCGACCTCTCCAGTCCGCTGGAGGAACATACGGCCGCGCTGTTGCGCCTGGCCTTTTCGGAGCATCACCTGCTTCTGCTGCGTGATCAGGAACTGGACGAGGCTGCGCAGATCCGCTTTGCCACGCTGTTTGGTCCCATCTCCCACCGCGGCGCCTTCATGAAGCAACGTGACTTCACCCACGTTTCCAACGTGCGCGAAGACGGCATTCTGGGCGGCGGTATCCTGCACTTTCATTCCGACCACACCTTCTTTCGCCATCCGCTCAAGGCGATCTGCCTTTACGCCCTGGAAATCCCCGAAAAGGGCGGCGACACGCTCTTCAGCAATGTCGCCATGGCCCATGACCGTCTTTCCGATGCCATGCGGGCACGTCTTGAAAACCGGAGGTCGCTGCAGCTCTTCGATTATACGGGTGACTACAATCGCCGCACTCTTGCCGAAGATGCGCCCGACGATGCACCGCGCTGCTGGCATGCCCTGACGCGCACCGATGATGCCGGGCGCAAGGTGCTCTTCATGCACGCGCACACCACCGCAGCCATCGAGGGTCTCTCCCATGACGAGGCCGATTCCCTGATCGATGAGCTGGTCGCCGTGATTTCTGCTCCCGAAATCGGCTATCGGCACCGGTGGCGTCCCGGTGACGTTCTCATCTGGAACAACATCACCCTGCAGCACGCCCGCACCGACTTTGACCCATCCCAACCACGCACGCTGCGTCGCGTCCCCATTGCAGTGGACGAGGCCCAGGCGCGCGACGAAACCGCGACAGCGGCTTGAGGAGTATCCATGGCCACACCGATCGTTGACACGGAAGTCAAATGGCCCGGCGGGGCACGCTGCGCCGTCATGCTTTCCTTCGACTTTGATGCCGAGACCCTCTGGATCGGCCGTGACCGGGCAAACTGGAAACGGCCGGGCACGCTCTCTCAAGGCAAGTACGGCGCCAAGCTTGGTGTGCCCAAGATCCTGGAGACGCTTGAGGATGCCGGCGTGCCTGCTACTTTCTTTGTGCCGGGCTGGACTGCGGAGAATCACACCGGCCGGGTCGAGGCGATCCTGGAGCGTGGCCACGAAGTCGGCCATCACAGCTATCTCCACGAATGGATCGACCCAGAGGATCCCGCCGCCGAGGAGGCCGAACTCGACAAGGGACTTGAAGCGCTGCAGAAAACCGTCGGGGTGGTGCCAAAGGGCTATCGATCCCCGGCGGGTGAGACCAGCGGCAACATGGTCAAGCTGCTGACCGATCGCGGCTTCGTCTATGACAGCTCCATGATGGACGACATCAATCCCTACCGGCACAGGCTGGAGGACGGTTCGCCCGGCGTGATCGAACTGCCCTGGCACTGGAGTCTGGATGACGCGATCTATCTGCTGTTTTCCATCCGCAACCCGCGCCCAGTCTTCACCAACAGCCACATCATGGAAATCTGGCAGGACGAGTTCCGCGAGATCTATGCCTGGGGTGGGCTCTTCGACCTTGTCATGCACCCTCAGGTGATCGGACGTCCCTCGCGCATTGCCCTGCTGCGTGAATTTATCGCCTGGATGCAAACCTTCCCTGGCGTCTGGTTTGCCCAGGGCAACCAGATTGCCGAGGCCTGGGCCGCGCAGGCTGGTGACGACGCATGAGCGGACGCCGCTTTGCCGGCAAGTCGGCGATCGTGACGGGCGCTGCCGGCGGGATCGGGCGTGCCTGTGCGTTGCGGCTTGCGGGAGAGGGGGCCTCGGTTCTGGCGGTTGATATCAAGGAAGCCGAACTCACCGAAACCGCGACCATGGCCTATGGGTCGAACTTCGCCACCATGGTCGCCGACGTTGCCGATCGCACCGCACCTGAACGCATCGTCAGCCAGGCACTGGCGGCCCATGGTGGACTCGACATGCTCATCAACAATGCCGGGATCAGCGGGCGTGGCGGTGGCGCAGAGCAGGCAAGCGACGCGGAATGGGACAGCGTCCTCGACATGAACGTCTCATCGGTTTTCCGCATGTCGCGCGCGGCGTTGCCGCACATTACGAAACCCGGCGGTAAGATCGTCCAGATCAGTTCGGTTTTCGGCCTCGTCGGATTTCCGCAGTCAGCGGCCTATGCCGCAGCCAAGGCGGGCGTTGCGCAACTCACGCGCCAGATGGTTGCCGATTGCGGGCCCCAGGGCATCAACGTCAATGCCATTGCACCCGGTGTCATCGACACACCGATGACCACCGAACGCATCCACAACGATGCCTGGTACAACGAGGCCATGATCAAGAACACCCCCATGGGCGTAGGCAGGCCCGAGGACATCGCAGGGGTCGTTGCCTTCCTGTGTTCGGACGATGCACGGTATGTGAACGGTCAGGTCATCGCCGTTGACGGCGGCTGGTTGGCGGCCCGCTACTGGCCGAGGGATTGATGAAGATGAGCCCTCCAGCGTGTCATCCCGGCCAAGGGAGTGGAGCGGACGCGAGCCGGGATCTCGGACAGTACAAAGCGCGCGTTCGGCGCATGACGAGATCCCGGCTCTCCCTTTGGTCGGCCGGGATGACACAACAAGGTGCAGAACAATCTGAAGAGACGAGAGTATGACGTGGGCGAACGGCTACGACATCACACCCCTTCCGGACGCGCGGTTCGGCGGCGTCATCACCGTCGAGGACGGCGTGGCGTTCGTTGATGCCGTGGAAGCTGCCCCTGACGAACTGCCCAGTGCACTGGGTGATGCCGACGGGTTCCTGCTGCTGAAGGGCATGGGTGCAATCTCGGAGGATCCCGAACTCCTCATCCGCCTCTCGCGGCCGTTCGGAGCCGAAGTCGAGGATTACGCGAAGACCAGCAACCGCACGAACCTGCTGCATCCCCATTCCTCGCACATCATCCGCATTTCCAACCTGCCGCCGATGAACTTTCCCGCACCCGACCTGCCTGATCCGCCGCGTCTGCCCGATGGCGGGTTGCCCGTTCAGTTTCCCCAGCGGCGCGGCTGGCACACGGACCAGAGCTTCCGGCGTCCGCCACCCGATATCTCGCTCTTCTATGCCCATCAGCCTGCACCGCGTGATCAGGGCCAGACGCTTTATGCTGACGGGGTTGGTGCCTACCAAGCTCTGCCGCAGGACCTCAAGGAAAAGGTCGAGGATCTGATGGCGCTCCATGTCGCGCCGTTCAAAGGTTACGGCGAAGATGCGGTGATGAACGGGGAGCCGCCCCAGGAACTCACCGAGCGTGACGGTCCCCAGGCCCAGCCAGTTGTGCGCGTGCACCCCGTGACCGGTCGCAAGGCACTCTACCTGTGCGAACGCGAACAGATCGACTGGCGCAACGGTCCCTTTGTGGGCATGGAAGCGGGTATCCATGGCGATGGTGCCAAACTTCTTTATGAACTCATGACGCACTTCACCCAGCCTGCCTTCACCTATGCCCATCACTGGGACCAGGGTGATCTGGTGATCTATGACAACCGTTGCACGATCCATTCGGCAACCTGGTTTGATACGCAGAAACATGGCCACGTCATGTGGCGCACGACGGTCTGGGGTAACCCCGGCCCCGCCTATGACGGCGAAGTCAGAAGCTGGGAAGCGGCATGAGCGCAGGACGCAACGAACCCCAATTCGATGCCGAGGAAATCTTCGAGGGCATCCGTGACTGGGTGCTGTGTGAAAGCCCAACGGTGCATGTCCCGGGCGTCAACGCCATGATGGACAAGGCCGAGCAGGCGCTTGCCCGCGTTGGCGCGACCATCGAACGCCAGCCGGGCAGGGACGGTTTTGCCGATATCGTGACAGGCCACATTCCCGGAAAACGCGAGGGCCCGGGCATTCTGGTGCTGGGCCATCTCGACACCGTGCACATGGTCGGTACGCTCGATGACAAGCTGCCGTTCCGCCGCGAGGGCGACAAGGTCTATGGCCCCGGCATCTACGACATGAAGGGTGGCATGTTCACGGCCTGGTATGCGCTGGCCCAGCTCCTGCGCGCTGGTGAGACGCCGGAGCTCCCCGTCACCTTCATGTTCATTTCCGATGAGGAGGTCGGCAGCCCTTCGACCCGCGCACGGATCGAAGAGACCGCCAGGGCGCACAAATACGTCCTGGTGCCCGAACCCGCCAAGGGTGAGACCGGGCGGCTGGTGACAGGACGCTATGCCTTCCTGCGTTTCACCGTGCATGTCTCGGGCAAGCCCGCCCATGCCGGCTCCCAGCTTGCCCGCGGTCGTAGCGCAATTGCTGAAATGGCGCGCCAGATCATCGCCATCGAGGACATGACCGACAAGGAAACCGGCGTAACCTACAGCGTCGGCACCATCGAGGGCGGCACCTTCGTCAATGTCGTTCCCATCGAATGCAGCGCTCAGGTCCTGGCGGTTGCGCCGTTTGCCGAAGCTATGGACGACATCCGCGCCAGGATGGCCGCGCTTAAACCCTTCAACGCCGATTGCAGCGTTACCGTCGAACCCGGCGCGGTGCGCCCGCTGTTTGAAGCCAGCGAAGGCACCATGGCGCTCTACGAACAGGCCGAAGCTATCGCAAGGGAGATCGGCTTTGTTCCCGGACACGGCCCCTCGGGCGGCGGTTCTGACGGCAACTTCACCGGAGCCCTGGGTATCCCCACGCTCGACGGCATGGGCCTGATGGGTGACGGCGCCCACACCCACGAGGAACACGTGCTCTATTCCTCCATGGTGCCCCGCGCGAAGATGATGGCGGGCCTGTTCCGGACGCTGGCGTAATACCTACACAAACTACCCGACTTGGCCCGGCTTGACCGGGCCATCCATCTCCAACTCTCTAACCTGATGCCGCCTCGACCTATTCTCTGATGCAACCCTGCTTCTATCTCCTTTCGAACAGAAAGAACGGCGCACTCTACGCAGGTTCAACCAGCAATCTTGCTGCACGGATCAACCAGCACCGAAGTCGGAAACCTGGCAGTTTCAGCGCACGCTACGGTGTCGTGCGTCTTGTGCACGCGGAGTTCTACGAAACCATGCCGGAAGCCATGCAACGGGAGCGTCGCGTCAAGAAGTGGAAACGTGCCTGGAAGATCGAACTGATTAAGAGGGACAATCCCGCCTGGAACGATCTCTATCTCACGATGCTCTGGTGATAGGCTGGGAGATGGATGGCCCGGTCAAGCCGGGCCAAGTC
>CALIUG010000056.1 GCA_938048755.1 uncultured Alphaproteobacteria bacterium
CGACTGGTGCGACCGCACCGGCGGGCCGGTCAGGCCCGGAAGCCGAGTGAGCGGAGCGAACGCCCGGCGCTTGAGGGAGCATGAAAAAGCAGAGCGAGTGCCGGCGACTGAGGCAAAGCGACAGACGCAGCCAGCCTCACCGCCCGTCAATCGCGTCCTGGGCGTGTTCGGCTTCTTCCAGGAGCCAGGCGCGGAAGGCTGAGACCTTGGGCTTGCGCGCCGTGCCCTTGGGATAGACCAGCCAGTGCGAAAGATTCTCGTCGGTCAGATCACCAAAGGGGGTCACCAGGCGACCGTCTTCCAGGTCATCCTGCATGATGATCTGGCTGCCCAGCGCCACGCCCAGGCCGGCGGCAGCAGCCTCCAGTGCCAGATCGCTGTTGTCGAAGAACAGCCCCTTGGTGCCGTCCACGCCCTTGATGTGCAGGGCAGCCAGCCAGTAACGCCAGTCCTCGTCGTTGTTTTCGTGGAGCAGGGTGTGATGGCGCAGATCTTCGGGTCTGCGCAAAGGCGGATCGCGCTCCATCAGCTCGCGGCTGCAGACCGCGACAAAGCGGTCCTCGAACAGCTTGTCGGAATCCAGGTTGGGCCAGTCGCCGGTGCCATAGCGGATGCCGCAGTCGACATCCTCGCGGCCGAAATCGACATTACGTTCGGTGGTACCGATGCGCACTTCGATGTCGGGATGTTTGATCTGGAAGTCGCGCAGGCGCGGAATGAACCAGCGCACCGCAAAGGTCGGCAGCATGGAGACCGAAAGTGGACCGTGGGCATCGTGGCTCTGGATCAGGTCGGTACCGTCGGCGATCAGGTCGAAGGCCTGGCGCAGAAAGGGCAAATAGATCTCACCCTCATCGGTCAGCCACAGCCCGCGCCCGTGACGTTCGAACAGGCGCATGTCCAGGCGCTCTTCCAGCGCCTTGACCTGATGGCTGACGGCAGCCTGGGTCACGTTCAGCTCTGCCGCGGCCTTGGTGAACGAAAGATGGCGCGCGGCCGCTTCAAAGGCGCGCAGGGCGTTCAGGGGTGGGAGGCGTCTGGAGCTCATAAGCTATAATAATTTCTCATGGGTGCTGTGACAAGATGTCGTTTGTGGAAAACGGCTGTGAATCCTATCTTCTCAACAAGACGGAAGTCTGAACCATCGGATGAACCGGTGAATTCGCCGCAAAACCCATAAGGAGAAGTACCATGAAGTCCCTGTTCAAGAAGACCCCGAACCAGAACGAAAACCACGAGATTCGCCGTCGGATCGAGAACCGCCATGCACCCATGTCGCCCTTTGGTGTGCAGCTCAACACTCTCCGGCCGCTGATTTCCTGAACAGACTGCGGTCTGGCTGTCCCTGCCGAAGAGCGGCGGCGGAGGTAGGCGGCAACAGGCCGAAGACAAGGCGGGATCATCGCAAGGTGGTCCCGCCTTTTCTTTTGTGCGGGGTTTGGAGCCGGGACGGGCGAGGACGCCGGACTTCAACTGCCTTATGCTGATGGTGTCTCAACGGATCAGCACTCTTGCGCTTGTCGACACCCAACACAAAAACCGAACCGGCCAGCGCCACCGGCACGGGCAAGACCTGGCACGCCACCGTGTTTGCCCTTGCCCTGGGTGCTGCCGGCGGCGCGGTATTCTGGCGTCTGGGCCTGCCGCTCCCCTGGATGATGGGCGCGATGTGTTTTGCCACAATGGCCGCCGTGGCGGGCCTTCCCATGCGCCTTCCGCTCAATCTGCGTTCGGTCATGGTCGCCGTTCTGGGCGTCATGCTGGGCAGTGCCTTCACGCCGGCCCTGCTGGACCAGGTCGGGCTGTGGACGGTCTCCCTGCTGGCACTGGTGCCCTATCTGCTGATCGCCAGCCTGCTCTGTGACCTCTACTTCCGGCGCATCGGCCGATACGATCCCACCACGGCCTTCTTTGCCGCGGTTCCCGGTGGCCTGAGCGAAATGATCATTCTGGGCGATCAGCGCGGCGGTGATCCCCGCACGATCTCTCTGGCCCATGCAACGCGCATTCTTCTGGTCGTCTTCACCATCCCGTTCTGGTTTCGCCTGATGTACGGCCCGGGCGACGGTTCGGGCTCTGCCTTCATCACTCAGCCTTATCTGCCGGAGGTTCCGCTTGCCGAGCTCGGCATCCTTGCCGCCACCGCTCTCGTCGGGGGTCTCATCGGGCGACGCCTGCCGATTCCCGCCGGTGTCCTGATCGTGCCCATGGTGCTCTCTGCGGCGCTTCATCTGGCGACGGTCTCGACCGTGCCGCCACCCGTCGAGATCATTGCGGCTGCCCAGATCGTGCTGGGCACTGCGATCGGTTGTCGCTTTGCCGGCACGGCAGCCCGCACGCTCGGGCGTGCCGCGGTTCTGGCCCTGGGCGCATTGGTCATTCTCTTGCTGGTTGCCGTTGCCTTTTCACTGGGGCTCTCGGCGCTGACCGGCCTGGATGCCGAGGCCCTGTTGCTCGCCTATGCTCCCGGTGGTCTCGCGGAAATGTCCCTCATCGCACTGGCCCAGGACATCGACCCTGCCTTTGTCAGTGCGCACCACATCACCCGGATCGGACTTGTGGTGACGCTGGCTCCTGTCCTCTATGCCCTGTTGGAGCGGCGCAGACGGCGCGCAGGGATGCGTTAACGAGTCTTCAATACTCTTGCTTCAGGGTGACGGTGACACTTGGGGGTGTCTGCATTAGACTTGTCCTGGATGACGCCGAAGGAGCCCTTCATGTCCAAACGTCGCACCGCAACGCTGCGCCAGAACCTCGCTGAACTGCGCCGCCTGCGCGATGCCGAAGACGGCGTCACCGCCATCGAGTACGGCCTGATCTCCTCGTCCATTGCACTGGCTTTTGTCGCCATCGCCATTCTGCTGGGTGAGGATGTCGGCGCCATGTTCACCAGCCTTGCCGATGCTGTGCAGGATGCCACCGGCAGCGGTGGCGACTGAGGCGTTCTGCTCGGGTTTCTGCTCCAGCCCACGGCACCGAAAAGACACCCCTTGCGGGCCTGATTCGGACGTGAGAAAAGAACCTTACTCCGCCGCCTGAACGCTAGAAGCGCAGGGCCCTGACCGTGACCTTTCATGACATCCCCCATGGCGAACGCCTGGGATATCTGCTTGCCGAACGTGAAGTTCTGATCGCCGATGGTGCGACCGGCACCAACCTGTTCGCGCGCGGCCTGGAGACCGGCGATGCGCCGGAACTCTGGAATGTCGATTTCCCGGATCGCGTGCTTGATCATCATCAGGCCATGGTGCGTGCGGGCGCCGACCTCATCCTTACCAATACGTTTGGTGGTACCCGACACCGCCTGAAACTCCATAAATCCCAGGACCGTGTGGCCGAACTCAACCGTGCCGCGGCCGTCCTCGCACGGCAGGCGGCCGATGAAGCCGACCATCCCGTTCTGGTCGCAGGGTCCATGGGCCCAACCGGCGAGATCATGGTTCCCGTCGGTGAACTCGACCCGGACGATGCCGCCTCTGCGTTCGGGGATCAGGCCGAGGCCCTGGCCGATGGCGGCGCCGATCTGCTCTGGATCGAAACCATGTCCTCGACCGAGGAGGCCGCTGCCGCCATCACGGGCGCGGCGCGCACCGGACTTCCCATCGTCTGCACCATGACCTTCGATACCAACGGGCGCACCATGATGGGCATCACGCCCGAGGGCGCGGCTGAATTCTACGCTGCCAGCCAGCCCGGTCTGGCGGCCTGCGGTGCCAACTGCGGCAACGGATTCGGCGAACTGGTCGCCGCCGTCGCGGGCATTGATGCCGCCGCCGACGGCAACCAGGTCCTGGTGGCAAAGGCCAATTGCGGCATCCCCGAATATGTCGACGGCGAGATCCGCTATACCGGCACGCCCGAGATCATGAAGAACTATGCCCGTCTGGCGCGTGATGCCGGTGCGCGTATCATCGGCGGTTGCTGCGGCTCGACGCCCGACCATATCGCAGCCCTGGTGGATGCCCTGCGCGATCACAAGCGCCGCGAACGTCCCACGCTCGCGGTGATCGAATCCGAGCTTGGCCTGTCGCGGGTGGCGCCGCGCACGGATGGCGAGGCCCGCACCCGCCGCTCCCGCCGCAGGGCCTGAATTGGCTCCATTTCTGGGGGATGTGTTTCCCACGCGGAGAACGCGGAATTGAGCGTTGCTGGATGATGGCGTTTCAGGATCGCTGCGCGATCCAATCCATCGTTCTGATCAGGAGGCCTGGCTCTGGGGGGCGTTCTGGCGCGGCTTCACTCCGCGTCCTCCGCGCCTCCGCGTGAACCTTCCCTTGCTTGCCCTGTGCTCATGACATTGCAGTGCACAAATCGGGTGCGTCATGCCAATCGCGGCTTGCAGCCTGAATTGACTCCCTTATGGTGCGCCGCACAAATTTCTCGCACCGGAGTATCCCGATGACGCAAGCCGTTGACCGCCTTTCCGAACTGTCCCAAGGCCAGTCCGAATCCTATGCCCGCACTGTGACCGAAGCTGACATCGTTCTTTTCGCCGGCGTCTCGGGCGACGACAATCCCGTCCATCTCAACGAGGAATGGGCCAGCGGCACCATGTTCAAGGGCCGCATCGCCCACGGCATGCTCTCGGCCGGATACATCTCCACGGTCATCGGCACGCGCCTCCCTGGCCCGGGTTCGATCTACATGAGCCAGTCGCTGAAGTTCCGCGCACCCGTGCGTATCGGCGACACGGTGACGGCCACGGTCACGATCCGCGAGATCAACCAGGAAAAGCGCCGCCTCACCCTCGATACTGTCTGTGTCGTCGGCGAAACCACCGTCATCGAAGGCGAAGCCATGGTGATGCTGCCGAAACCGTAAGCGAAGCTTACGGTTTCAGTTTCTCTTTAGCCTCAGTCGCCGGCGTTCACTCCGCTTTGATTGTTTGTTCCCTCAAGCGCCGGGCGCGTGCTCCGCACGCTTGGCTTCCGGGCCTGACCGGCCCGCCGGTGCAGTCGCACCGGTCGGCGGCCGCTTCGCTCTCGCCGCCGATTGCCTGCTCACCGGCGGAGCAGGGCGCGTTTCTCAACCACCTCGACTTTGTCATCCCGGAAACCGCGCAGTGGTTATCCGGGACCTCGAGAGTTCCGCGCAACCCTATCGAGGCCCCGGCTCAAGGCCGGGGTGACACACCTATTGAGATGGTGAGTAGGCGAGAGGCCCCACTTGGGGCCGAGGGGAGCGACCGCGACCCCGCCGC
>CALIUG010000057.1 GCA_938048755.1 uncultured Alphaproteobacteria bacterium
ATGGTCGAAGATGCCGGCCATGTCGTCGGGCACCGTGCCCATGACAAAGCAGTTGAACAGCGTCACGTTCCGCTCGGTTCCGGCACCCGCCAGGATGCGTCCGGCGGGCAGGAACTTGTAGCCCGACATGGCCTCAAAGAAGGCTTCTTCCTGCCCGGCGCGCACATCCTCGGCCTCGACCGAGGCCAGCGCGGAGGCGACACGGCGCCAGCTTCCCGCGACATCATCGTCGACCGGGGAGCCGTCTGGTGCCTTCAGGCGGTACTTCATGTCCCAGATTTGCAGCGCAATGGGTGACGGCGCGTCGTTCATGACGGTCTCTAACGATTCGTGATCAGGAAAGGTGGATCATACCGCAGATCGGCATGGCCGGAAAGCAGATGTTCCTTTTCCGTTCGCACGCTATATTTTCCGGTGCTGCCCGTAATCCCCGTTATTCAACGCTGTTGGTTTCGCCAATCAGTCTGTTGGTGCCGGATTCGATGCGATCCGACAGGGCCACCATGAACTCCTTGCGGGCCATACCCGGCGCGATCGGCTCGAGAAATGCGATCACTGCCGTGCCCGGAGATTTGGTCAGGCTCTTGCGTGGCCAGAACAGGCCGGTATTGACGGCGACCGGTACAACCGGGATGTCCAGCGCCCCGTAGAGTGCGGCAACGCCGGGATGATAACGCGCGCTTTCGCCGGGTCTTGTACGGGTGCCTTCAGGGAAAATCACGATGTGTCGCCCAGCGCCGACAGCCTCCTTTGCCTTGCGCACCATATCCTTCAAGGCCGTCGATCCTCCCGACCGGTCCACCGCCACAACGTCCAGGCTGCGTACATACCAGCCGGCCAGGGGCACCTTGACGATCTCGCGTTTGAGGACAAAACAGGCCGTGGGCAGTAAGGCCGTCAGGGCGTAGGTCTCCAATGCTGATTGGTGTTTGGCCGCAATCAGCACCGGCGTGTCCGGCAGGCTTTCCAGCCCGCGCATCTCGACATCCAGGCCCACGACATGACGCAACAGGGTGAGTTGGAACCCGGCAATCCATCGCGTGACGCGGGCCGCGACCGCTGGAGCAAGCACCAGAAGCGGCAGGCTAAGGACCGCCACAACCAGCATGACCAATACCGAGATCAACAGAAACGCCAGCGACCGCGCGGTGTTCATGCCGGCGGCCATACCAGGCTCACCAGATACTTGGTGTATTCGTTGGCCAGAAGCACCAGCGTGCGGGGATGCCGCCACCAGGCATCGACCCGGACCGCATCCGGAGCGACGGGATGGGGGATGATCTCGATATCGGGCATGATCCTGTGGAACAGGTTCAGGCTGCGCGGCATGTGGTAATTGGCCGTGACCAGGCGCAGGGACGTGCGGTTGTCTGCCGCCATCCATCGCGCGGTCTCGCGCGCATTACCGATCGTGTGGTCGGCATCATGGCCAAGGTCGATACAGCAGGCCAGCGTGGTCGGCGCCTGGGTATTGAGATCAAGAATGGTCGCGACATCGACGCCCGAATAGACGCCTGATACAAACAACCGGTCACCCATGCCTTCTTCCAGAAGCGCCAGACCCACCGGAAGACGCCCACTGCCACCGGTCAGCACAACAATGGCATCGGTATGGGTCGTGGTGTCCTCTGCCTGCCCTGGAATATTGGCAACGAACCAGATGAAGCCACCGGTCCAGGCCAGCACCAGAAAGCCCAGAAACGCGGCAAAGCGGCGGGTACGGCCTTTCCGGCTCCTTCTCATGGCATGCGCGCCAGGGTCGCCATGACCGTGATGCGTGCGGTCAACAGGGCAATGAGCGCGGCAGCGAGCGGCAGCAGGGCCAGGAGAATCCAGGCGCCGGCATCAAAACTGACGGCAGGCAGCAGGGGCGCTTCAAGCCGGGCGGCAAGGGAACGCACGATCATCAGGCACAGCCCAGCCAGCAAAAGTCCGGGGATGCCGCCGATCAGGGCAAGGCGCAGCGCCTGATTCTGGAACTGCCGTGCGACGTAACTGTCATGGGCACCCACTTGATGCAGCACGTTGATCGTATCGCGATGGACCGAGAGACCGGTGCGGGTCATGAAGATGACCGTGGCAATGGACGCCAGGCCGATCAGAAACAGCACAAACCCCGCAATGGCCTGCAAGGCGCCTGCGGTGGCACGCACAGGTTCCAGCCAGCGCTTGCCGTCATCCACGCGGATGCCCGGAACATCACCGGAAAGCTGACGTTCCGCCGCTTCAGGATCGAGCGCGCCTGGGGTTGTGACTTCAACATCGATCAGGACCGGAAGCGGCAGAGTCGAAAGGTCCAGGTCTTCACCCACCCAGGGGGCGAGAAGCGCGGCAATGTGATCATCCTCGACCCGTGCCGCCGACACGACACCCGGCAGCGCCGCCAGCTTCTCCAGCGCAACCTCGACACCGCCGTCCTGGGCTGCGGCAGCCGGCACCTCGACGGTCAATTGGACACTATGGCTGAGCTGCCAGCGATCGATGGCGTTGCCCAGAACCAGGGCCACCGCCAGCACCAGGGCAGAAAGAAAGACCATGGTGCCGATGATCCAGGGCACAAACCTTGCCGAGGGGTCGGAGGAGAGCGGCACATCGCCGGATCGTCTGAATCCCAGCATTTCTCAGCCGTCCAGACCCAACTGGCCCTGATCGAGGCGCAGCACCGGATGGGGAAACTGCAGGGGCAGGTTCGTGTCATGGGTAGCGATCAGCAGGGTCGTGCCCTGCCGATTCAGTTCCTCGAACAGGCGCATCAGGCGATGGGCCATGGCCTGGTCCAGGTTGCCGGTCGGCTCATCGGCCAGCAGCAGGTCGGGCTGGCCGATCACCGCGCGCGCCACGGCAACGCGCTGCTTTTCACCGCCCGACATGAACGGGGGCTGCACATCCACCTTGTCACCCAGTCCGACCCATTCCAGCAGTTCCATCACATGCTCACGAATCTGCGCCGACCCAACGCCGGCGACACGCAGCGGCAGCGCCACATTGTCGAAGGTCGTGAGGTGATCGAGCAGATGATAATCCTGAAACACGACACCAATGCGGCGGCGCATCTCGGGCAGGCTGGCACGCGGCGCACTGGCAATATCGCTGCCAAACATGGTGACCAGGCCGCGCGTGGGCCGGCGGGCGAGGTAGAGGAGGCTCAGCAGGGACGACTTGCCCGCGCCGCTGGGGCCGACCAGAAAATGATAGGATCCGGGTTCGAGCGACAGATCGACATCGTGCAGGACTTCAGGCCCGCTGCCATATCGAAGACCCACGTTTTCAAAGCGAACCACGGCTGTGACCTCAGTGCCAATTCCCGGTTTGATACAGGCTGGCCGTACTTGCCAGCCGCGCTGCCCCCGCCTATAGAACATAGCAGCAAGGGCGCACGACGCCACGTGAAGGCGCATGATTCTCACCTGTCCATCCTGTGGAACAAAGTTCCGCATACCAGACGATGCACTCGGTGACACAGGCCGCAAATTGCGCTGTGCCGCCTGCAAACATGTCTGGTTCGAGACACCTGCGCCCCCGGAAACGGCCGAAACGTTTGCACCGACAATCGTTGAAGAGACGCCTCCGCCACCCTGTGCCCCCGACGCGGCACCGGCACAATCGGACTTGCAGGATCAGCCGGACACCACCTCGGATGCGGATCAGACAGCCGAAGAGGCAACGCCCCCCGTCGATGCGCAGCCCAGTGCGGTCTATGCGGAACAGGATACCGAGGTTCTGGCACCCGAACGGGAACCAGAGCCCGAGGTTTCCGACAACGACAACCACACCGGCCTTGCTTCCGACACCATCAAGCCAAAGCAGAGGGATGGAGAGGCCCGGACCGAGCCGACGTTCGACATTTCAAGGGTCGTGGCCCCTGATGCAGCCCCGGAAGAAAAGCCCAGGAAGAAACGCAGGAGCGGAGCAAAGGCGTTTCTGCTGTTTCTGCTTCTGATCGTCGCGGTGGGGTACGGC
>CALIUG010000058.1 GCA_938048755.1 uncultured Alphaproteobacteria bacterium
CAGCTTCCCCCAGAGGTGGGAGCCACGCACAAAGCGAACGGCCACGTCACTGGGCGCAGCGTCTAGCGAGACGTAGATGCTGGCCGTCTGCGTGCCGTCGACACAGTAATAGGGAAGGTCCTGATGCCATGGCGTGGCGCGGTGGCGTTCGCAGGGCTTTGGGCTTCGTTTCTGATCGGCGGCCAGTGGTTCTATTACTGGTATGACGCCTATGGCCAGGCGACCCACTTCCTGGCAACGCTCTGGGGATTGGGCGTCCTGTTGGTGCTGATCACCTGACGTCAGGTTTCCCAGCGTCGCCCGACGAGCTGGGCACCACCGTCAATGGGATAGAACACGCCCGTGATCCAGTCCGCTGCAGGTGACAGCAGATACGTCACAAGCTGAGCGACTTCCCGTGGTTCGCCCCAGCGCGGAACGGGAAGACTATGGATGCGTGTTGCACCGCTTTCACTCTCATCATATTGGGCAATGCCCTCGGTCATGATCGGGCCCGGGCCGACGGCATTGACCAGAATTCCGTGCTCGCCCCATTCCAGCGCCAGGGTACGGGTCAGATTGACGATGGCGGCACGTGCCGCTGCAGCATGGGCGAAGCGTTCCATGGCATCGATGTGGGCAAAGACGATGTTGACGATGCGAGCAGGGGTTTCTGCTTCGCGATGCGCCCGGGCAAAGGCGGACGACATCTGCCAGGTGCCCTGGACGTTGAGATCCATGACGGCACGGAAGCCGTTGGCGGAAATCTCATCTGCCTTTGAGGCAAACTGTCCGCCGGCATTGTTGACCAGGTGATCCGGCAGGCCCCGCTCGGCGGCGATGCGTTCCATGACATCGAGTACGGCATCGTTGTCGCGGATGTTGAGCACATAGCTCGCTGCATCGATACCCTGTGCCAGGAGCTTGTCGCAGGCGTCCTGCAACACGTCCTCGCGCCGGGCCGCAAGGGTGACTCTGGCGCCCAGGGAGCCCAGTTCCAGGGCACAGCCGTAACCGATCCCGGTTCCACCACCCGTGATGAGAGCGTGGGTGCCAGCCATCAGACCTGGTGCAAATATGGACGCTGCGGTCATGACGCAGGTTTCCCCAATCGGATCAACGCATCAACGGCGACAACGCCAAGCTCCTGTGGGCGCACGAGGAGCGGATTGACGTCGAGTTCCATAACTTTGTCGGCGTGTTCTTCAGCATAGGCTGCGACCGATAACGCAGCATCACACAGGGCCTCGATATCGCCCGGAGGGCGTCCGCGAAACCCGTTGAGGAGCGGGAAACCCTTCAGGGTTGACAATGCCTGGAGAACCTCGTCCCTGGTCGTAGGGAGCAGGAGTGTGGTGGCATCGTGCAAAAGTTCGGTCAGGATGCCGCCGGACCCAAGGACAATCCCCAGCCCCACGGTCGCGTCACGCTTGATACCGATGATGATCTCGGCGACAGCGTCAATCACCATGGCTTCGACGAGAAGCTGTTCAACGCCGGGCAGGGCAAGGATTGTCGAGGCAGCATCGGCAACCTCCTGTGACGTCGCAAGATTGATGGCGACAGCGCCCAGCTCGGACTTGTGCGCCAGACTGCTGCCATGTCCCTTCACGACCACCGGGTAACCCAGCTCGCCTGCTGCCTTCACAGCCTGATCGACATCGCCGCAGAGGGCAGACCTGGGAATCTCCAGGCCGAAAGCGGCAAGCGCCTGTTTGCTGGTCTGTTCGTCAAGCGTGGCATCGGGAACGAGATCGCCGCAAGGGATCAGCCGTGCATCAGGGCCGCCCCTGGTTTCGAGCTCTTCGCGACGGCGCGCGTATCGTGCCGCCTGGCCGATGCAGGAAAAGGCGTCTTCCATGCCCTGAAGCGGAATGATGTTGTTGGCAACCAGCATCTCGCGAATACGGTCGGGTGCGCCTTCCGGCAGGTTGGTGATGACGTAACAGGGCAGGTCCGTGGCCGCGCGAACATCCAGCATGGCCTCAGCCGCCGGGTCGTAACTGGGCGTTGGACCTTGGGACGGAAAGTTAACGATCAGTGCAGCACCGTCGCAGGACTGATTCAGCATGGTGATGAGCGATCGTGCCTGCGCCTCGCGGTCACCCCACTGTTCCATCGTGACATCGAGGGGATTGCTGGCCGTAGCAATGCCGGGAATGACGGCATCCACTGCATCACGCACCTCTGGCGTGAGTGGGGGCAGTTCAACGCCGAAACGTTCTGCCAGATCTGCGCAGTAACCGGAATCCGTGCCCGAACAGGTCTCGATCATCAAGCGGTTGCCCCCGGGCATGCCCCTGAAGGCGAGCATCTTGCTCATTTCCAGAAGCTCGGGGAACGTATTGACCGAGATGATTCCCAGACGACGGAAGAAGGCCTCGTAAAGTTCGGGCGAGCCTGCGAGAGAGCCGGTATGAGCGAGGGCGAGCTCCTGTCCGGCCTTCGAGACACCCGCCTTGAGCGCAACCAGCGTCTTTCCCTGATTGAACGCCCGGGTCGCGGCACGGGCAAAGGCAGGGGCATCCTTCAGGCCTTCGATGTAGAGCAGGATGGCGTCGACACGCGGATCGTCGGCGACGGCCTCAATGGCGTCCGCGATATCGGTGACGGACTGGTTACCCATGCTCAAGAGATGGCTGACAGAAACAGAACGCTCACTCATGACCATGTTGCCGATGATCGTGCCGCTTTGCGCAATCAGCGCGACCCCATGATCCGGACGCTCGGTTCCAAGACCCTGGGTCAATGCGATTGGGACGCCGTCGAGATAGTTTATGACGCCGATACAATTCGGGCCGACGAGAGCCATGGGGCCGGCAGCCTCGATCAGACGCTGTTCAAAGGTACGGTCACCTGTTTCAGAAAAGCCGGCGGTATAGAGGACCGCCCCGGCTGTACCGAACTCCCGCAGTTCGCGGACGACGTCGATGCTGCGTTCGGTCGAAACCGCGATCCACGCTGCATCCGGCACCGCGGGCAGATCAGCGACCGATTTGACGCAAGGGATGCCCGAGAGTTCTTCGCGGGAAGGGTGAACGGCATAGACGTCGCCTGTGAATCCCAAAGCACGACAATAGTCCACGCCGCTTGCGGCCGCCGCGCCGCCGACAAAGACGATAGAGCGCGCATTGATCAGGCGTCGAAGATTGTCCTGGCGAATCTTTCGCGTCGAGTCGATGGGGAAATCAGGCGAGGCGTTCACGGTTCACACCCTTCTCGATACGGGTCTTCGTACCGTCATAGTTGGTCTCGAAGAATGTCTGGTCCTGTTGAGCCTGGGCCTCATCGAGGCGCAGTTTGTGAAAAACAGGACCCAGACTGCCCGAGTCCTCGATCGCCTTCAGTCTGGCGTTGAGGCCCTGCTTCTTGACGGCCTGATGGGGCTGAACGTCGTACATCAGGGCAATGTCATGCTCTTCGACGGTGAGGGCGCCGGCTTCGATCGCCTCCTGCATAAGAGCATCCCCACGTGGTGTGCGACTGATGAAGGTGCTGTAACCGCCCCATTCCTCCTCGGTCGGACCGCCACCCTGCCATGCATCGGCTACCGAAATGTCTGTGGCTTCCCCTGTCGGGTCCGCACAGATCTTGCAACGGAACTGATGCGTCCAGCCATGCTCGCCGTACCAGAAGTCGAGATAGGGCTCGTCATAGACCTTGCCATTCTGGTCAACGGCGCGTGTTGGTCCGGGGCAGCCGTAACCACGGTACCGGAAGAGTGACAGATTCTCCTCTCCATCCTGGCCACCGGGAAAACCGACACGCTCCAGCATCCAGCGCGAACATTGCAGGTCAGCAAAGGTGCCGCACGAAAACGCCATGGTGTACTTCACCAGCTCGTCCACGCGGGGGTCGAGCTTGCGCATGTTGTGAACCCCGGAGATGTCGCAGGGTTTGCCAACGACAGCAAAGGGGCGGCCCTTGTCGAGTTGTTCCATGAAGCGATCGAGCGGAGAAGCCGGCCCGTAACGGGAACCGGCACCTTCAAGCACTTCGTCACGGTTGGTCGAAACATGGCTGCGGGTACGCATCGGTCGGACATCATCGGCTTTCACGTGACAGATGAAATCGACCTTGCCGGTTTCGAGCAGATAAAGGCTGAGGGCAGTCAGC
This sequence comes from uncultured Alphaproteobacteria bacterium, assembly GCA_938048755.1. Taxonomy (GTDB): domain Bacteria; phylum Pseudomonadota; class Alphaproteobacteria; order SP197; family SP197; genus SP197. The sequence goes on from CALIUG010000058.1 coordinate 4,096, forward strand.
GCACCGCCCGAGGAACCAAGATGATGAATCTTCGGTTCACTGGCATGGCCTTTCCAGACCCGTATCCAGGGTCCGAAGCTTGGATCCTCACGCGCATTGGGGCCGTGACGCGCGGGATCAAGGGGCTCGTCGAGGTGAACGCCGGGGCACCCCTGAAGGATCGCCTGTTCGGCCTCTTCGTCCAGCTCGGCATGCACCCGGGGGCGCAGACGGCCCGGCGGATCGACCCATTCCATGGTGATGCGTTCGCGGCCACTCAGCGATTCACAGAGGCCGCAGCCGAGACAAAGACCGTTCTCGACGATTTCCTGAAGGCTCTTGGGATGATGCATGGGCCACTCTGATACTCGCGCGCGTCATCGTAGGAGCAGCGCGCCTGATGGGGGAAGGAGATTTTGACGGGCTCAGTCCCAGCCGGTGTACATGTCGAGACCGCGCTTTCTGACCTGTCCGCCGATCACCATTTTCTGGATTTCTGAGGTGCCTTCCCAGATGCGCTCCAGACGCACATCGCGGGTGAGGCGTTCGACCGGGTTTTCGCACATGGTGCCGCGGCCGCCAAAGATCTGCACCGCCTTGTCGACGACACGGAATCCCGCTTCGGAGCAGAACAATTTGATGGCACTGGCCTTGGCATGCGCTGTCTTGCGGTCCAGACCACCGTCGATTTCCTGGGCGACACGGTAGAGCATGGACTTTCCGGCCATGATGTCTGTGGCCATTTCTGCCAGCATGAACTCCACGGCCTGGAAATGGATGATGGTCTGGCCGAACTGTTCGCGCTCCTGCGCCCAGTCGAGGGCCAGTTCGCTGGCGCGAACCGCCATGCCGATACTACGGGCCGCGATGGCAAGGCGGGCTTCGACAAACCAGTCCTTGGTGAGCTCGTAACCCTTGCCGACATCACCCAGAATCTGGGTGGCGGGAACCCTCATGTCCTCGATATCAAGTTCGGGGTGACCGTGACCAGAGCGTTGGGCAAAGCGGGGCAGGCGGCGGACGTTGAAACCGGGAGTCCCTTTGTCGATCAGAAACAGGGTCGGTTTTGAGGGATCACCATCGACCACGGTCGTCAGCAGATTGAGACCGGCAAACTCGGCATTGCTGGCAAAACACTTTTCGCCATTGATGACGTAGTGATTGCCGTCGAGCGATGCGGAGGTTTTCACGCCGCCGGCATCAGACCCTGCTGTCGGCTCCGATGTGCAGAACGATGTTCTGAGCTCACCGCGGCATGCTGGAATGAGATACTTTTCGATCTGTTCCGGGCTTCCGAACTGCAGACAGACCGGAGGTTGCCAGACACGGCCCCACAGGGCGTTGGTCGCCTTGCCGACTTCTTCGTTGACGATGCATTGCTGCACGATCGTCATTTCCTGGCCGCCGTATTCCTTCTTGTGGTTGATGGCGTTGAGCTGAAGCCCTCGGACAGCCTGACGGATTGCGGCTTCGGTCTCCTCGGGGAGGCATTCGTTTATGTCGAGCTCTTCCTCGTGGGGAAAGAGATGGTTTTCCGCCAGTTCGCGCGCGCGCTCGCGAACATCATGGTCTTCTGCAGTAAGGCCCATATCCATGCTGTCTCTCCCCAGTCGATACGCGCTTGGCGAAACCGACTTTCTTTTGCATAATAACAATTATGTAAAAACGAGATGAGGCAGGTTGTCAATGCCACGGGTCGTCGACCACCAGGAACGCAAGACCATGATTGCGAATGCCGCATGCATGGTCATTGCCCGGGATGGGCTGGATGCTGTGACTCTGGCCAATGTCGGACGCGAAGCCGACTGCACCACAGGAACCATCACGCACTACTTCCATGATAAAGAAGAGGTGCTGACTGCAGCACTGGACCATGCCATTGAAACCATGAATGCGCGCATGGTGCGCCGCCTGAAAAAGAACCCTGAAGATGTTCTTGGATTCCTGTGTGAGACCCTCCCTCTGGGTCGTCGCGGACGTGAGGAAACCAAGGTCTGGTACTGTTTCTGGTCGCGCGCAATGCATGACAACCATCTGGCAAAAAGCCAAAGGTCAATGCACCTGCGATGGCGGACCCGGGTCAGAGACCTGCTACTTGGCATGCAAACACGTGGCGTGATTGTCCTGAAGCACGATATCGAAGACGAGGCCGAAGCGCTTTGCGCCATGATCAACGGGCTTGGCCTGCGTGCGACCCTGGATCCCGGGGAATGGCCGGCTGTGCGCCAGGTGCGCCTGTTGGAGGACTATCTGTCGCGGCTTCAGACAGCCTGAAGGAAGGCCCGGGTGATTGCTGCAACAGTCTGCGGGCGCTCCAGCGGCATCATATGCGTGGCCCTGGCAAGCTCGGCATAGTCGTATCCACCCGCATGGGCGAGCTCGACAGCGATCTGTGCCGGCGTCCCGGCATGGGCAAGATCGTTGCGCCCGGCAAGCATCAGAACGGGACATCCGACGCAGTCCGCACGGTCAAACAGTCCGTCGTCGTGATTGGTTTCGTAGAAACGACTTTCGGCTTGCGGAGTGCAGCGCAGAGAGAAGCCCGAGGGCGACTTCCGAAGGATTGCATCCGCAAGGTCTCGTGCGGCACCTTCCTGAAAACACGAAAAGGCCTTCCGACTCTGGTACTTGTCGGCAAGTTCCTCGATTGAAGCGAATTCGCACTGGCGGCGCGCAGAACGTTCCGCCAGGGCAATGCGTCCGGCTTCAAAGGCCTCACAGAGCTTGTGCCCGGACGGAGGAGGGGCCGGGGGCTCCATCAGGACCAAATGGGAAAACGTGCCGGGCGTGAGGGTCTCCACCCGCAGTGCAGCGAGTGCGGATATGGAATGAAAGAGTCCTGCAGCAGATCGGGCCCCGAAATGTTCTGCGACACCCGCCACAACTTCCGCCATATCCAGATTCTGGCGTTCGGCATCAATGCTCATGGGATCGCATGGCGGGTTGAGGCCGTGATGACGCAGATCGAAGGTGATGACGTCGAACTCGTCGCAAAGCGGCCGCCACATGCGGGAAAAACCATCGACGGCAAAGCCTGTTCCATGACTGACCAGGACGCGTGGACCGTCAGGGTTTCCGTGTCTGCGCAAAACGACTTGCGCGCCATCCGTGAGCATGAGCGTTGCCCCGGTCACGGGCTCGCCCTGCGATTGAGACTTTCGCGATCAAAACCCGCCAGACGCTTGTAGCGTGCTGCTATCGCTTCAAGCTCGTCGTTGCTGATGACCTGATCGAGGTCGTCAAACCCGCCGGGCGCACGCTCCTCGACCAATTGCATGACCTGTTCGGGGCCTTGACCACGGTTGGACCTGACGATCGCAGCCGTGGGTTCACGGCGCTCTGTCTCATAAGCGCGCAGGGCATCGTCAATGCTGTTGTGCGCATCAAGAGCGTTGACCAATGCCTCGGCATCCAGGATCGCCTGCGAAGCACCGTTCGAGCCGATGGGATACATGGGATGGCCCGCATCCCCCAGCAACGTGACGGGACCAAAGCTCCATTGTGGTACCGGCTCACGGTCGACCATGGGATACTCCCAGATTTCAGGCGTGGCCTTGACCAGAGCAGGAATGTCGAGCCAGTCGAAGATCCAGTTCCTGAAGTCGGGAAGGAATGTCGACGGATCCGACTTGCGGTTCCAGTCTTCACGCCTGAAGGGTTTGTCGGGGTCAAAGCGCAGCTCGGCGACCCAGTTGGTCAGGGATCCCCCCTGGCGGAAATGCTCGCCCGATACCGGGTAACAAACAAACTTCTGGTTGGCGTGGCCTGCCATGAACATGGAACGGCCGGAGAGGAAACATTCGCTCTGGCAGATTCCGCGCCAGAGAATTGCACCATTCCAGATCGGCGGGCCTTCATCAGGATAGAAATGCGCGCGCACCGTCGAATGAATGCCGTCGGCACCGATCACCAGGTCAGCCTTGCAGACGGACACCTTCTCCGCGTCACCGCGAATGGTGAAGTCCAGGCTGGTGCGTGCTCCTTCAAGATCGAGACTTCTGAGATGATGGCCTGTCAGGACCGCATCGCTGCCCAGTCGTTGGCGAACTTCATCCAGCAGAATGCCGTGCAGCTTGCCACGATGGATCGATATCTGGGGCCAGTCATAGCCGGCCTCGAGCCCGCGCGGTTCTCGCCAGATCTTCTGACCGTGCTTGTTGAAATAGAGCAGCTCTGATGTGGCAATGCCTGCTTCGAGGAGCCGGTCCTGGAGCCCAAGGTTTGTGAGCACACGCACGGCATGGGGCAACAGGTTGATCCCGACGCCCAGTTCACCCAGTTGGGCAGCCGATTCATGCAGGACCGGCGTGTAGCCCGATTTGTGCAGCGCCAGCGCCGTGACAAGGCCGCCAATGCCGGCACCGACAATCGCGATCTCCGTGGAATCAGGCATCGAGATTAAAGTACGCGTTCCTGTCGAACCCGGCCGCGTCCGCGATGAGGTCTGAAAGCCTGGCGGCAAAATGGTCGAGCATGATCTCTCCCAGTTCTGCTGTTGCGCCTGCCGCATTGCCAACGACACCGGCGGGATTGAGGTCCTGTGCCTGCCAGGCGAAGCCCATGCTGCCACTCTGACCGAAGCGCCGGTGCCTGTCGGCGAGATCGCGTGCGCTGGAAGCAAAATCCCGAGCCTTGTCCATGCGTACCGCATCGGGATGCAGCGCGAGCATGATCGACGTTTCGGCCTGGCCACCATGGTGACCATGGCTTATCTCATCGGCTTCCATCAGGCCGTCGGGCAGAGGCCAATTGAGATAACTTGCCCGCACAACCAGCATGGCGTGGCGTGCCCGCAGACGCTGAGCCACAAGATCGACGATCTGGGGCTGACCGCCATGAGCGTTGACGATGACCAGCTTGTGAATACCCGACCGCGTCAACGCAACGCCGATCTCGGTCCAGGCAGCAAGCAGCGTTTCGGCTTCATGGCTCAGGGTGCCGGGGAACGCGCCGTGCTCCGTGCTTTCCCCGATGGCCTGGGTGGGCAAAACAAGGACCGTGACATCTGATTCCAGCCGCTCACACGCGCGCATGACCAGGCCGTCGGCAATCATCATGTCCGTGCCGAGAGGAAGGTGCGGGCCGTGCTGTTCGATGGCACCAACGGGGAGCACGGCCACGCATTGCTCGCCAGCAAGCTCTTCGAGATCGTGCGACGTCAAAAACGCCCAAGAGTGAAACTCAGCCATGGGGGATGCTTAGAGCAAATTTCTGCTCAGGGGAACGTCAGCCAATATACAGTAGCGTCTTCAGTTGTATCCGCCGCCACTTCCGCCACCGCCGCCACCGCCGCCATCGCTGCCGCCGTCACGCCCACCGCTGCCGCCGCTCGAACTACCGCCGGGCATGGCACCGGCCAATCCGGAGGACAAACCATCGCTGACACTGACGGAACGGTCGCCGACTTCCGCTGTTGCGGTCTGACCGGCGTTGACATCCACGGTTGTGCCGCCGACAGCCGGGGTTGCCGTTGCTGCGCCATCACGTACGCCTACTGTCGATGTGCCGTTTCCATCAACGCCGATCGCCAGGTCCGTCCCGCGAATGCCGATGATCATGGCGGGCGTTTCAATGACAACAGCTTCTGGCGCAATGTCTCCAGTGACGAAATGAAAGAAACCCTGCGTGATGGTGAGCACCATGCTGTCACCGGCACCGCCGTCATACACGAGTTCGTCGAGATAGATGGTGCTCTCTGCACCAAGCCCGAGTGTTGTCCCGTCTTCGAACCGGATGAGGACCTCGGCTGATTTGACGGTTTCGATCAGTTCGTCGGCATGCACGTCCGAACGTGCGCGCAGGTCCCGCCTGGGCTCATCCGGAGGCGTCCCGTATGCCCAGACCGAGAGCATCTCGACCTCACCGATCACGTCGGCGGAGAAGGCGGGCGGCGAAAACGCAAGACCAGCGGAAAGGACGAACGTCGTCAGCAGGTTTCTGGAAATCATGGATCACTCGCAATGCTAGATTTGTCAGCGTCAGTCTAGGGTGTGGCAATGCTACGTCACAGATGCAGATACATGACCGCCGTCACTCATTTGGACATTGACGCCATCACCGCTTCACGTTGCGCCGGTGACAGCTGGAGGCCGCATTTGGTCCTCCGCCACAGGATGTCATCGCCGGAAACCGCCCATTCCCGCGCCTTGAGCCAGTCGATCTCGCGTTGGTAGAGGTCGCCGCCGAAGTGGTGTCCAAGGTCAGCCACGCTTTCGCAGCCTTCCAGTACCTCGTGACAGAGTGAGCCGTGCCGGTCGATCAGATGACGCAGGTAGATGGGATCGAGATTGAGGAATTCGGCGCGAAGTCGGTCGTGGTAGATGTCGATATCGGTCAGATCGCCGCCGGGAAGCTTGGCGCCAGCTGTCCAGGTGCCCGACATTTTCGGGAGATGTGGTTGCAGCTTTGAGAGGACCGCTTCGGCCAGCTTGCGCGAGGTCGTGATCTTGCCGCCAATGACCGAAAGAATACGCGCGCCCTCACGACTGGAGAGTTCCAGAGAGTAGTCACGTGAGGCAGCAGAGGGATCATCGCCACCGTCGTCCTTGAGCGGCCGTGTGCCGGCAAAGGACCAGATCACGTCATCAGGGCCTGGCACCTGTTTGACATAGGGTGCAACGGCACGAAGCAGGTAATCGACTTCGGCCTCATCGACGACATGTTCACGATCTGGGTCCGTGATTGGCGTGTCTGTTGTTCCAATCAGGCTGAACTTGCGTTCGAACGGCAGCACGAAGACGACGCGTCGGTCCTCGTTCTGGAGGATGAGCGCGTGATTGCCCGCATGGATACGAGGAACAACGATGTGGCTGCCCTTGACGAGCTGCACCTGGGGTGTTTCGGCAACCCCGGCGACATCGCGGCCGACCTGCTCAGCGCGCACACCGGTGGCGTTGACGACCACCTGGGCGGAAACCTGCTTCTCGGATTCCGCCTGCGTCAGCGTGACCTGCCAACCCTTGTCATCGGGCTTCAACGCCGTCACTTCGGTGCGCGTCATGACCGTTGCGCCGCGGTTTTGTGCATCCATGGCCATCAACACGACAAACCGGGAATCATCCACCCAGCAATCGGCATAGGTGAAGCCCAGGCGCAGATGATTCTTGAGTCCGCGCCCCCACGGCGTCCGGCGCAGATTGACCTGGTGACTGGAGGGCAGGGAACCGCTGCCGCCCAGCCGGTCATAGAGGAAGAGACCCACACGGACACGCAGGGCGGACCGGCGTGCAGCAACCCAGGGAAGAACAAAG
>CALIUG010000059.1 GCA_938048755.1 uncultured Alphaproteobacteria bacterium
TTTGACATGTCCGAAGATCTCGCTCTCAAGAAGATCATGGGGAATGGCTGCACAGTTGATCGCGACCAGACGCCCTTGCGAACGCGGGCTGAGCGTGTGGATCGCCTCGGCACAAAGCTCCTTGCCCGTGCCGCTTTCGCCGGTCACGAACACTGAAGCGGTGCTGGGCGCTGCCCGCTCGATCAACTGGTAGACATCCTGCATCACCATGGAGGAGCCGACAAAACCGGCAAAGGCACCGTGGCGCTTGGGCGTCATGTCGACCACGATCTGCTTGAGCGCACGCCGTTCCAGGGCGTTGTTCAGCGTGACCGTCAGGCGGTCGCTGCTGAACGGCTTGACCAGAAAGTCATAGGCTCCGTCACGCATGGCCTCGACTGCCGTGCTGACCGACCCGTGCGCCGTGATGATGACGACTTCGCTCTGCAGATTGCGTTCGCGGATCCAGCGCAGGATCTCCAGTCCGTCCATATCAGGCAGCCGCAAATCCAGCAGAATGGCGTCGGGTTCATCCCGGTTGATGGCATCCAGCGCGTCCTGGCCGCATTCCACGGATTCCAAGCTAATTTCCTCAAAACGCAGGTATTCCTGGTAGAGACGCGCAAGTGGCGGCGTATCTTCGACCAGAAGCACGCGAGGGCGTGTTTTTCCCATGAAATTGGCAACCTTTGATTGGTTGTCAGAAAACTATGAAATTACCGAAAAAAATACAATGACTGCGCGTAGGGAACGTTCGGGCCCTGCGTGGAACGCTTCGACAGGCACAGATGAGGGGCTGGAAGCGTCATGCCACTGGACGCAGCACTGGATAACGTTATCGAATTCGATCGCACAACCGCGACGGCCTCGCTGACCATGCTGGATGATGACCGCCTGATGGTCATGATCGGCAGCGAAGACCGGGACGCCTTTGGGGTACTGGCGGCACGGCATCTGGACCGGTGCGTTGCGATTGCCTATCGCACGCTGGGGAACCGGACCGACGCCGAGGACATCGCCCATGACGCCATGCTTCGGGTTTGGCGCCATGCGCCAAAGTGGAAGACCGGCGGTGCGAAGTTCACGACCTGGCTTTACCGGGTGGTGGTCAATCTCTGCATCGACCGCACACGCCGCGTGAAGCCGAATGCCGGAGAGGTCCCTGAGGACCTGTCCGACGATGCGCCGGGGCCGGCCGCCACGCTGGAAAGTCAGCAGACGTCCGACCAGGTGCGCGAAGCCGTGATGGCCTTGCCGGATCGGCAGAGGGAGGCGATGGTGCTCTGCTTCTTTGAAGAGCTGAGCAACGCCGAAGCAGCCGACATTCTTGATGTGTCGGTCGGGGCATTGGAGCAACTGCTAGTGCGAGCACGGCGCAGCCTGCGTGTGTCGCTTGCCGGCATGATGGATTAAGTGAGGTAGTTATGCCCGAGAACAACGAACAGATCGCTCAGGTTCACCGCCTGATCACCGACAAGGATCTTGACCAGATGCTTGGCACCTGGAAGGCGCCGGAAGCTTCGGCTGACCTTCTGAATCGCATTACCAGCAGTGCCGAAACAACGCCGCAGCGTTCAGGCATGAGCCCGGTTGTGATGCCCCTGATGCAGGCCGCGGCCGTTCTTGTGATTGCCCTGGGTCTTGGCATCTGGGTTGGTCTTGATGCCCAGTCAGGTGCCAGTGTGAACACGGCCAGCAGCATTTCCGACGAGATTGCCAGCGGGGACACGCCTTTATGAGGGAAAGCGGCCGTTTCACGAGGCCTCTCGCGATAGCGCTGGTGATTTCACTGGCGCTAAACGTGTTTGGCGCATCCTGGTATCTGACGCGTGAAGCAACCTCGAACTGGACCCCCCAGGCCCAGGGAAGCTGGATCACGCGTGTGGCCCAGGTACTGCCCGAGGAAGATCAGCAGACGGTCGCTGACATCGTCGCTGCGCACAAACCCAGAATGGAAGAACTGTTCATCGACATGCGCGATTCCACCGGCGACATCTGGAGCGCCATGGCCAGGGATCCGATGAACGAAGACGAGGTACAGGCCGCTCTTGCCGTTGTGCGTGCAAAACAGGACCTGCTGCATCTGGAACTGCACGACACGCTGATGGATATCGGTCGCGAACTACCGCTTGAGGCCCGCCAGACCCTTGAAGACCACACCTCAAGGTGGCGCGGTTCACAGTAGCCCCCAAAGGCCTCTACGCTGCGTCACCCAGCCTTCGCACGGAACGTCCCGCGCGCAGGTTTGCTTCAATCTGGGCCAGTGAGCGCCCGCGCGTTTCCGGCACCATGAACCATGAGAAGATCAGGCCCACCAGGCACACGCCGGCATAAACCAGGAAGGTCGCCCCGGTTCCGGCAAACTTGAGCAGCGACAGGAAGGTCATTGCCACAACGATGTTGAGCAACCAACTGGTCGCGGTGGCCAGGCTCATGCCCCGTGCACGAACGCGCAGCGGGAAGACCTCCGATGTCAGAACGTAGGGCAGCGGCCCCATGCTGAACGCAAAAGCCAGGACGAAAAGTGCCAGACAGGCCAGCGTGACCATTTCTCCTTCTTTCGATATCTCGGGGCGCAGCAGCAATGCGCCCAGAACGGCCAGACTGAGCGTCATCACGGTCAGCCCGCCAATCAGCAATGGCCTGCGCCCCAGACGGTCCACGATGAACATCGCCCCCACGGTGGCAAGCATGTTGACCGCACCCAGCCCCACGGAAGCCAGGATCGCGCCGGTCTGCGCAGAGACACCGACTGAAAGAAATATCTGTGGCGCATAGTCGAGGATACCGTCGATGCCCGAGAGGTTCTGGAACAGGAACAGGCCACCGGCCATCACCAGAACCAGACCGACCGGCGCCTTGAATAGTTCGCTCCAGCGCCCGTTTTCCTCGACCGCATTGGTTTCGGCAGCTTCGATATCGGCTGGATGAGCATGGAGCTGCACCATGGCCGCACGCGCCTCGGCATCACGCCCTTTCAGCAGCAGCCAACGGGGGCTTTCGGGTAGCGTCCACAGAGCGCCAAACAGGACGAACCCGGGCAGGCATCCAAGAGCGAACATCCATCGCCACGCTCCACTGTCGGTAAAGGCGAAATCTACGAGATAGGCGAGCAGAATACCCAGCGTCACGCCGAACTGAAATAGGGAGACCAGGGCGCCGCGCCGCGCAGCTGGGCTGGCTTCGGCAACATACATCGGTGCCACCATCGACACTGTTCCCACGGCCAGGCCGAGCAAACCACGCCAAAGGCTGACTTCCCATGCGCTCCCCGCCATGGCGAGCCCGATGGGCGCCAGGACAAAGATCACGCATGTGGTCATCATGACCCTGCGTTCGCCCCATCGGGCGGCCAGCTCACCGCTTGTCATGGCACCGATGAAGGCACCGACCAGGACCGACGTGACAACCAACTCGCTGCCGAAGGTATCAAGCGCGAACAAATCGGTCAGGTAGGTCAAGGCGCCCGCAACAACCGCAACGCTGTAGCCGAACAGGACGCCTGCCGTGCCCGAAACCAGTCCGACCGCCACAAATTTCATAAAGTCTCCCCCTCAGGAGCAATCAAGCATCCGGCCCTCTCTACACGGCCTGCCACCCGTTGCCGACCTAAACTCTGTAGCGATTTGCTTACATCAATTGTCGAGGCTCGTTTAAACGGGAATGATAACCCATGATCCCAATCAGGGGTGATCCATTTGCTGGCCCGATGGGCCGCAATCCAGTGGGAGAATAAGAACGTGTCGAACAGTGCAGAACACGCCAATCGTCTGGCAATTGAAGGTGGTGAACCGGTCCGCAAGGACCCCTTGCCGTGGGAACTTCCGGGCGTTCACTGGATCGGCGACGAAGAGGCCGAGCTTGTTGATCGCGTCATCAAGGCCAAAAGCCCGTTTCGCTATTACGGCCCCGACCTGCAGCACATGGTTGATACGCTCGAGTCCGAATGGCGCGAGAAATACGACATGCCCTATACCCTGGGCGTCAATGCCGGCAGCCAGGCACTGCTGATCGCGCTTGCCGCCTTCGGCGTGGGTCCAGGCGACGAGGTCGCGGTTCCCGGCTACATGTGGGTGAGCTGCCTGTCAGCCGTTGTGCGGCTGGGCGCCATTCCGCGTCTGGTCGATATCGACGACACGTTCTGCATGGATCCGGCCGATCTCGAAGCCAAGATCAACGATCGCACCAAGGCGGTGCTGTTCGTCAACATGAGCGGCGCGCCCGGTCACATCGACAGAATCGCCGAAATCACCAAGAAACACGGCATCTACCTGCTGGAGGACTGTGCCCAGGCCGCGGGCTCCAGCCTGCATGGCAAACCGACCGGCAGCTTCGGCGACATCGCCATCTTCAGCTTCCAGCTCAACAAGAACATGACCAGCGGCGATGGCGGCATGATGATGTGCCGTGACGAGCATCTCTACAAACGCTGCTTTGCCATCCATGATCTGGGCTACGCACGCAACGACAAGGGTCGCCTTGACCCGTCCGAGGTGGATTTCCAGCTTTGGGGTGTGGGCGCACGCATGTCCGAGCTGGCCGGTGCCATGGCCCTTGCCCAGTTCCGCAAGCTCGACAGCATCACCGGCGCCATGCGCAGCGCCAAGTGGCGCATCCGCGAGCAGCTCAGCGACATCAAGGGCTTGGGTTTCCGGGAGATTCCCGATCCCAAGGGCGACAGCGGTCCCTTCATGATCACGACCTATGAAAACCAGGACCTGCGTGATCGGTTTGTCGATGCGCTGCGCGCCGAAGGCATCCGCGGCCCCGAAGGCAGCCTGACCTGCATCAAGATGAACGAATGGGGTATGCACTGGTACTTCAACAATCCCAGCCTGGTGCAAAAGCGCTCGCTTTCGGCCGATGGGTTCCCCTGGACGCATCCCGCCAACGCGTTCTGCAACGACATGTCCTATGAGCACGGTCTCCTGCCCGGATGCGATCGTCGCCACGACACCGGCGCGTTGATGTCGGTTGCATCCTGCCTGACCGATCAGGACATCGAAGACATCGTGACGGCCTACCGCAAGGTCGCTCGCGTCATTCTGGGTTAAGGGGGAAGAGAACCATGGCCACGCTCGAATCCATTCTCGAAAGCAATCTCGCCGATGTTGCAAAGGGCGACCATCCCATCGACGTTCTGGTCGTTGGCAGCGGTGCTGCCGGGGTCACCAGCGCCATTCACCTGGCACGCCAGGGCAAGCGCGTTGTGATCCTGGAAGCAGGCCCCTTCCTGCTGACCAGTCATGTCGGCTCGACCCCGTTCCGCAGCCGCGAAGACCTCGTTCCCCAGATCCACCAGAAGGTGGTCTATCGCTCGTCCTGGAAAACCGCGGGCGATCTCGAAGCGCTCGGCGATGAAGAAGCGCCGGGCAACAACAATGCCTGGTCGCTGGTCGGCGGGCGCACCGTGTTCTGGGGCGGCTGCACGCCACGTTTCACGTCCTGGGATTTCGACGACTGGCCCATTTCTCTGGGTGACCTCGAGCCCTATTACGAACAGGTCGAGGCCATGATGCATGTGTCCGGCCAGCCCGGCAGCGACCAGCCAGCATTCTTCCAGAGCAAGAGCCAGGACGAATTGATCGACAAACTGAATGCGGCAAACATCGCAGCCCGCCGCGCGACCCTGGGCGTTGACACCAACGAGGTGCGCAATGGTCACATCAGCCGCGGCTTCGACAGCTCTGTCGCCCGTCTGCTGCGCAGCGGAAATCTGGTGCCCTGGGGCGAGAAAGCCGGAATTGCACTGGTTGCCCAGGCCGAGGCCCTGCGCCTGATCAAGGGTGACGGCGCCATTGAAGGCGTCGAGGTCTTGGATCACCGCACCGGCGACACCCACACCTTGAAGGCGTCCCAGGTCGTCCTGGCGGGAAGCGCACTGCAGTCGACCCGCCTTGCCATGGTCTCCGAACTGGACGACCCCAGCGGCATGATGGGTCACTGCATCAACGACCATCTCTTCGTTCAGGGCGTCATGAAGCTCGACAAGCCGCTCGAGGAAGGCCCGCTCTACATCTTCCTGGAGCCGACTCCCGAACGCCCCTATCACGTTCAGCTTCAGGGTCCGTTCAACGAGACCTGGTACAGTCCCTATCACGCCACGGTGTGGCTGGAGCCCGATCCGGACGGTGTCTATGTGCTGTTCTATGTCTTTGGTATCGGCACGGTCGAACACAGCAACCGGCTGGAACTGCGCAAACGCGAGAGCGGCGGGTCGGTCATGAACGACTATGTCGTGGTCTATGACCGCAGCGAGCAGGACATCGAGGTTCTCCAGCAGATGCGTGACTGCATGCCTGCCGCCGCCAAGGTGATGGGTGCCGAGGTGGTCAAGGACCAGATCAACAACCCCGGCGAAGCGCTGCACGAAATCGGCGGCCTGCGCATGGGCACCACCGAGTCCGAAGGTGTGACCGACATCCACGGCAAGTTCTGGCGTTACGACAACCTGTGGGCGGCCGATGCCAGTTCCTGGCCCAGCCAGGGCACGGCAAACTCCTACCTCACCATCGCGGCACTTGCCCTGCGCCAGGCCGAGAAGGTGAATGACGTCATGGGTGGATCAGGCGCATGATCGTCCTGGTCGCCTGTGTCGCCGCCATTGCAGGATTCCTGTTTGGATTTGATGAGGGAGTGATTGCAGGCGCCGAGGAAAGCCTCGCCAAAACCTTCACCATGTCGCCTGCCCTGTTGGGTTTCATGACGGCGGCCGTGCCCCTTGGCGCCCTGGTCGGTGCCATGGCAGCGGGCCGTCTTTCCGACATCCTGGGTCGACGCCGCATCCTGCTGGTGGCTGCCATCGCCTTTACCGTGGGCAGCCTCCTTACCGCCGCGGCGGCCAATGTCGAGCTCCTGATCGCCGCGCGCATCATCCTGGGCCTGGCGATCGGCGTGGCAGGCATGGTTGCACCGCTCTACATCTCCGAGACCGCCGATGCCGAGCGGCGCGGCGCCCTGGTGGCGACCTACCAGCTTGCCATCACGCTGGGCATCGTTTCAGCCTATGGCGTGGGTTATGCGCTGGCCGAGGGCGGCCACTGGCGCTGGATGTTCGCCACCGGCGCCGTGCCGGCCATCATCCTGTTTCTGGGCGCCCTGCGCCTGCCTGAAAGCCCGCGCTGGCTGGCTCTCAAGGGCGATACCGACAAGGCGCGCGCCAGTCTGATGCGCCTGCGCGGCAACGATGCGGCAGCGGTCGAGATGGAAATGACCAACATGCTGGACGTCTCCACCGGGGAGCACAAAAGCCACTGGCGTGACCTTTTCGCGCGTGCGGTGCGTCCCGCGCTCATCGTCGCTCTGGGCCTCTACCTCCTTCAGCAGCTTTCGGGCATCAACGCGGTCATTTACTACGCGCCGATCATCTTCTCGGCTTCCGGCATTGATTCCACGTCCGGTGCGCTCCTGGCAACGGTCGGGGTGGGCGCGGTCAACGTGCTCTTTACCGTGGTCGCCATGTGGCTAATCGACCGTCTGGGGCGGCGCAGCCTGCTGTTCATCGGCTTCATGGGAACAACCGTTTCGCTGGCCACATTGGCCATCGCGGTTGCCTGGGACGGACCCGGATCGCACTACATCGCGATCGGCGCCCTGCTCGTCTACATCGCCGCGTTTGCCGTCAGCCTTGGCCCGATCCCCCACATCATGATGTCGGAGATCTTCCCGCTGGCCCTGCGCGGCCAGGGCATGGCCACGGCTTCTGTGGTGAACTGGGGTTCGAACTTCCTGGTCGTGCTGACCTTCCCCATCGCGCTGAATGCGCTGGGGATCAGCTGGGTCATGGGTTTCTTCGGCGTGATCTGCGCGCTGGGTCTGCTCTTCAGCATCCGTTTTGTGCCCGAAACCAAAGGCCTGGAGCTCGAAGAGATCGAACGCCGTCTGGAAGCCGGCAACCTGATGCGCCCCACAAGCTGATGTAGAAGGCGTGTCACCCCGGACAAGTTGCGCAGCACCGCCGATCCGGGGCCTCGAGCGTCTTGCGCCTGCCTATCGAGGTCCCGGCTCTCCCGTTGGTCGGCCGGGATGACAAGGTGTTTTGAAGCGCCTTACTCTTCTTCGTGAAGCAGCCGCAGATAGGTTTCGTAACGCACCCGGGCGATCTCGCCTGACTCAACGGCGGCCTCTACGCCACAGCCCGGCTCGTGGTCATGGGTGCAGTTGCGGAACTTGCACAGTTCCGCGCGTTCGCTGACTTCGGGGAAGAGCTCGCCCAGCTCGTCGGCGGGAATACCGGCCATGGAGAGCGAGCGCACACCGGGCGTATCGACAATCGCAGTGGTCTCATCCAGGCGATAGAGCGAGGTCCTCGACGTCGTATGGCGTCCCTGCCCCCGCTTGCCGCCGACTTCGCCCACCGCTGCCATGGCGGTTTCGTGCAGGGCGTTCACCAGTGACGACTTCCCCACGCCGCTGTGTCCGGTGAAGATCACAGTCTTGCCCTCGATCAGGGTGCGCAGGTCGCCCAGTCCCTCGCCGGTCTTGGCCGAGAGCTTGACGATCTCCAGACCCAGATCACGATAGACCGAGAGATCCGGAGGTTCGACACCCAGATCGGCCTTGTTGAGCGCCACTGCTACATCGAGGCCGCCGCGCTGGGCCAGGACCATGTAACGGTCGATGAATCGGGGATGGAAGGGCGGACGCGTCAGCGCGGCAACGATCACGGCAAGATCGATGTTGGCGGCCAGCACATGCTCGACGGCACCACTGCTGCCATGGCGCGTGTTGTCGCGGCGCAACCGGGCAAGACTCGTGCGCCGGGGCAGCACCTCGAAGACGACGGGATGGTCGCCCTCCTGTTCTGCCGACCGGACCCGGACATGATCGCCGACCACGGGATAGAGATTGAGCCCCTGCATGGGCGAGCAACGCACGGGCTTACCATTGATATCGACGGTGACGAGAATGCCGTGCACTTCCACCACCACATGGGTTTTTTCCGGTGCGATCATGGCCGGAACTTCTCGGGCTTGCCGTAGAGAAGAAGGAAACTCATCAGCGTTGCCGTACCGACAAACGCGACCACGGCCGAAAACGGCACCGCACCGCTGCCGCCCAGCAGACCGACCGCCAGACCCGCACCGCCCCAACCGCCGAACTGCAGGAATCCCAGCATGGCCGAAGCCAACCCGGCTTTGTCGGGATAGCGGTTGATCGCCGCGGCCATGGCGTTGGGTGCCAGGAGGCCCATGCCGATGAAGTAGGGAGCAACGGAACCCATGATCGCGATCACCGACAGATGACCCGTCAGCATGATCGCCAGCAGGGTGGAGCCCGAAGCCATGGTCAGGCATCCGCCCACAACCACCATGGCCGGCATGGTAAGCCAGCGCCCGGTCACCCGCGAAGCAATAGCGCTGCCGACGGCAAAGCTTCCGACATTGATGATCGAGAACATACCAAAGACCGGTTCGGGCACATCCAGAAGCCGGATGAAGATGAAGGGTGCTCCGGCCAGATAGGCGCCAAGTCCGGCCATGCTGAACGCAACGGCGAGCGCAAAGGCCATGTAACGGCGATCCGCCAGCAGCGACAGATAGGTCGCCAGGATGCGCGTCAGGCGCAACGGCTGACGCCGTTCCCGGGGCAGCGTTTCGACCAGTTGGAACTGGATCAGCAGAAAAGCGATGACACCGACCACGGCCAGGGCACCAAACACCGCACGCCAGCCCAGCGTGACCTGGATGATACCGCCCAGCGTGGGGCCGATTGCAGGCGCAATTGCCATCACGATGCCGATGGCAGCAAGGGCGCGCGCCGCCTCCTCGCCGGAATGACCATCGCGCACCACGGCCCGGCTCACCACCACCGGCACACAGGCACCGATACCCTGGGCAACACGCGCGGCAATCAGGATGCCAAGCGTGGGGGCAAAGGCGCACAGAGCGGAGGAAGCCAGAAAGATCAGGTTGCCAATCTGAAGCACAAGTTTGCGCCCATACCGGTCCGAGAGCGGGCCAACGATGAGCTGGGCCACCGCAAGGGTGAGGATGAAGAGGCTGAAGGTCAGCTTCACCCGGTCGTCATCGGCAGCAAAATGATCGGCAATCGCCGGCATCGAGGGCACATAGAGCCCCACGGCGAGCTGACCCATGCCGGTCAGCATCGCCATCAACAGGATCAGGCGCGTCGTGCTCAGACGCGCCTCCTGCCGCCGGAATCCGGACGGACCAATCGCAAACCCATCACCGTGTCAGGGGTTTGAACTTGATGCGATGCGGCTGGTCGGCGGCCGCACCCAGGCGGCGCTTGCGGTCCTCGTCATAGGCTTCGTAGTTGCCCTGGAACCACTCGACATGGCTGTCGCCTTCGAAGGCCAGAATGTGGGTCGCGACACGATCCAAAAACCAGCGATCATGGCTGATGACCAGCGCGCAGCCAGCGAACTCGATCAGCGCGTCTTCCAGCGCACGCAGGGTATCGACATCCAGGTCGTTCGAGGGCTCATCGAGCAGCAGCACGTTGGCACCCGATTTCAGCATCTTGGCCAGATGCACGCGGTTGCGTTCACCGCCTGAGAGCTGGCCGACCTTCTTCTGCTGGTCGGCACCCTTGAAACCGAAGCCGCCGACATAGGCGCGGCTGGGCACTTCACGTTTGCCCATCATGACGACATCCAGGCCACCCGAGATGTCTTCCCAGACCGTCTTGTCGGATTCCAGGCTGTCGCGGGTCTGGTCGATGTAACCCAGCACCACGGTATCGCCCTTCTTCAGGCTGCCGGAATCGGGCTCTTCCAGGCCGGTCAGCATCTTGAACAGCGTCGTCTTGCCCGCACCGTTGGGCCCGACGATACCGACAATACCGGCCTGGGGAATCTTGAAGTTGAGTTCATCGATCAGCAGGCGGTCACCAAAGGCCTTCTGGAGATGGTTGGCCTCGATCACCAGATCGCCCAGGCGCGGGCCGGGCGGAATGACAATGCGGCCACGAGCAGGCCCCTCAGCACGTTTCTCGCTTTCGGCCAGCAGGTTCTCATAGGCAGCCAGGCGGGCCTTGCCCTTGGACTGGCGCGCACGGGGGCTTTCACGCACCCATTCCAGTTCACGCTGCAGCGCTTTCTGCTGGGTTTCCTCCTCGCGGCCTTCCTGGGCCAGACGCTTCTGCTTCTGGTCGAGCCAGCCGGAGTAATTCCCTTCGTAGGGAATGCCGCGGCCGCGATCGAGTTCCAGGATCCAGCCAGCAACATTGTCCAGGAAGTAGCGATCATGGGTGATCGCCACGACGGTGCCTTCATAGGTTTCCAGGAAGCGCTCCAGCCATGCCACCGATTCCGCATCAAGATGGTTGGTCGGCTCATCGAGCAACAGCATGTCTGGCTTCTGGAGCAGCAGCTTGCACAGGGCCACACGGCGCTTTTCACCGCCTGAGAGATTGGTCACCTCGGCATTGCTCGGCGGCAGGCGCAGCGCGTCCATGGCGATCTCGAGCGTGCGTTCGAGATCCCAGCCGTTCACGGCATCAATCTTTTCCTGGAGTTCGCCCTGCTCCTCGATGAGCGCATTCATCTCATCGTCTTCCATGGGTTCAGCAAACTTGCCCGAAACCTCGTTGAAACGGTCGAGCAGCGCCTTGGTCTCAGCCATGGCTTCCATGACGTTGCCCATGACATCCTTGGAGTCGTCCAGTTCGGGTTCCTGGGGCAGATAGCCGATTTTCACGCCATCAGCCGCCCAGGCCTCGCCGTTGAACTCGGTCTCCAAACCCGCCATGACCTTCATCAGGGTCGACTTACCGGCACCGTTGGCACCCAGCACACCGATCTTGGCGCCGGGCAGGAAACTCAGCCAGATGTCCTTGAGAACCTCACGGCCGCCGGGATAGGTCTTGGAGAGACCCTTCATCACGTAGATGTACTGATACGAGGCCAAAGCACCGCTCCGTCTTCATGAGTTATCGGATTGAACAGGCGCGGGTTGTAGCCCGACCCGGCGGCTGCGGCAATGGCAGTGAGACCGTGGGCGTCGACCGGCTAGAGGTTCTGACCACCGTCGACCGAGATGACCTGGCCGGTGACCCAGCTTGCGGCGTCCGAGAGCAGGAAGGCGGCGACGCGGGCGACTTCTTCGGGGCGGCCGAAGCGGCCGGAGGGAATGCCGGCTTGTGTGTCGTAGTAGACATCGGGATTGTTGGCCTTGCGTTGCTGCCAGACGCCGCCGGGAAAGTCGATGGAGCCTGGTGCGATGGTGTTGACGCGCACGCCATCGGACGCAAACGCCTTGGCATGGGACTGGCTGAGTTGGATCACCGCTGCCTTGGCCGCGCCATAGGGCAGATTACTGGTGGCGCCGATGCCCGAGATGGAGGTGGTGTTCACGATGGCGCCTGCACCGGACGCCTTGAGGTGGGGCAAGGCGGACCAGGTCGCGCGCACGGTGCCCATGAGATCGACATCCAGGCAGCGCTGCCAGCTTTCCTCGTTATCACCGTTGCCGAACGCCGAGGGGTTGTTGGCCAGACCATGAATGGCGCCCAGGGCCTCGGCCGCCTCTTCGATGAAGCGTGTGACCTCATCGGCCTTGCCGACATCACACAATGCGGCGTGGACCTTGTTGCCGTGGCGCTCGAGCTGCGCCTTTGCGGCATCGACGTCGCCCTGGCTGCGCCCGCAGATGGCGACCGATGCGCCCTCCTCCGCACAGAGATCGGCAATCGCCAGACCGATGCCGCGCGATGCGCCCGTAACAATGATCGCTTTACCGGCCAGACCAAGTTCCATGACGTTCTCCTGGGGTTCGAGCGCGCCGGTTACGCTGCGTAGCCCGGCAGCACCCGGTCCATGACGCGTTTGAGCGCGGTGAAGTGGTGGCGTGCGCCGGGGCGGTCGGGCACACGGTTCATCTGGCGGGCCGTGTGGGCGACGACATCCTGAGGCACGCGGCGCAGGTCGCGACCGGTGGATATGGCCAGCACCAGCGTCTTGCAGGCCTGTTCCAGGTAATAGAGATCGTCATAGGCATCCCAGATGGTTTCGCCCGCGATCATGATGCCGTGGTTGGCCATCACCAGAATGTCGGCATCGCCCATGACCTGAGCCAGCCGGTCGCCCTCGGTCGTGTCGAAGGCAAGGCCGGTATAGAGGTCGTCATAGGCAATGCGGCCATAGAACCCCAGCTCGTTCTGACTCGCCATGGGGAAGCGGAAGTCATCCAGCATGGAAAGCGCGGTGGCATAGGGCATGTGCGTGTGCAGCAGGCAACGGGCATTGGCGCGCGCCCGGTGGATCGGCGCATGGATGCAGAAGGCCGTGGCTTCAGCCTCGCCCTCGCCTTCGATCACGTTGCCATCGAAATCGACCACCAGCAGCGAGGACGCCGTCACCTCAGACCAGTGTAGGCCATAGGGAATGAGCAGGAAGTGTTCGTCACTGCCCGGCACCATCATCGTGAAATGATTGCAGATGCCTTCGTTGAAGCCGTGATGCACGGCCATGCGATAGGCCGCGGCCAGGTCCACACGTGTCTGTGCCAGATCTGCCGTCATGTTCTCATCCTCCTGCTCAGCCGTTCCTGCGCCACACCATGACATAACTCACGGGCATGTTGGTCTCGCGCTCATGATAGATGTTCCACTACACCCCGCTGATGTTGTTGGGGTGCTCGTCAAATCGTTCCAATGCCAGTCCGGCCGCAAGGGCAGCGGTCATGACGTCTGACAGCGTATGGAAAAACCACCAGTGCGTCGCCTCGGTTTCGTTGGGTGTGCCGTCATAGACAATCGCACCCTGCTCCTTGAGAGGTTCCGGCCGGAAATAGTCGAGCACCGGCTCGAAGGGGCGTTCATGCTCGGGATCGAACATGTTGATGATGGGGTGTTCTTCATGGATCACCAGGCGCCCGCCGGGCTTGAGCAGGCGGGCGGGAAGTTCCATGAACGTCTTGAGGTCGGGCATCCAGCCGAAGACGCCGATGGTGATGAGCACCAGATCGAAGGCACCGTCGAATTCCGGGCCGATCTTGTAGACATCCGAGCAGACAAACTCGACGTCCTGCCCGGCCAGCGCAGCCAGTTCGCGGCCCTGCTCCAGAAACGCATCGGACTGGTCGAAGCCGACGCAACGGGCAGCCCCCATATTGCGCACGGAAATCAGCTCGCGCCCGTTGTTGCAACAGATCTGCGCGACATCCAGTCCGACCACGTCCAGATCCTGCATCAGCGCGGTTTCAACCCCATCAAGGCAGGAGAAGCCGGGCCGGGCAAATCCGTCGGTGAGTTTCGTCCAGTCTTCACCATCGCGATGATGCTGGGCCGAGACATTCCAGGCATCACGGCTGGCCGCAGTGTAGTCGTCGCGTTGCAGGGTCATCACATCATCCAATCTTCAAGATCGGCGTGATACCCTGAAGCCATGGAACGAGTCACGTTTTCCAATGCCCTGGGCACCGGTCTTGTCGGCCATTATCACACTGCGCCTACCAGAAGCGGCATCGTGCTGGTCCATGGTTTCTGCAACGACAAATCTTCCAATGGCCGCTTTGACGCGCTCTCCATTGCCCTTAAGACCGCAGGCCTTGCCGTTCTGGCTTTTGACTGCGGCGGCTGTGGCGAAAGCGAAGACACAGCGCTGACACCAGAAGGCCTTGCCACTGACATCGATGCTGCCTGCACGTTCATGGTGAACATGGGGCACCACCGCCTGGGCCTTTTCGGCAACAGTTTGGGTGGCAGCCTGTGTCTGCAGTTTCGCAGACCTGACATCATTGCTATGGCCACGACAGGCGCCGCCACCAAACCGTTGTCCTATGATTGGTCCGAGCATTACACCATTCAACAGCTTGCCGAACGCGACCAGACCGGCTTTCTGACCAACCCTGTTGATGGCACGTGGCGTGACCGTGTGGTTGTCTCCGAAGCACTCCTTCGCGCCTTTGGTGAAGGCAGCCGTGGAGAACGTCTTGCAGGCCTCGCCTGCCCCGTCCTCCTGATCCATGGCGGCAGCCCTGACGACGCCGAGGAACGGATGCTGGCCGAGGCTGCGAGCCGCACGATGTCAGTTCTTCCACCGGGTTCGAGAACTATGATTGTGGATGGGGCGAGCCACGGCCTGCGCGAACACTGGGACGTTGTGAACGAGGCCGTTACAAGCTGGTTCTGCGAAAGGCTACAGGGTCACTCTGACGGATGATCATCGCGAAGACCGCGCGACAAGCGCCCGGAACATGGCTTGCACCGCGTCAACGACGCGCTCCTGCCCGAGCTGTTCGCGGCCGGTCAGGTCATCACTCACGATGCCGTCTATCCCGTGAGAGACAAGAAGCGCGGTTGCCATCGGGTCCTGACAGCAAATCCGTCCAGCCGCGACTTCCTCTTCGATGCTGGCGGCAAGCGCCGAGGCAATGCGGCTGAGACCGGTCGAGAAAACCTGCGCGGGATCGCTGTTGGCACCCTCGCGTTCCCAGACCTCGATCAGTTCTGTTCTCTCGTACATGTAGCCGATAACGGCTGCGAGCGAGGCATCGTGGCGTTCGAACCAGTCGCCGAGACCGGGCATGGCGGCAGCTTCGTCCATGGCCGCAATCAGTCCGTCGAGATAGCGCTGGTTGAGGGCCGTGTAGAGCGCTTCTTTGCTTGCGAAGTAGGTATAGAACGTGCCCTTCGATGTTCCCGCCGCTTCGGTGATATCGCTCACCTTGATGGCCGACAGAGGCTGGTGTTGCAGCAACCGGGTGGCAGCATCGAGCAGTTCGTCCCGGCGTGTTTCCGGGCGGCGTTCCCAGCGTGGCGCAACGGCGTTCATGATGCCGCAGTGAACGTGATATCGACCGATTCCAAGCCGCGCAGGGTGACATGCTCGCGGTAACGCGACGGGCCAAGCGAGGCGATATCGGTAATGCGCTCGAGCATACGCCGCCAGGCGATGCGGGCCTCCATGCGGGCCAGAAAGGCACCCAGACAGACATGCGGTCCGATCGAGAACGTCAGATGGGCATTGTCCTTGCGTCCGACGTCGAACCGGTGCGGATCAGGAAATCTCTCGGGGTCGCGGTTCACGGCACCCATGGGGATGATGACATGCTGTCCGCGCTTGATGCACTTGTCGCCCACGGCAAGGTCCATCGAGGCGGTGCGGCCGTTGACCGTGACGGAAGGTGCAAAGCGCAGGCTCTCCTCGATGGCTGAAGTAATGAGTTCCGGATTGGCGGCGAGGCGCGCGAGCGAATCCTCATTGTCGAGCATGGCGCGGGTGCCATTGCCGATCAGATTCACGGTCGTCTCATGGCCCGCGACAAACAGAAGGTCGGCCATGGCGACGATCTCGTCGTTACTCAGAACCTCCCCGCTCTCCTCTGCAGCGATCATGCCGCTGAGGACATCGTCGCCGGGGCTGATGCGGCGGGCTTCAACGAAGTCGCGGAAGTAGTCCTGCAGCGCGACGGAGGCGTTCAGGGCACGCTCGGTTGCCTCGTTGCTCAGGTATTCCATGTCGAGTGTGAGAGAAGAATCCTGCGCCAGATCCTGAATGTGCTCCCGGTCGGGCTCGGGCACGTCCAGAATGGACGAAATCACCCAGACAGGAAGCGGACGGGCGTAGTCGGCGACGACATCCATACGGCCCTGATCGACGACAGCATCGAGCAGTTCATCCACGGCCTGCTCGATATCGTCTTCGAGAGACTTCAGGCGACGCGGTGCGAAAGCCTGCTGCACGAGGCTGCGCAGACGGGTGTGATCGGGCGGATCCATGAACAGCATGGACCGGGCAAATCCTTCGCCGTACGGCTCTTCGCCGTCGCGGTGTACGGCTGTTTCGTTGTTGCTGAAGCGGGTGTCGCGCAGGATCGCCCTGGCATCCTCATGCCGTGTGATCAGCCAGGAATCCTCACCAAGATACAGCACCGGCTCGATGCGACGCACCTCGTCGAAGAACGCGATCGCTTCGTCCGCGCGGTGGGGCGCAAGAATGCCGCCTCCGACGCCCAGGAACTTCTGTCCCGCAGTCTCCCGCAATGTCTTCTGATCCATCGTGACCATCACTTATTGACTGAGAGTCATTAAATAGTGGTAAATGACCCAGAGTCAATAGTGGACCACTCAACCCAGCATCTCTGCCAGCGCCAGGGCGCCCGACTCCTTCATGTCTGTGGACCAGACCTGCCATGAACCACCTGCCAGCCCCGAAACCGGGACGCCCACAGCATGGCGCGGGCGCAGCGTGTCGGTTGCCGGGTTGTAGAGGTAGTAGGCGAGCCCTGCCCCGCCCTCGCCGCGCCAGGCGTGGATGACATGGCCATCGCTGGCGACCACGACCTCGAGCGGCGCGTTTTCGTCCCAGGCAATGCCGTCGCGAGTGACATCGAAGCGGCCACGGCTCATGGCCAGGTGCTGTTCGGGCTGGCCAATCAGCTTCCAGTCCTCGACATAGTTGTCATGGATGCCGGCTTCCAGCATGACGTCGCCATCGCGGAACATGGCGCCTTCATCGCCGGGCTCCCGTGGCGAATGGAGGTCAATCGGCCGCTGCCAGGAGCAGACCATGCCACGGACGACAAGATGGCCCGCAAAGCCTTCCTCGGCGCCATCCGAATCGCTGGGCTGCGGCGAACGAATGTCGGCAAACAGGATCGGGGTCTGCACCCAGATGACCCGTGTGCCGCCGCGTATGCCGTCACCGTCCAGGCGCAAGCGGGTTCGTTTCCAGACACCACGTGCCCAGCCGGGCACCTGATGGCGTTCGAGGCGCTTCTGGAGCGCTTTGCTCAGAGGTTTGATGTTCATGATTCAAACTACCCGGTTCGCATGACGTGGCACAGAAGATATGATGATCGGCCAAACACCAAGGACATGACCCTGGAAACCCTGTGCCGTGATTGCGGCAGCCAGCCGCCGCCTGACGCCGAAGCCTGCACGGCCTGCGGTTCGTCGCGTCTTGTCCGCCACAAGGAACTGCACCGACTTTCCATCGCCCATCTCGATTGCGATGCGTTTTATGCCACGATCGAAAAGCGCGACAACCCCGACTTGCGCGACAAGCCGGTCATCGTGGGCGGGCGCCATCGCGGGGTCGTGGCGGCCTGCTGTTACATCGCGCGGACCTATGGCGTGCGTTCGGCCATGCCGATGTTCAAGGCCTTGAAGGCCTGCCCCGACGCGGTTGTCGTCAAGCCCGACATGAAGAAGTACTCCACGATCGGGCACGAGGTCCGCACGATGATGCAGGACCTGACACCGCTGGTGGAGCCGCTTTCGGTCGATGAAGCCTTCATGGACCTGACGGGCACGGCAACGCTGCATCACGGCAGTCCGGCAACGACCTTGGCGGCGCTGGCCAGACGGGTCGAGGAAGAGATCGGCATCACGGTCTCCATCGGGCTTTCCTACAACAAGTTCCTGGCCAAGATCGCCTCGGACCTCGACAAGCCGCGCGGTTTTGCCGTGTTGGGCGAAGGCGATGCCCGCACCTTCCTGTCGGACAAGCCGGTGCGCATGCTCTGGGGTGTCGGCCAGGCCATGCAGCAGCGCCTGGCGCGCGACGGCATCACCCTGATCGGCGAACTGGCGCGGATCGACGAGGCCGAACTGGTCGCACGCTACGGCAAGATCGGCCATCGCCTGTCCCTGTGCAGCCGTGGTGAAGACGACCGCAGCATCGACCCCGAAAGCGAGGCCAAGAGCGTATCCTCGGAAACCACGCTGGATACCGACATTGCCGATGCCGACCGACTGCGCCCGATCCTGTGGCAACTGGCCGAAAACGTCTCGCGCCGCCTGAAGAAATCCGGGCTGGCCGGCGAAGGCGTGACGCTGAAACTCAAGACTGCCGATTTCCGCATCATCACGCGCAGCCGACACCTTCCCGGAGCGACCCAATCGGCCGAGGAGATGTTCCGCGTCGCCGAGCCTCTGATGACCCGCGAAGCCAACGGGCGCGCCTTTCGTCTGATCGGCATCGGCGCCCATGATCTCGTCGAAGCCGCCGCCATCGCCCAGACCGACCTGTTTGCTGGTGGCGGGGTGACCGAAAGCAAGGTCGAACAGGCACTCGACGCGGTACGCGAAAAGTTCGGCGAAGCCGCCGTCATGAAGGGCCGCGGCTTTGGCAAGAAGGTCGAGCCGCAGGGGCCGTCCAAGGCCGATTAGGGAGACGACCATGATACGCAGATTGCCTTCCCTGTTCCTGCTTCCCGCGCTGATGCTGATCACATCCCTCGCGCAGGCAGACGATATCGCTCTGACCTGCGATGACGTCACCATGACTCTGACCTGCGGCGATGGTGACGAGGCCGGAAACTGCAAGACCACCAATGCCTCCGACCCCACCTATGATGTGACCTGCACCGGTAGTCTTCTGGGTAGCACCCATGTCCGCACGATCTGTCTCAATGCCACCGAGATCGGCAGCACCCATGTGCAGGAAGACTTCAAGATCGGTGATCGCAAACACGCTCTTGCCAAGGCCGTGAGCACGGCAACCGGCTCGAGTTGCGAAGCAACGAACTGAAGCCCGCGCTTCACGGCCAAACGCACGACGTTCACACACCATTCTCACAACCACCCGTCATGG
>CALIUG010000060.1 GCA_938048755.1 uncultured Alphaproteobacteria bacterium
TCCTCGAAAAACGGGTCGATGCGCAGGGCCTGCGCACAGAACTGGCCGGCCAGCGCCCAGTCTCTTGCGTCTTCTGCCGCACGCGCACCCTTGAAGAACGCATCGGTGGCCAGGTTGCGCAGGCGCTGGCGTTCCTCGTCGAGCCAATCGTCAAAGGCAGGGCAGCGGGTCTGGATGTTTTCCAGAAACGGTCCGCGATAGAGGTTTGCTGCGGCGGCAAGGCTGGCTGTGGCGCCGTCGCTCACGAGACTTTCGAATCCAGCAACATCGGTGTCGAAGGTGCCCTGGATCAGCGAAACTTCGTGAACACTGGCCTGTAGCGCGTTGGCGTGCGGCCCCAGCGCCTTGCGCAAGGCGCTGAGCGCCTGACGCAGACTCATGCGGGCTGTTCCTCGGCGCGGTCACCCCAGAACATGGCGGCCAGCGCGTCGCGCCCCTGGGGGCGCCGTACCACGGCAAGATAGGCCGCCAGGGCCGCAACCTTGCGCGCGCTGATGCTGATCGGCGCGCCGTCGGCGCCAATCAGTTCCAGCCCGCCCAGAAGTTCGATGCGCAGCATTGCCATGGGTGTTGCCAGGGCCTGTTTGATCACATGAACCCCCATAACAGAGGCAAAAGGGTCACAAAGCAAGGCGGCGGCGTCCATATCCGGACACCGCCGCCCTGGTCGGAGACGTGGACGTTCAAGCCACCTTTGTGGTGTTTGCCTGGTTTTCGTTCGCGGCAGTGTGCAACAGGGACCGGGCATAGGCATCGCCCGGTTTGGCTTCCCTGCGTTCGCTGGCCAGGACCTTGACCAGGCGATGATCACCCCCGCGTCGCGCGGCTTCGATCAGGGTCTGGTCCAGGACATCACGCTGTGCGTGGCTGCCGCCAAACCGATATGCACGCGTGCGCACCGGGCGCAGGAGACGCACGCACTCATCGAACGCACCGGTCTCGAATGCGATGAGGGCACGGGCGAAGGGCAAACCGACCTCTGCCGTCATGGCGACATTGCTGCCGATGCCGCGCTCGATGGTACGTTCCATGGCGATCACGGTGCGTGCTGCCGCCGCCATTCTGCCATCGGCAATCAGGGCCATGACCGCATGCACGTCGTTGAAGGCGTAGTAGCCGTCCTCGGCAACCGGCTGCCAGATGTCGGCTGCACCGCGCCAGCGATCGCCGACGTCGATGTTGCGCAGCTTCAGACGCCACAGCAGGGCTGAAGCATCGACCATGTCCATCATGGCATCGGACTGGCCGCCCTGGACCGGGCCATCATAGAGCTCGAGCACACGGTCATGATCGCCCTGTTCGAGATGGTAAAGCGCCAGATGCCACCAGTTGTGGACGCAGAAGAAGTTGTCGTGGGCCCACTGCACTTCGCGCTCGTTCATCCAACGGATGCCTTCGTCGCGACGCTCCTGCATTTCCAGGACGTGGGCCACGGCGTGGTGGGCCCAGCAGTCGCGCGGATTGAGCGCAAGGGCTTCGTGGCCGCGTTCTTCGGCCCGGGCATAGTCGTTGCATTCCTCAAGACCAAAGGCGTGCATCCCGATCAGGATATGATAACCGGGATCAGACGGTGTCCATGCCGAAAGACGCCGGGCAACCCGGTCACGCAGGTTACGCGCATCGCCAAGAAGGAAGTCGAAGAGATGGGCGGTCTGCAGTGCCACGACGTCGTGCGGCCACAGGATCAGGATGTCCTCGAGACGCTCGAGAGCGGCTTCGAAGTCTCCGGCCAGGAAGGCATCAATGGCCAGACCGTGCATGCGTGCGCGGTTGTCGCCGGGAGCAGCATCAAGACCGCGCCTGGCAGCACGGACATCCTCAAGGCCGCGGGTGTCGGTGCCGGTGATGAAAAGATAGGCGCGGAGGATATGCGCCATGGCAAAGTCGGGAGAATCCGCCAGGGCTGCGTCGATGCTGGCGACGGGATCGCCGCTGTAACACTGGAATTCACCAATCGCCTTTTCATAGAGGGCGATGGCGTTGTCGGTGGCGCCGGTCAGGGCCAGTCCGCGATGGTCGTTCTGTGTCATGTCGTTTCTTCCCAAGTCCATGTTCGTGCCGGTGCGGGATGCGCCGGTTGTGTTGGAAATGGCGGACGGGCGTGAAACGAAGGTGAAAGCTGCTGTGAAGGAAACGTGAAAAACTCGGTCACGGTGACGGAGTGTTCACGACGTGATGACCGTCACGCCATTGCAGCGGCTTTGCATTCGTGGGACGAAGAAGACCGTTGCCAACGATGAGCAGGTTGCGAGGTTCCATGACGGATGACGCCGGTTTTCCAACCGTAACCCACTGGGGCGCCTATCACGCTGAAGTCGAAGACGGACGCGTGGTGGCGATGCGCCCGGTGGCCGGTGATCCTGACCCTTCCAGCCTGGCCAATTCCATGCCGGGAGCCCTGGACGATGCGGTCCGGATTCGCCAGCCCATGGTGCGGCAGGGTTATCTGGAACATGGGCCGGGCGGAGACAATGTCGGGCGCGGCAGCCAGCCCTTTGTCGCGGTGACCTGGGATGAAGCCTTCGATCTGGTCGCGGCCGAACTCAAGCGGGTGAAGGAAGAGCACGGCAATCAGGCGATCTATGCTGGCAGTTACGGCTGGTCGAGCGCCGGGCGTTTCCATCATGCCCAGAGCCAGCTGCATCGTTTCATGAACTGCTTTGGCGGCTACACGTCCTCGAAGGACAGCTACAGCTATGCCGCCGGCGAAGTCATCCTGCCGCATGTGCTGGGGCCGTTTCAGGAGCTGCTGGCAAACCACACGAGCTGGCCCACCATCGCCAGGCACGGTGAACTGGTGGTGTCATTCGGTGGCCTGCCCGTACGCAACGGTCAGGTGAGTTCCGGGGGAACCGGGAGGCATGTCCAGAAGGAAGGCCTGCTGGCCTGCCGCAAGGCCGGTGTGGATTTCGTGCTGATCGGCCCCATGCGCGACGACATGGGTGACGAACTCGATGCTGAATGGCTTGCAGCACGCCCCAACACCGATGTCTCGATCATGCTGGGCCTTGCTCATACGCTGTGGAGCGAAGACCTCCATGACGCGGCGGTCCTCGAGAGCCATTGTGTCGGCTTCGAGAAGTTCCTGCCCTACA
Organism: uncultured Alphaproteobacteria bacterium; assembly: GCA_938048755.1. Taxonomy (GTDB): domain Bacteria; phylum Pseudomonadota; class Alphaproteobacteria; order SP197; family SP197; genus SP197. The sequence goes on from CALIUG010000060.1 coordinate 3,096, forward strand.
TGACCGGTGAGAGCGATGGCGTGCCCAAGGATGCGGAATGGGCTGCCGAGATCTGTGAACTCCCCGCCGAGACCATTCGCGATCTGGCACGCCGCATGGCTGCCAAACGCACAACGATTGCACTTGCCTGGTCCCTGACGCGGGGCCACCACGGCGAGCAGCCGTTCTGGATGGGCACGGTCCTGGCCGCCATGCTGGGTCAGATCGGCCTGCCGGGTGGTGGCATCGGATTCGGCTACAGCGCGGTCAACGCGATCGGCATGGAAACCGACAAGCTCTCCTGGCCCTCGCTTTCACAAGGCCCGAACCCGGTCGAGAGCTACATTCCGGTCGCGCGGATTTCTGACCTGCTGCTCAATCCCGGTGAGACCATCGACTACAACGGCAACCGGGTGACGTTCCCCGATGTGAAGCTGGTCTATTGGGCCGGAGGCAATCCGTTTCACCATCACCAGGACCTCAACCGGCTGGTCAAGGCCTGGCGGCGGCCCGACACGACGATCAGCAACGATACCTGGTGGACACCTCTGGCGCGCCATTGCGACATCGTGCTGCCCGCAACCACGACACTGGAGCGCAACGACTTCAGTGGTTCGTCACGCGAAGGGTCGCTGTTTGCCATGCACCGTGCCGTCGAGCCGGTCGGACAGGCGCGATGTGATTTCGAGATTTTCAAGGGCCTCGCGCAGCGTCTGGAGATCGAAGAAGTCTTCACCGAAGGCCGTGATGAAGATGCCTGGCTGCGTCATCTCTATGATCGTGGCCGCCAGCGTGCCGCCGAACGTGGCGTGGAGATGCCGGGCTTTGATGAGTTCTGGGAGGCAGGCCGGTTCGATCTGGATGCTCCCAAGACACCCCAGGTGTTTCTCTCGGCTTTCCGCGAAGACCCTGCGGGCCAGCCCCTGAAAACACCATCAGGGCGGATCGAGATCTTTTCGGAAACCATCGACGGGTTCGGCTATGACGATTGTCCCGGCCATCCGGTCTGGATGGAGCCCGAGGAGTGGCTGGGCTCCGAGGCGACCGAACGCTTCCCGCTCCACATGATTTCCTGCCAGCCTAGCCATCGCCTGCACAGTCAGTATGACAACGGTGCGGTTGCCCAGGCTGCCAAGGTCGCGGGACGTGAACCGGTCTGGCTGAACAGCTCGGACGCCAAACGCCGCCGCATCAAGGAGGGCGATGTGGTGCGCCTGTTCAACAATCGCGGCACGTGTCTGGCCGGTGCCTGCGTCACCGACGATGTGCGCCCCGGCGTCATTCGTCTGGCGACCGGCGCCTGGTACGATCCGTCGACACCGGGTGAACCCGGTACCCTGTGCCGTCACGGCAATCCCAATGTGCTGACGCTTGATCGCGGAACCTCGAAACTGGCTCAGGGCCCAAGCGCCCAGACCTGTCTGGTCGAGGTTGAGCTCTGGTCTGGCGCTGTGCCTGATGTGGAAACGCTCAATCCACCTGTGATCATCGATCGCTAGCCCCAGATATTTTGGCCCTTGGGTAAAAAATCAGGTGAAATTGTTCCAATTGTCTGTGTAATGGATTCTCGAGACGCTTGAGAAGGCCTGCACGATGGCACGGACAGCAGAGATGAATACCGCACCGATCATGGCGCTGGATGCACGTTGGTACACGGATCCGGCGGTTTTTTCGCGGGAGCAATCTGCCGTCTTCGCGCGGACCTGGCAGTATGCCTGTCACAGCAGTGAACTCGTCAAGGCCGGCGACTACGTCACCTTTGCGATCGGGCGGGTGAACCTGTTTGCGCTGCGGGACCGCTCAGGCGCCGTGCGCTGCTATCACAATGTCTGCCGCCATCGCGCCCACGAGCTGGTGGAGGGGAGGGGGTCGCGACCCTTCATCGTGTGTCCTTATCACGGCTGGCGTTATGACCTCGATGGTGCGCTCAAGAGCGCGCCCGGAGAGGATCAGGTGCCGGGCTTTGACCGTTCCTGCATCCGTTTGCGCGAAGTGAGGACGGAAGTCTTTTGCGGCTTTGTCTTCGTCAATCTGGATGATGACGCAGATCCCATGGAGACCTGGTATCCCGGTGTTGAAGCCGAACTGCGCGCCTTTGTGCCCGGCATCGATGATCTACAGCCAATCAAACAGATTCCGGTCGAGGAGGCCTGCAACTGGAAGGTTTCGGTCGAAAACTATTCGGAGTGTTATCACTGCAAGCTGCGTCACCCCACCTTCGCCAGCGGCGTGATCGATCCTGATCGTTACGACATTTCTCCGCGCGGCTACTGCCTGCGTCACACCACGGTTTCAGCGTCTTCGGGAAAGATGACCTATGCCATCGATTCGGAGAATCCCCATGCGGGGGATTACAGCTCCTGGTACCTGTGGCCCACGATCTCGTTTCAGGTGTATCCCGGCAACGTGCTCAACACCTATCTGTGGCGTGCGACCCGTCACGATCAGGTCACGGTCTGGCGCGGCTGGTATACACCGGACGGTAAGCCGTCCGATGCCGTGGATGGATTGGCCCGGCAGGATCTCGACACCACGGTGGCTGAAGACATCGCCATTGTGGAATCCGTACAGCGTGGGCTCGAGAGCGGTTCCTATGAGCCGGGGCCCCTGGTGATCAACCCCCGGGGAGGGGTCATGAGCGAACACTCCATCGCTGCAATCTATGGCTGGCTCCAGGAAGCCATGGGCCCGGACCCACGGCCATGAAGATCGACCGCATCACGGTCTGGCATCTGGACCTGCCGCTGTCCAAGCCCTACTGGCTTTCGGGGGGACGGCTGAAGTTCGAGCGGCTGGACAGCACGATCCTGCGGATCGATACCGATCAGGGTGTGCACGGCTGGGGTGAAGGCTGTCCCTGGGGTTCGACCTATCTGCCCGCCTTCGGGCGGGGTATCCGCGCAGGCCTTGAGGAACTGGCGCCGACCATTCTGGGCTGCGATCCCAGGTGCCTTGATGTGCTCAACCGCAGGATGGATGTGGCGCTGCCAGGGCACCCATATGTGAAAGCCGCTATCGATATCGCCTGCTGGGATATCCTGGGCAAGGTGGCGGGTCTGCCGGTTTGTGATCTGCTCGGTGGCCGTGAAAGCGGCGAAGTGCTGACCAACAGCTCGATCTCGACCGGGACACCCGACGAGATGGTCGCCACGGTCGCTGCCGCGCGTTCCAGGGGTTATTCGGTGCATTCCTGCAAGGTAGGCGGCGCCGACATCGCCGGAGATGTCGCGCGCATCGAAGCCGTGATGACTTCACTGGTCCCGGGCGAGCGCGTCACCTTTGACGTCAACCGGGCCTGGACGCCAGGTGTTGCCATCGAGGTCATGAACACCGTGGCCGGGTTTGCACCAAGCTGGTTTGAACAGCCCTGCGAGACCATGGATCAGTGCATCCATGTCCGGCGCAACACGCGCCAGCCCATCATGCTGGATGAATGCCTGCACACCATGGACGACCATGTTCGTGCCCATGGCGCGGGTGCCTGTGAAGGCGTGAAGGTCAAGCCCAACCGTCTGGGCGGCCTGACCAAGGCACGGCAGATCCGGGACTTTGGCGTGAACGCGGGATGGCAGATGCACCTCGAGGATGTCGGAGGCACCGTGCTGGCCGATACCGCCGCGATCCATCTCGCGCATTCGACCCCCGAGGCCAACCGGCTGGCAAGCTGGATCGGCCACGACCATCTGGTCGATGATGTCGCCCCGGGACAGGGGTCACGCAATCAGGCCGGTCGCACGTGTGCTCCCGAACTGCCCGGGCTGGGTGTTGAGCCCGAGATTCAAAGGATGGGTGAGCCCAGCGCGACCTACCGATAGGCGTGTGCGTTCAGCTAAGCACGGTTGCCAGGGGCTCTGAAGTGGCCGGCGTGATCTTCGCCTTGAGGGCAGCAGAGGCGTTCCGTTCCTTTGCTGCATACATCGCCCGATCCGCCTCATCGAAGAGGGCAATCAAGGTACTTTCCTCAACCTTGTCTGCGGGCACCAGGACACTCCCGATGCTCATGCTGACGTCAATGTCACCGTGTGAGGTTTCGACCGGGTTTTTCATGACCTGCTGCAGGCTTGTTATGGAGCGGTTCACGCCGGCATCGCTTCCGGGGCCTTCCAGCAGAATGATGAATTCATCGCCACCGAAGCGATAAACCTGATCGCTCTTGCGCACGACCGACTGCAGGCGTGATCCCACTTCGCGAAGCACTTCGTCACCGACGAGGTGGCCGGCTTCGTTATTGATCTTCTTGAATCCGTCCAGATCGATGACCAGAACCGCGAGGCCCTGGTTGGAGCGCACGCACCGCGCCTGCAGTTGCGGCCAGTGCTCGTTGAGCAAGCCGCGGGTCGGCAAGCCGGTGAGGTCATCGACATAGGAAAGGCGCAAGGCCGTCATGGCCAATGCCAGTTCATGTTTCTTGCGCTCGATAGCAAACTCTATGGATTTGGCAAGGCGCGCTTCGTCGTCCTTGTCTTTGCGCAGGAAGTCCTGTGCCCCGGCGCGCATGACCGACATCGCAAGGCCTTCCTCTTCGGCACCGGTCAGGACAATAACGGGCAGGGTGGGCTCGGCATTCAGGAGCGCGATAGCCGTGTTCGCACCGGCAGAGTCCCCGAGGTTGAGATCGCAAATCGCAACGCTGATGTTTTCCCGGCGCAGCAGATCGAGTGCCTCGCCCAGCGATCCCGCGCTGAGTGCCTCAAAGGGCGCCTGAAGATTGCGGTTCAACAGCCGCACCAACTGGCGGGCATAGAAGGGCTCGTCCTCGACAAGCAGAATACGCATCGGCTCCCCGGGGTGATCCAGACTGTCAGCGCTCATCTCGATGTTCCTCTCGCCCAGCTTCGTTGTCCCGCAAATGGCTTCCTCCATCAGAAATCTAGGTGGGGATGCTGGAGGCGGCGCTCAATGTATCCATCGACGGGACGTGTCCGTCATCACAATGGGTTTAGGTTGGGCTCGACTTGCGCTTGTGCCGTGCAGGTCAGCGCTGTTCGTGCTCCCAGTCGGGATGCACCCAGACCGGTGCTTCCGAGGGAGCCGGGGGCGTATTGCCCAGGATCATGTCGGCGGCTTTTTCCGCAATCATGATGGTCGGCGCGTTGAGATTGCCGGATACGACATCGGGCATGACCGAGGAGTCGATGACCCGCAGGTTTTCCATGCCATGCACCCGCAGTTCCGGACTGACGACCGCCATGGAATCGCTCTCTGCCCCCATCTTGCACGAACAGGAGGGGTGATAGCTGCTTTCGGCGGTCTCGCGGATCCAGGCGTCGAGTTCGTCGTCGCTCTGGTTCTCCTCGCCCGGCCACAGTTCCTTGCCGCGGAAGGGATCGAATGCCTTCTGGGCAAAGATCTCGCGGGTCAGGCGGGTGCCGTCGCGCAGGACGCGGATGTCGGCCTCCTCTTTCAGATAGTTGAACAGGATTTCGGGGGGCTCGCGCGGGTTCGGGCTGGTGATCTTCACATGGCCCCGTGATTCCGGACGCAGCATGTCGACCATGGCCTGATAGCCGTGGATCTTGTTGATGTTGAAGGCATCGTAGGTCATCGCCATGGGCAGGAAATGATACTGGATATCGGGATGTTCCATGCCTGCACGGCTGCGGATGAAGCCGCCGATATCCATGTGGTTGGTTTCGGCCGGGCCGTCCTTGGTGAGGAACCAGCGCACGCCGACCTTCAGCTTGCCCATGGGCGTGAGGTAACGCAGCAGGCTGACCGGCTGGGTGCATTCGTGCTGCACGAAGACTTCCAGATGGTCCTGCAGGTTTTCACCGACTCCGGGCAGGTTGTGCACGACATCGATGCCCAGGGCCTGCAGCTGGGATGCATTGCCCACGCCCGAGAGCTGAAGAAGCTGGGGCGAGTTGATCGAGCCGCTCGACAGGATGACTTCGCGCGTTGCGTGAATCCTGTGAACACGCCCGCCCTGTTCGTATTCGATGCCGACCGCCTTCTTGCCATCGAACAGAACGCGGTTGGTGAGTGCGCGCACCTCGACCGAGAGGTTGGGGCGATTCATGACTGGTTTGAGGAAGGCGACCGCGGCACTCCAGCGTTTGCCGTTGTGGGTGGTGCGGTCCATGCGACCGATGCCTTCCTGGCGGACGCCGTTGAGATCCATGCTTTCGGCATACCCGGCCTGGACGGCGGCATCGATGAAGGCGCGGTAGAGCGGATTACGCTCAATCTTGCCCGAGGTGACATGGAGCGGACCATCACCGCCATGATAGTCATCGGCGCCGGTATCGAGTGATTCAGCCCGGCGGAAATAGGGCAGGACATCGCGATAGGCCCAGCCCTTGCAGCCCTTCTGCGCCCATTTGTCGTAATCAAAGGCGTGGCCGCGGATATAGACCATGCCATTGATCGAGCTCGAACCGCCCAGCACGCGCCCGCGCGGGCAGTGGATGACGCGGCCGCCCAGATAGGGTTCCGGCTGGGAGTGGTAGAACCAGTTGTACTTGTCGTCCTTCAGCGGGTGGGCAAAGGCGGTCGGCATGTGGATTTTCCAGCTGTCAAAGCCGGTATCCATGGGGCCGGCTTCCAGCACCAGCACGCGGTTGTCGTGATCCGCCGACAGCCGATTGGCCAGCGTGCATCCGGCTGAGCCCGCACCAACAATGATGAACTCGACCTCGCGGTCGTATCCGTCGTTCGCCATGGTCAACATCCCCATTGAAAGTTTGCGGAACCTAGCCAAGACAGGTCTCTGACGCCAGCCTGTCCGCGACCCGATGCGGTGAGCCCGGAACAGGCTGATTGCCGGGGGCTTGCGGCCTGTGCCAAGGTCGCGGTCCTGGATTTTGGAGGGGGATTGCCATGCTGCCGTTTGAACTGTCGGAGTATCAGGACCGGGTGCAGCGCACGTTGGGTGCCATGGAGAAGCGCGGCATCGATACGTTGTCGATCACCAACCCGGCCAACATGTGCTGGCTGACCGGTTATGACGGCTGGTCCTTCTATGTCCACCAGATGGTGATTGTTTCCCAGTCACTCGCCGAGCCGCTCTGGGTCGGACGCCTGATGGACGCCAATGCGGCGCGGGTGACGACCTATCTGAAGCCCGAAAACATCTACGGCTATCCAGACAAGTACGTGCAGTCGACCGAGCGCCATCCGATGAACTATGTCGCCGATCTCCTGAAAGAGAAGGGGTTCGACAAGGGCCGGGTCGGGCTGGAGATGGATGTCTACTACTTCACCGCGGCCTGTTACACGACGCTGGTTGCCGATCTTCCCAATGCCGATCTGGTCGATGCCACGGGCCTGGTGAACTGGCAGAAGATCATCAAGACACCGGTGGAGATCGGCTATGAACGCCAGGCAGCCGAGATTGTCGACGCCATGATGACGGCCGGCATCAACGCCATCGAACCCGGCGTGCGCCAGTGCGATGCGGTGGCCGAGATCTACCGCTTGATGGCGTCCGGCACGCCGGAGTTCGGCGGCGAGTATTCCTCCTTTGCCCCGATGCTGCCGACCGGGGAAGGGACCTCGACGCCGCATCTGACCTGGACGGATGCGCCCTTCAAGACGGGCGAAGCCACGATCATCGAGACCTCGGGCGTGCGCAAACGCTACAACTGTCCCATGGCGCGCACCGTGCATCTGGGCAAACCGCCCCAGAAGCTGGCCGATACCGAGAAAGTTGTGGTCGAAGGGCTGAACAACGCGATCGAGGCGGCCAAACCCGGCGTGACGGCCGAAGAGGTCGAACGGGTCTGGAGCGAGACCATTGCGCGCCATGGTATCGAGAAGGAGTCCCGCATCGGTTATTCGACCGGTCTCAACTATCCCCCTGACTGGGGCGAAGCCACCCTGTCGTTGCGGCCCGGCGACAAGACGGTGCTTCAGGAAAACATGGTCATCCATATCATTCCCGGCATCTGGATGGACGACTGGGGCCTGGAGATCAGCGAGTGCATCCTGGTGACGCCGTCGGGCGGTGATGCCTTCTGCAAGTATCCGCGCAAGCTGATGGTGAAGGACTGATGACTATGGTGTGTCACCCCGGACGGCACGAAGTGACGATCCGGGGTCTCGGGCGTTCGGTGCCGCACGGTCGAGATCCTGGCTCTCCGCTGCGCTGCGGCCGGGATGACACGGGAAGATTGGAGATGATGCCATGACCTTCAGCAAGATCAGCGCGAATGTGGATTTTGATGGCCCGGGCAAACAGGTTGGCTGGCTCAACATTCCCCATAGCCGCAACGAATCCGGCTGGGGTGCGATGCATATGCCGATTTCGGTCATCGCGAACGGCAGCGGCCCCACGGTGGTGTTCACCGGTGGGAACCATGGCGATGAGTACGAGGGCCAGATCGCGCTGATGAAGCTGGTTCGCTTGCTTGACCCAGCCAAGATGCAGGGGCGGGTGATCATCATCCCCCATCTCAACTATCCGGCCATGCGCGCCAATGCGAGGCTCTCGCCCATCGACGGCGGCAACATGAACCGCGCCTTTCCAGGCAAACGCGACGGAACGATCACCGAGATGATCGCCCATTACGTCAATGGCGCGGTGCTGCCGCTGGCCGATGCGGTGGTCGATATTCATTCGGGCGGACGCAGCATGTATTTCGAGCCCAGCGCGATCATGCACAAGCTGGATGATGCCGAGATGTATCAGCGCACCATGGCGGCCATGAAGGCGTTCGGCGCGCCGGTCGGCATGGTCCTGACCGAGCTTGATTCCGCAGGCATGCTCGATACCGCCGTGGAGGATGCCGGCACGCTGTTTCTTTCAACCGAACTGGGCGGTGGACAGTTTACCTCACCGCGCACGGTCGAGATCGCCGAGACCGGCGTTGCCAATGTGCTCAAGCATTTCGGCGTGCTGGAGGGCGAACCGGTTGCGCGTGAAACCCGCATTATGGAAACGCCTGATGGCGCCTACGTCATCTGCCGGGACCATGGCATCGTCGAACCGCTGGTCGATGTCGGCACGATGGTCGGCGAAGGCCAACCGATTGCGCAGGTCCATGACTACGACAACCCGGAGCGGGAGCCCGTCGTCTATCGCGCCGGGATCGCCGGCATGCTGCTGATCCGCCACCTGCCCGGCATCATCACGCGCGGTGATTGCCTGGGTGTGGTGGCGACGGATCTGGCGGGTTGAGACCAATCATCTTCTGGTCGTGATCGGCGTGTGTCCGTGAGATCGGTGCATGGATCCTCCGATCAAGTCGGAGGATGACTCAATTTTTGGATTTGTCATTGTCGAACTTGATTCGACGATCCATGCGCTGCGATCTGAGCGGCGCAGGCCTTTCAGACTGTGCTGGTCTTCTCCAGGTGATCCTCGATCTGTTCGAGCCTGCGTTGGGCGTCCTCAAGTTCGGATGCCAGGCCATCGATGACGGCCATCAGGGTCCGGTTCCAGCGCATGGCGGCGTTGCATAGCCAGATGAAGCCGCCGACGGCAAGCAGGCCCAGAAAAATTTCCATCAACTCCCTCCGTCAAACACGTAGCTGTCCATGTCGAAGCGGGGCTGGCCGGTGACGCCGGTGAGGCCGCCGTCGCAGACGAGGGTTGTGGAGTTGACGAAGGCGGCATCGTCGCTGGCCAGGAAGCAGATCGCCCCGGCGCATTCTTCCGGCGTGCCGATGCGGCCCAGCGGGTTGGAGCGGTTGTAGGCTTCGGCCTGTTCGGGAGCGGATTCCAGGGACCCCAGCATGCGTTCCGTACCGATGGGGCCGGGACAGATGGCGTTGGCGCGAATGTTGTAGCGCCCGACCTCCCAGGCAAGACACTGGGTGAGGTTGGCGATGGCGGCCTTGGCCGAGTTGTAGGGCCCCCAGCCGGGATCACCGGCAATGCCGGAGATCGAGGACATGTTGACGATGGCCCCACCGCCGGAAGCCTTCATGCGCGCTACCGCAAGGCGGCAGCAGATGATGGTCGACAGCACATTGAGTCGCCACAGCCGTTCCCATTCCGCGCTCTCCAGGCTTTCGACCAGGCCGAACATGGAGTTCCCGGCGATGTGGAGCGAGATATCGAGCCCACCACCGCCGAACTGATCGACCTTCTCAAACGCCGCTTCGATCTGGGCTTCGTCCATCACGTCGGTGGGGACACCGGTGACGTGGTAGCCGGCTTCGAGCAGCGGCCCGATGGAAGCTTCCAGATCGTCTGCCTTCCAGTCGGCGGCGATCACGGTGGCGCCCTCGGAGGCGAGGCGCTGCATGCAGGCCTTGCCGATGCCGTTGGCTGCGCCGCTGACAAAGGCGATCTTGTCTTCAAAACGTTTCATGGTGGTCTCCAGGTGTTCAGGCGCGTGGAAGTTTGCGCTCGGCATCAAAGAAGGGAAGGGGTGTGGCGGTTGCCGCAATGGCACCCGTATCGGTTTCAACGAAAAGGGCGGTGCCATCCTGCCATGCCGGGGTATCGAGCATGGCAAGGGCGATGCTCTTCTCGATGGTGGGCCCCCACATGGCGCTGCTGATGGTGCCGACCTTCACGCCGTCCTGCAGGACAGCATCGCCACCTTTGGCCACCGTTTCACTGCTCAGGGTCAGGCCGGCGATGCGGCGCTCAACACCGTTGTCGCGCTGGGCTGTGAGTGCCTCCTTGCCGATGAAGTCGCGGTCCCAGTCGATCATGCGATCCCAGCCCAGTTCCAGGGGTGTGGTGGTCCAGTCGATTTCCGCGCCGATGTTGAGGATGGCCGCTTCCATGCGCCGGATGTTCATGGCCTGGCTGCCGCACAGCACCATGCCCTGGGGCTCGCCGACCTCGCGCAGACCCTGATAGACCTCCAGCGCCCGATCCACAGCGATGTGGAGGTCATAGCCCAGTTCAGCGGTGAAGCCGGTGCGCGTGATGATGGTATCGATACCGCAGACCTGTGCCTCGATCATGCCGAACCAGGGGACGCCCGACAGGTCCTTGTCGGTCACGGCCTGCAGGATGTCGCGAGACTTCGGGCCTTGCACGGCGCAGAGGTGAATCTGATCCAGATAGGAGCGGACCTCGACATCAAGGCCATAGGCGTTGGCCGCGAGCCAGACCTCGGCCGGGCCGGGGCCGCCGACCCACCAGAGCTTGTTGTCGTTGAAGTGCGTGAGGATGCCATCCTCGACCACACCGCCATGGGGATAGGTCAGGAAGGCAAAGAGACCCATACCGTCCTTCAGCCGGGAGAGCTTGCGCGGCAGGCAGCGTGCAACCAGCGTCATGGCGTCGGGGCCGGTGATTTCCACGACTTCTTCACCGGTCACATCCCACAGTCCCGCGTGTTTGCGCATGGACCAGTATTCCTCGACCGGGTCTGTAAAACGGTCCGGCTTGAGATAGGTGTTGTGGACCTTGAAGTCGGAGGTGAGCTGGCTGATCACCGGCCAGAACGCAGTGCGCTTGAGGCCGTCCTTCAACCGGTTCGATTTCGGCGTGAAGGGCGGGCCATCAATGACCAGATTGACGTTGGTGCGTTCCAGCATGGCGGCTCTCAGAAGTTGACGTAACGGGTGTCGGCATGGGGTTCGAGCAGACGCGTATGCTGCGCGATAGCTTGCGGCGAAAGATCCCGGTCGGGCGGGTCTTCCAGCGACAGGTTGCCGTGATGCTGCCCCCGCACAATCATGGCCGAAATCGGGGGGGCGCCGGTCTGGCGGATGCGGCCGGGCAGATAACGGATGCAGATGCCCACACGTGGCTGATCGGTGGCGTTGGGCCCCGATCCGTGGGCGAGCAGGGCGTGGTGCAGCGACATCTCGCCGGGCTGCAGTTCCGACGCGACCTTCCGGAAGGAATCAAGATCGATCCGGGCGGTCTGGCCGTGGGAGAGCATGTTGTCTGGCGCATAGGTGTTGTCGTGTTCGACCAGCCGGAGCTTGTGGGTGCCAAGGGCAAAGGTCATGCAGCCGTTCTCAGATGTGGCGGGGGTAAGGGCCAGCCACGCAGTGGTGATGTCGAGGGGATCAAGCGACCAGTAGCCGGCGTCCTGATGAAACGAGATATGGCGCGTTTCGCCGGGTATTTTGCGCCAGATGTCGGCGCTCATGACCATGATGTCGGGCCCGACGAAGGGCATGACAGCGTCCAGGATGGCTGGTTCGCGGACCAGATCGTTCATCCAGGTAAAGAGAAGATAGGACTTGTAGAACCAGGGATGTCTGACCGGCGCGACGTCTTCCTCGCGCACCTGATCGAGTCGGGCGAGGATTTCCGCGGCGGCTTCGTCGTGCAACACACGAAAGGGACCGGCGCAGCCGTCGCGCGCGTAGTCCTGATCGGTGAGGTTCCTGAGAGACTGCATGGAGTCTCAAGTGCTGGCCGGCGCAAAGCCGAGTTCGCGGGAGATGTCCCCGGCGGCCTGGAGGGTTGCGCGCGTGGCGCGATCGACCTGATCGTCGCTCATGCGTTCTTCGGGACCAGCCGCTCCGATGCCGGCGATCACGGTGCCGTTCCGGCTGCGGATCGGGGCAGCAACACCGACAACGCCGCGCCGCCATTCACCGCGCGTCAGGGCATATCCGAGTCGGCGCACGTCATCGAGTGCGGCGGTCAGTTCTTCGGGTCTTGAGATCGTGAGGTCGGTGTGGCGCTGCAGCTCGCGTCCGGCATCCATGATCGTGCGTTCATCGAGAAACGCCAGCATGGCGCGGCCCGTAGCGGTGCAGTAGGCAGGCACGCGGTCGCCGACACGAATGTAGGCGCCGACCGCCTGGGGGCTGTCGAGCTTGTCGATATAGACGGCATCGCCGTTGTCGAAGATCGAGAGATGGACGGATTCACCGCTTTCCTCCTGCAGGGCGCGCAGGTAGGGCGCTGCGGCGGTGCGGATATCAAAGCGGCTGAAGATGCCGGTGCCCAGCTCCCAGACCCGCAGGGTTGCTTCGTAGTTCCGTGATTCCGGTGCCTGGCGGACGTATTGCAGCTCGGTCAGGGTCTGGAGCAGGCGATGCGCGTTGCTCTTGGTGAGATCGCAGTCAGAAGCCACGTCACCCAACGCGCGCGGCCCGTCGCTGCGCGCCAGCGATTCGAGAACCCGGAAAGCCTTGGCCACGGTCTTTTCCATTGAGGCGTGCTGCTCCAGTGCGTGATCTAAGAATAGCAGTAGAGCAAGGGCAGGTCAGAATTTCAATTAGTGAAACACAATTTCAACATATGATATTGCATGCGCCCCCGGTTGATGCGGTATGGTCGGGCAAGATCAGCGCAAGCGTGCGCGACAAGACAGACAGGAGAGCACCCATGGCCAAGTTCTACTTTGATGATGATGCCGACATGACGCTGCTGGACGACAAGACCGTCGCGATCATCGGCTACGGCAACCAGGGCCGCAGCCAGGCGCTGAACATGCGGGACAATGGCATCAACGTCGTCGTGGGCAACATCGAGGACGTGTACGCCAAGATCGCCCGCGACGATGGCTGGGATCTCCAGACCATCGAGGATGCTGCCGCTGCCGCCGATGTCCTGATGATGCTGACGTCCGACGACAGTCAGCCTGAGGTCTATGAGAACTGGGTGAAGAAGAGTCTGAAGAAGGGCGATGTGATGAGCTTCGCCCACGGCTTCAACATTCACTACAAGGAGATCGTGCCGGGCCCGGACGTGGACATCGTCATGGTCGCCCCGCGCATGCTGGGCGAGGGCGTACGCGCCACCTTCCTGGAAGGGCGCGGCTTCCCCAGCCTGATCGCGGTGGCCCAGGACGCCAGCGGCCATGCTATGGAGATGTGTCTGGCAATCTCCAAGGCGATCGGCACGACCAAGATGGGCGTGCTGGATTCAACCTTCGAGGAAGAGGTGTTGATCGATCTCTTCGAGGAGCATCAGCCCAGCCTCTATGGCCTGCGCGCCATGTACACCGCGTTGGTGGAAGCCGGCTGTTCCCCCGAAGCCGTCATGCTGGATCTCTATGCCTCGGGCGAGGGCGTGAAGTTCGCCGAATACGGCCGTGATCTCGGCGCCTTCGAGCGTATGAAGCGCACGAGTGTCACCGCGCAGTACGGTCATCTTGTCTGGTCCAAGCAGTACTTCGATGAGGAAAAGACGCTCAACGGGATGCGCGAGATGCTGGCCAACATCAAGGATGGCAGCTTCATCGCCGCACTTAAGGCCGAGAAGGCCAAGAACGCCAAGGACATCGACCAGACCTGGAAAGAGAACAACGACCATGAACTGGTGAAGAAGGAGCACGAGCTCTACCAGCTTCTGGGCCGCCGCCCCAAGGACGCACCTGCTCCGGGTGACGACTGAGGCCGGACCGGAACGATGAGCCGTTATCGTCTGGGTATCGACATCGGCGGTACGTTCACCGACCTCCACGTGATGGAGGAAGGCACGGGCACGCTTTATGCGTTGAAGACGCCGTCGACCAAGGAAGATCCGTCTCTGGCCGTGACCAACGGCATCGAGGAGTTGCAGCGGCGTTACGGCATCGACCCCGCCGAGATTGCCTACTTCGCCCATGGCACCACGCTGGCGGTGAATACGTTGCTGGAGCGCAACGGCGCACGCGCAGGCGTGCTGATGACGAAGGGGTTTACCGACACGCTGGAACTGCGCCGGCTGCGTCTGCCCAAGGCGAATGATTTCTTCGTGCCCAAGCCGATTTCTCTGGTGCCGCGACGCCACGTGAAGCCGGTGGATGAACGCATGCTGGCCAACGGCGATGTGCGGACACCGATCCGCCGCGAAGATGTCGAGGCGCAGGCGCGTGCCCTGGTCGAGGACGGCATCGAAACCCTGGCGATCTGCTTTCTGCATGCCCACCAGAACCCGAGTCATGAACGCCAGGCCAAGGCCTGGGTCGAGGCCCTGTTTCCCGACATCTATGTCTGTACGTCAGCTGAAGTCTGGCCCCAGCAGCGTGAGTACGAACGTTCGCTGATCAGCGTCATCAACGCCTATGTCGGCGGGCGTATGAAGGCCTATTTCAACACGCTCCAGAAACGCACCACGGATCTGGGCATGACCTGCCGTGTGTTTTCGACCAAGTCGAACGGCGGCGTGATGGGCGTGGCCTCGGCGGCCGAGCGTCCGGTGGAGACACTGCTTTCAGGCCCCGCATCCGGGGTGATCGGGGCGGCTCATGTGGCGCGACTGATCGGCGATGCCAACATCGTCACGGTCGATATGGGCGGCACCAGCGTCGATGTCTCGATCGTGCAGAACCAGATCCGTTATGCCACCGAAAACACGGTCGGTGACTTCCCCGTCATCATGCCTGCGGTCGATGTTTCGGCGGTGGGTGCCGGTGGCGGTTCCATCGCCTGGACGGATGCTGAAGGCGTCCTCAAGGTCGGCCCCGAAAGCGCCGGAGCGGTGCCGGGTCCGGCATGTTACGGGCGTGGCGGCACCCGACCAGCGGTGACCGATGCCTATCTCACGGCCGGGATCGTCGCACCCGACAGTTTCCTGGGTGGCGAGATGACGCTCGACCGCGATGCGGCCCATCGCGCCATCGACAGCATTGCCGATGTGCTGGGTTTCGGTCGCGCCGAGACGGCCGATGCCATCCTGCAGGTCACCACGGCCAACATCTATGCCGAGCTGCTGCCCCAGATGGCGCGGCGGGGCGTCGATACCTCCGGCTTCTCCATGCTGGCCTATGGTGCTGCAGGGCCCACGCAGGTCTTCATGCTGGCGCGCGAGCTCAACATGCGCCGGGTCATCGTGCCGCCTTCGCCGGGCATTCTGTGCGCGTTGGGCTGTCTGGTTGCCGATCTGCGCGCCGATTTCGTCCAGAGCATCTGGCGTGAAGCCGGCGCGTTGCCCGATGACGAACTCCAGGCGATCTTTGCCAGGCTGGAGGATCAGGCGCGCAGCTGGCTTGCCGACCAGCAGGTCGATCTCGATGAAGTCTACATCCTGCGTTCTGCCGACCTTTGTTACGCCGGGCAGTCCTATGAGGTGAACGTGCCGTTCCCCGAGGTTTCATCGGGCGACATCACGACCGGCAAGGTCGTCGACTGGTTCCACAAGCGCTACGGCCAGGTTTATGGCTATACCGATACCGATGCGCCTGCGCGCATGCTCGAAGCCCGTCTGCAGATTGTCGGTGTCACGCCCAAGCCCGAAATCAGGCTGGTCGCCGATGCCGGGGATGCACCGTCCGGGCCCAAGGGCAAACGCATGATCCATGAGCGCGGTCAGGCGCTTGAGGCCACGGTCTGGCAGCGCGGCAGCCTGCGCGAGGGCGACGTCTATGAAGGTCCCATGGTCGTGGAACAGTACGACACGACGGTCTATGTGCCCGCCGGATTCCGTGTCACGGTGGATGACCATGCCAATCTGATCGGAGAGCGGACATGATGGACGAACGCATCCGCCTCGAAATTCTCTCGAACCGGTTCCAGGCCATCGTAGACGAGATGGCCCAGGTCGTTTCGCGCACCGCCCATACCGTGTTCGTCAAGGAAACCCAGGATTACGGCTCCGTGCTGGTGTCGCGCCAGGGCGAGGTCTTCGCGGCGCCGCGCCGTTACGGCGTGCTGATGATGATCGGCATGCCCATGGAAGCAGCGCTTGCCTACATCGGCGATGACGTGGCCGAGGGCGACATTTTCATTTCCAACGACCCCGACGCAACCATGGGCATGGCGACGCACCTGTCGGATGTCTATCTGTGGAAGCCGATCTTCGTGGACGGGGAACTGCTGTGCTGGTCCTGGACCTTCATCCATGTCTCGGACATCGGGGGGCGTGTGCCGGGGTCCATTGCGCCCTCAAGCAACGAGGTCTTTCAGGAAGGACTGCGCATTCCGCCCCAGAAACTCTACGCCGCAGGCGAGCTCAACAAGGCCCTGCTCGACATGATCCTGACCAACTGCCGCACCCCGGATCAGAACTGGGGTGACATGAAGGCCTGCCTTGCGGGTCTGGCAACGGCGGAACGGCGGGTCCATGAGCTGACCGCGCAGTACGACTATGCCTCGGTCAACAGCACCATCGATCAGGTGCTTGATTACGCCGAAGCTCAGGCGCGACGCGTGATCTCTCACGTGCCCGAGGGCACCTATCGCTACACCGACTACATCGAGGCCGACATGGTGGGCCTTGGTCTGGTGCGTATCCATGTTGCGATGACGGTGAAAGATGGCGAAATGCTGCTCGACTTTACCGGCACGGCGCCGCAGGTGCGCGCCGCGCTCAACATTCCGACCTACAGCCATGACGGCCACTGGATGCTGATCACCGGCCTGGTCAACTGGATCTGCACACAGGAGCCGGGCATCGCCTACAACGCCGGTCTGGTCCGGCCCATGAAGGTACATGCGCCCAGGGGCACGATCCTCAACCCCGAGCCCGGTGCGGCCTATGGCGCGCGCTACGCGACCAGCCACAAGGTCTGCGATGTGACCGTGGGCGCACTGGCCCAGGCCGTGCCGATGGAACTGCCCGCAACGGATTCAGGACAGGGTTCGATCCTGCTGGTCTCGGTCCCGGACTTCGAGACGGGCGGTCACAAGGTCTCGGTCATTCAGCCCATCGTGGGCGGGGCGGGCGGGCGTCCGGTCGATGACGGCGTCGATGGCACCATGGTGATCCTGAACTTCCTGAAGAACATCCCGACCGAGATCTTCGAGAACGAAATGTCGGAAATCGTCATTCGCCATTACGGTCTGCGCGAGGATTCCGGTGGTCCCGGAAAGTATCGTGGCGGCACGGGAATCGAGATCGAGTTCGAGACCTCTTCGCCCTATACCTCGATCACGTCGCGCTGCATGGAACGTTACATCTTCGGCCCGCCCGGCCGCCTGGGCGGACACATGGGCGCGACCGGCTACACCACGTTCAATCCCGGCACCAACCGTGAGGCCGATCTGGGCAAGATCGATGTGCTGGAAATGGAACCGGGCGATGCCCTGCGCATCGGCACCCAGGGCGGCGGCGGTTTCGGCGATCCCTTGGAGCGTCCGGCTGCGAAGGTGGCCGAAGATGTCGCCAACGGCTTCGTCCATGGGGGCACCGCACAGGAACATTACGGCGTGGTTCTGTGTGACGACGGAACGGTTGATGAAGCTGCGACCACGCGCCGCCGTGAAACGATCCGCACCGAACGCGGTTGGACCGAGCCGCCGCTCTATGGCCTGGGTGCCGCACGCGAAGCCCATTCGGCGGTCTGGACGGAAGACCTGGAAGACGCGATCTCAGAAGCGGTGTCGGACATGCCGGTGCAGCTCAAGCAATTCCTGCATGCCCGCCTGATTGCACGTATCCAGACCGAGGTCGATGAAGTCCGCAAGGTCGCGGCCGACGCAGTGCCCGGTATCCTGGAAGACGTCCGCCGCGAGGTCGCCAGCAGCACGGCAACAGCCACGGAGTAGTGCTCACCTGGCCCATACACCTCTCCGCCGTCATGGCCCCACTTGATGGGGCCATCCATGCCTGAGCGATGGCAATACGGTGTGATGGCTAGAACGTGGCTTTACGCGAGGCGATACAATGATCCGATAACACCGGTCGGCGTCGCCCTCCGGTTCTCCGCCATGGATGGCCCGGTCAAGCCGTGCCATGACGGGTTGGAGTAGGTTGGTCGTTGTTCCAACTAGCCCTTGAGGCGTTGGGTCCAGGCTTCGGGCACCTTGTCGAGGCCGGGGCCGCTGTCGGCAAACCAGGACATGGCTTCAGCAATTGTCGGGCGACGGGCGAGCTGGTCCATCCAGCGGCGCAGGTTGGGCAGGGCGCCGATCTGCGGAAGGTCCCGCGCTGCCAGCACCGACATGGGATAGGCCAGAATGTCGACGAGTGAGAAAGTCGGGCCCGCGACATGGGCATGGTCGGCGAGCTGTTCGTCCAGGCGCTTGTAGCGGGCGTTCATGGTAACCGTGAAGACGTCGATCGAGGGATCGGACGGGTCGATGCCGGCCCATTGCAGATAGTACTGTGCGGCAAAGGGGGGATAGAGATCGGTTGCCAGGTACAGGCTCCACTCGCGCGCCATGATCCGTTCGTGATCGGTCTCGGGCAACAGGCGACCGGACTTTTCAGCGAGATACCAGACGATGCCGACCGACTGGGTGAGCGTGATCGGCTTGCCGTCTGGGCCGTCATGATCGGTGATGGCTGGCACCGTGCCGTTGGGATTGACGGCCAGATACTCCGGTGTGCGGTGCTGGCTCTGATAGAGGTCGATTTGGTGGGTCGTGAAATCGAGGCCGGATTCCAGCATGGCGATGGAGGCGCGCTGGGCATTGGTCGTGTTGGCTGTGTAGAGGTCGATCATGGTGTTGTTCCCCTTGCCGAAGCCCAGCCATAGCACAATCACGGATGGTGGTGCCTAGCCGTTTGTGGCGCGGTCCTGCAGCACGCTGTCCCAATCACGGCTGAGGCGCCAGGCTGCCCAAAGACTGATCATGGTGATGGGCAGGAAACCCGCGAAGATCCAGACGGAAATGGTGCGCAGGGTTTCCTCGCTGGCATCGCCCGTGAAACCCAGGGCGTTAGCGATGATGCCGCAGACGGCTGCACCCACGGCATACCCAAACTGCTGAACGGTGGGCAGGGCGGCCGAAGCGCGCTCGCGTTCGCCCTCAGGAGCAGCAGCGGTGACGCGGCGGATGACAAACCCCCACATCATGCCGAACCCCAAACCCAGGAAGAGCACAAAGGGCATGATCGGCCAGACCGATCCGCCGGGCATCGTGATCGCCAGTCCCGCGATGCCCAAGATCACGACGACTGGCCCGGCGCGGATCAACCAGCTCTCCAGCCTGAGACCGGCATTGGCGACGGAAATGGCTGCAATACCCCAGGCGACCGATTCCGCAGCGATGATGTAGCCGGATTCCAGTGGGGAAAGACCGTAGAGGTGTTCCAGGAAAAACGGTCCATAGGTGAAAAGCGACGCTGTCGCGATGGCCAGCGTGATGGCCAGCAGCAGGCCCGCACCATAAGCCGTGTTCGGTCGGAAGGGCTGGGGCGGCAGCATGGCATTGTTGCGCTTGGTGCTGTCGCGCCACAGGAAGAGGGCAAGTGCAAGCCCGGCAAGAACAACCATGGCCGGGGCGATGATGGGGTCGGGATCCACGCCGGCCTGAGAAACCAGAAGCAGAGCAGCGGCTAGCGCGAACAGGCGCAGGTAGGGCGGCCGTGCCGGGCCGTCTGCTGCTTCGCGTTTGGCGTCCCTGGGGACGGCCACGAGGACCAGAATGACGAACAGAACGGCCTGCAGGGCGAAGGCCCAGAACGCTCCCCGCCACATGCCCATATTGGCAAACACGCCACCGACCATGGGACCGCAGAAGGCCGACATGCTCCAGACCGCCGAGGTAAGCGCGACCAGCTTGGGGAGCATGGGTTTGGGGAACAGGCGGTCAAGTGCGACAAACACCAGGGCGACCTGACCGCCACCGCCCATGCCCTGGACAAACCGGCCGATCAGCATGGTTGCCATGTCCGGCGCCAGGGCGGAGATGACACAGCCGACGGCAAATAGGGCCCCTGCGGCCAGGAAGGCGTTGCGCAGGCCGATGGTGAGGGTCAGCAGGCCTGTCGAGGCGCCGATCAGGATCGAAGCGAGCATATAAAGCGTGTAGGCCCAACTGACATAGGCATCGCCGCCGATCTCGGCCACGGCGCTGGGCAGCGTCGTGACGATCAGGAGGCTGTCGGCGGCATGAAGCCAGATGCCCAGGGTGAGGGCGGCAACCATGGGCGCACGGCCTCCGCGAAGAAGGTCGAGCCAGCCGGTGCCTGCTGCCACGTCTGTCGTCACGACCCAAATCCGCGCACCGAGCGCAGGGCGCAACGGTTGCCATCGGGATCGCAGAACTCCGCAATTGTCCCCCAACTGTAGTGAAGAACCTCCACATCCACGCCGCGCTCCCGCAAGCTGGTTGCGGTGCTTTCGACATCCTCGACATTGAACCGGAACTTGGTCGGGCAGTGCTCGATCGGCTTGGTGCCGCTCTGCGCGCATCCTCCGGTCTCGATCATCAGATAGGCGCCGCCAAGGTCGAAGCACGTGATCTCGGGATCATCAGGTGTGATGTCCGGT
The DNA here is from genome assembly GCA_938048755.1 of uncultured Alphaproteobacteria bacterium. GTDB lineage: Bacteria > Pseudomonadota > Alphaproteobacteria > SP197 > SP197 > SP197. The sequence continues at coordinate 24,029 of CALIUG010000060.1, forward strand.
GCCTGCGGCAGGCCAAGTGTTTCGCCATAGAAGGCGACACATGCTTCATAGTTTTGCGTGTTGAGATATGATGCCGCAGCGATCTGTGTTCATGATGCTTCCCCGCCCCGGGCCTGCCAACAAGGTCGGCGCTGGCCAATGTCAATCCATTTAGAAAATATATTCTTTCTAAAGTCAATCGGCATCTGACATCAAAAACCTCAGGTCAGCGCACCGTGGGGGAGGTGCATGTCGACGGCTTCGCTGCCCTGTTCGCGGGCGAGCATGCGCAGGGTCGAATAGAACTCGTCGAGTTCGACATTGCCGGTGCGCATGAACCGTTCGCCATCCGGCGCAAAAGCGGTGCGACCGTGGAGGACGCGCTGATTGTTGAAGAAAAGTGCCTCGCCGGTGCCGACCGGGACCTCGACCTGATTGGCTTCATCAAAGAGCATCGCTTCAAGCTTGCGCAGGGCACGCAGCATGGGCCGGATCAGGTCGTCGGCCATATCGAGCGGGCCGGCACCGCGGTCGTTGAGGCGGATGCCGGCAATCTCCCCCTCATCGTCCAGGCTGAATACCGGTGCACGCATGCGGAAATCGCGCCCCTGCTTCAGGAGCCGCCGGTAATGGGTGATCGGCACACTGGAGAGAAGGCGGAAGGCTTCGGGGTCTTCGTCCCGCAGCATGGAACCCACCCGGAAGCCGTCGACCATGAGTGAGGCGCCGCCTTTGGATGCAGCACGCACGAAATGAAAGCAGGTGATCGACGGTGGCGCCTGGCGATAGGGCTCATCGCAATGGGGATCGAGCTTCACGTTGAGATCGCCATACACAAGGGCGTCGGGGTTGTAGGTGAAGTCATAGAGGCTGCCATAGTTGGTGACACGCAGCGGGCCGGCGAGGGTCACGACGTCGGCCGTTTCTTCTGCCTGGCGCGGTGCATTGCGCAGCAGGACAAAACCGTAGTCGCGCAACTGTTCCAGCATGGCCAGACGCGCGGCATTGTCATGCCTGCAGGCCTCGTAATCGGCTTGCGGAACTCCCCCTTCCAGTTCCTTGCCCCAAAGCGTCGGCCGCCACTTCCGGCGCTGACGTTCTTCCGGGCTGTTGCAGGTCGCGCGCAGCCAGACCGGATCGAAGCAGCCGGTGTGGCCGTCATCGGACCAGACCACCTTCAGGGCGCCGTCGGCCTCCAGATCGGCCGATGTGATGGTGATGTCGTCGGGAATCTCGGTCAGGCGCAGGGCACGGATGCCGCTTTCGAACGTGCCGCAGAGATCGCAGCGGCAGGTGTGGCGCAGCCAGACCGCGTGGTAGCGGCTGGCATGGCCGTCACCCCAATGCACCGTGACATGGTCACTGGCATTGTCGACCTGGCTGATGGTGTTTCGTGGATTTCCCGCAACGACGCCCATGACCACCTCGCATCCGATGTCTTCAGGCACGACCGTGAGACCAAACACCGGTTCTGTAAACCGACTTCTGTTGTGGTTTCAGGGTTAATCTGGCTCATCCGCTTGCTTGTCTCGCCCTACCGTTCGGCCCTATCGTTCACGCGACAACGACAGGAGATGGCGTCATGGCCGTTGCAGAGGCAACCGAACCGGAATCCATGTCACAGGACGAATGGCAGGCGCGCTGCGACCTCGCGGCCTGTTACCAGCTTGTCGATCTCTATGGCTGGTCGGACCTTTCGGGCACCCATATCTCGGCCCGGATTCCCGGCACCGAACATTTCCTGATCAATCCCTATGGCCTGCTGTTCGACCAGATCACGGCGCGCAACCTGGTCAAGGTCGATCAGGACGGCCAGATCGTCGGGCACAGCGACTGGCCCGTGAACCCTGCCGGTTTCCTGATCCATTCCTGCATCCATCGCGCCCGCCCGGATGTCCATTGTGTGCTCCACACGCACACCCGCGCGGGCAATGCGGTTGCCATGCAGAAGGACGGCCTGCTGCCGATCAACCAGAAGGCGCTCATCATCACCGGCTGGATTGCCTATCACGAGTATGAAGGCGTGGTCCTGGACGCGGCCGAACAGGAAAGCCTGGTGCGTGATCTGGGCGACAACATGATCATGATCATGCGTAACCACGGCCTGATGACCTGTGGCGACAGCGTCGGTGCGGCTTTCTCGTGGATGCACCGGATCGAGGCGGCCTGCCGCTATCAGGTGGATGGTCTCTCGGGCGGTGTGCCGCTCCACTATCCCAGCGAAGCCGTACAGCAGAAGACCATCGAACAGGGCCGCCGCATCTTCGCCCCGAACGGCCATGCACGCATGGGCATGGAATGGCCCAGCCTGCTCACGCAGCTGGAGAGAGAGCGCGGGACCAGTTACCGGAGCTAGATTGCAGTCCAAAAAGGTATCATCCCGGAGTCCGCAAAGCGGGAATCCGGGATCTCGTCCTGACGCATCTCAGCAGCAACGTGCAGACCGAGATCCCGGCTCGCGCTCGCTCCGCTCTCTTGGCCGGGATGACACAGCCCCATTCTTACCCCGCCGTCAGGCCGCCATCGATGACGAACTCTGCGCCGGTGACGAAGCGGCTCTCGTCGCTGGAGAGATAGAGGATCATGTCAGCGACGTCCTGGGCTTCGCCCATACGGCGCAGGGGGATCTGGGCTTCGAGCTTGCCCTGGGTGCTGGAGGGGTCGCGGCTGCGCTCGATCATGGCTTCGACCATGGGTGTCAGAATGAAGGCCGGATGCACGCTGTTGCAGCGGATGTCGTAAGCCTTGCGCGCGCAGTGGAGCGCGACGGACTTGGTGAGCAGGCGCACCGCACCCTTGCTGGCGTTGTAGGCCGCCATGTTGTGACCGCCGACCAGGCCTGAGACCGAGGAAAGGTTGACGATGGAACCGCCGCCGGTCTGTTTCATGGCGAGCACGCCATGTTTGCAGCCAAGGAAGGTGCCGTCGGCGTTGATGCTCATGACGCGCCGCCAGTCTTCCAGCGTGGTCTCTTCAATATTGGTGGCTTTGCCGGTGCCCGCGCTGTTGACCAGAATGTTGATGCTGCCCAGGGCCGTGACGGCCTGATCGACGGCGGCGATCCAGCTGTCCTCATCGGTGATGTCGTGATGGATCGTCACGACGGCATCGCCCAGAGGTGCAGCGGCTTGCGCCAATCCCTCCGCATTCCAGTCGGTCATGGCGACGCGCGCGCCTTCCTCGACGAAGCGTTCCGTCGTGCGCTGCCCGATTCCCGATGCCGCGCCCGTGACCAATGCTGTCTTGCCTGCAATCCGTCCCATGCTCTTGACCTCTGTACCCGATCGTTGATCTGGCAGAGACTAGAGCAAGATGAGGGGGAGGGAAGCGATCATGGAACGCCACCGCAACTGGCCAGCCGAGTGCTGGCAGTTCGACTTCGAGGTGCCGATGTCTCTGTCGGATCGCTATGACCCGGTGATTTCGATTGCCGGCAGTGTAGCGCTGGATGCCAACGGCCAGCAGCGTGCACCGGGTGACCTGATGGCCCAGACCGACATGGTCGCCCGTGAGGTGCGCCTGACGGTTGAGGGTGCAGGTGCCGGTGCGGATGCCATCGCCAAGCTGGTCGTGTTTTATGTTGGTGAAGGCGAAGACACCCGCGAAGAAATGCTGGACCGGCTTCGCGCGGGTCTGCCGGGCATGGAAGATGCCGTGATCACGGCTGTGCCGGTCACCAACCTCGCCTTTCCCGGCATGATGATCGAGGTGGAGGGATACGCCTTTGCCGACGGGGGACACGCTCTGGTGCACCAGGCCCCGACTGATGGTGTTCTGGCGGTCGCCAACATGGCGTTTGTGGGTGGCCAGGCGGCTGCGGCAACAGGCGGTGACGACCTGGAGAGTCAGACTTCCTCGGCACTGATTGCCCTGCGCAACGGTCTTGGCGGCGCGGGCCTGAATCTGGCCGATGTTGTGCGCCTGAATGTCTATTACGTTTCGGGCGGTGGCCCTGCCGATCTCGATACGGTGGGGTGGGTGCTCTCCCAGGGGTTTTCCGCCCCCGGGCCGGTCGTCAGCTTCGTGCCGTTGCCCGCACTCTCCCGGCCGGGATGTCTGGTGATGATTGACGCCATCGCCATGGTCGGTCCGCGGGAGGTTCTGGAGATCCCACCCTGGGAGTGGTCCGAAAGCTGGCCGTTCAGCCAGGCGCTGGCGTGTGGTGATGCGATCTTTGTCGGCGGGCAGGTTGCTTTTGATGCCGATCGCAAGGTGCTGGAGGAAGGGGACATGGCGGCACAGACCAGCCTGATCATGGACCGAATCGTTGCCATGCTCGAACACTTCGGTGCGGGTGTGAACGAGACCATGAAGGTTGGTTGCTGGTACAGCGCCGGGGCTTCGGTCGATATGCTCAAGCGCAATGCCCTGGTGCGCAGTTCCTACTTCACCAAACCCGGGCCGACCTCGACAGGCGTGCCCGCCGATGCCCTGATTGATGAGGGAGTCCTGGTACAGATCGATGTTGTGGCCATGACGCCGCGGGGTCGTTGAGATTGCAAAGGCTGTGATGCATGGACGATTGTTCCATGTGCCCCCAATACCCATTAGATTTGGCGATGGGGAGTAGATCATGATGACGAACAAAAGCGGTGGTCGCAGCAGGTTCACGCCGTTGGCCCGGTGCTTTGCACTGGCCATGCTGGGCTGTGCGGTTTTTTCAGGCCCCCTGCAGGCGCAGGACGATGGACGCACCCTTTCCATCGAACAGGCGATTACCTGGGCTCTGTTGGACAATCCCTCGGTCGAGAATGCCGAACTGGATGTCGACAAGGCAGGCTATGCCATTGACGAGGCCCGGGCTGATTACTTTCCCGAGATGAAGGTCAATGTCGGTGCCCGGCGTAATTTGACGGATCAGGAATACACGTTTGATCAGGGCGTGTTCGGCTCCTTTGCGGCCACCGGACCGATCCCGGCCAACGATGTGACGATCAAGACGAACGAGGATTGGACGGGTATCGCCCAGCTCTCGGTGGTGCAGCCCATCACGGGAATCTTCAAAGTCGAACTTGAGGTCGATCACTTCACGCTGGCCGAGATGATCGCTGCCGAGAACCTGCGCATGACGCTTCAGGATACGGTCAAGCAGGTCAAGCAGCAGTACTACCAGATTGTTGCCTCCCAGGCCGATCTCGCCAATGCCGGAGAGAGCATCGCGTTTTACGAGGCGCTTGAGCGGGAGATGGCCAACAAGGTCGAGGAGCAGACCGCTCTGTCCTACGAACTTCTAGAGGTTCAGGCTCGGCTTGCGCAGGCCCGTCAGCAGGCCCTGGCCGACCGCAACACGATTGCCTCGCAGAAGGAAGAGCTCAACAACCTCATGGGCCGTGATCCCATGGAGCCGTTCCAGGTGGCGGGCACGCTGGACCCGGCCGCGCTTCTTGTTGATGAGGAGACGGCGCGCGAGATTGCTCTCGACCGGCGTCCGGAAATGCGCGAGGCGCTGCTGCGTGTGGATCTTGCCGAAAACAACGTTGATATCGCCGAGTTCGATTACATCCCTGATGCCGGAGCGGTGTTCAGTTATACGCGCGCCAACCACAATCTGATCCCAGACACGGAGATGTATGTCGGGCTTCAGCTCTCCTGGGAATTTT
>CALIUG010000061.1 GCA_938048755.1 uncultured Alphaproteobacteria bacterium
GCGGATGGCCTCGTCGTTGAGATCTTCTTGAACCTCAAGGGCAATTTCCTCGATCGTAGAGGCATCGAGCGCTTGCCCATCGACGTTCAGCACGAGGGTGCCGTTAATGATGGCCGGGGTGAAGTTCTCGATCGCGGCGGCCAGAATTCGAGGGGCCTTCAGTTCGTCGTGGGGATACAAAATGGCAAGGCCAAGTCCACTGGTGTGCTGGCCGTCATAGCCTGAGAAGCTGAAGACGCTGCTCATACGGCTCTGAAACTCTGCAGAGTCGTGCAGTTTGTATATATTTCCATTCTCGCATTCAGCTAGATAGGCGTGCGTGGACTTTAGGTTGTCGCCGTCTTCTTGAGCTTTCAGCACAGTCATGCCGCAGATGGCGCTTTGCCCGTCTTCCGCTCGGCGCGTATAGCCTATGACGCTTTGCAGGCGGGATGCGATCAGGAAGGTGACGCGTCCGATGCCGCGGCCGCCACGCCCCGAGCCGTCCTTATTGGATAGGCCGAAATTGAGCCAGTAGTTCCAGAAATCGCTGACTCGGCTGCTTAGCTTCCCGCCTAGGCCCTTGGAGTTTTGGTCCTCGACAAGAAGCCAACTGACATTTCCATTATGCCATTCCGGGGGGATAGGTAGTCCGGCCTTCTCGCGATGGCCTATGACCTGCTCTAGGAAGGCTCGACGAGGGCCGATAGCTTCAGAATGGAACGCGAAGTTCACGAAGACCGGCTTTGTCGGGTCGAGGCGGGCGTCGAGGCTGTTTTGGATGGCCTCGCGGACAAAGGTCTCGGAGTACGGATAGTCCGTACGATCAAACATCTCCGAGTCCAGCCCCTGATGTACCGGGGTTGCCCCGACGCTAGGCCATACCCAGCTCCAAGCATTGGTGGGGTGATTATTCATTCGAGCCGAAATCCTTCTTCCTTCGCCTTGGTGTCTCCGCCGAAGCGGCTCTTTGCGCCGTCTACTTCCTTCTGGAGCGTCCGGAATATCTTGCGGATATCGTCCTCGCCGTAGGCATAAGCGGAGCTGTTTGAGAGGTTGCCGATCAGGCGAAGGTCCTTGATCGCACGGTTCACTCGCGATTCTGCGAGTTCCACGAATTTGGCGCGTCTATCTCGCATCACATTTTCCAAAAATTTCGAGCTACAGATATCGCAATCGATAACCCATGTTAATCATTCCATAAATGTTGCGCAACATATGCTATATGTACCGCACAAGGCCCCTGGGACGGCACTGTCAGACCAAATCGGCTTGAGGCTGCCAAGCCTGGCTCGTAGCCTCCGGCGATGAGAAATCCGTTCCGTTATTTCAACAGTTCCCCCGAGATCATCCGCCTGACGGTGTTGATGTACATCCGCTATCCGTTGTCGCTGCGCCAGGTCGAGGACCTGTTGTTCGAACGCGGCATCGACATCTGCCATGAAACGGTGAGGTTCTGGTGGAATCGGTTTGGGCCGATGTTCGCCGCAGAGATCCGCAAACGACGGATCCATCATCGTTTGTATTCCAACTGGCGCTGGCACCTGGACGAGGTGTTCGTTCGCATCAACGGCGAGACACATTACCTGTGGCGCGCGGTCGATCACGAGGGCGAGGTGCTGGAGGTTTTTGTGACGAAACGCCGGGACCGCAGGGCTGCGCTCAAGTTCCTGAAACGTGCGATGAAGCGGTATGGTCAGCCAAAGGTGGTCGTGACGGACCGGCTGCGGTCTTATCGCGCAGCGATGAATGTGATTGGGAATGGCGCCGATCAGGAATGTGGACGCTGGCTCAACAACCGGGCCGAAAACTCACACCAGCCATTCCGACGACGAGAGCGAGCGATGGCGAAGTTCAGGGGCTTCGAAACCCTGCAGAAATTCGCCTCCGTTCACGCCTCAATCCACAACCACTTCAACCAGGACCGCCACCTCAACCGCCGCGACATCTTCAAGCAAAACCGCTTCGCTGCCCTGGCCGAGTGGCGGCAGTTTGCGGCCTGAGGGCGGGTGCATCACGATCTTCGGATACCGGATCGCTTTAGTCTGATGGTATGGACGCCCCTCACGGCTTCACGCTGAGCCATACTGGAGGGTGTTGAACAATCCAGAAAGAGGAGGCGTCCATGACGGAGATTACGACAGTTGGTTTGGATCTGGCAAAGACGGTATTTCAGGTTCACGGTGCGGATCAGGATGGTCGGCCGGTTGTGCGCAAGAAGCTGCGCCGGGGGCAGGTGCTCGGGTTCTTTGCCGGATTGTCGCGGTGTCTGATTGGGTTGGAGGCTTGCGCCAGTGCGCACTATTGGGCGCGTGAGCTGCAGGCACTGGGTCATGAGGTGCGGCTGATTCCGCCGCAGTATGTGAAGCCATTTGTGAAGACGAATAAGAATGATGCGTCGGATGCCGAGGCGATCTGCGAGGCGTTGGCCCGTCCGACGATGCGTTACGCGGCGGTGAAGAGCGCCGAGCAGCAGTCGGTTCTGATGCTGCACCGGGCGCGCGAGCTCCTGGTGCGCCAGCGAACCATGCTGATCAATGCCCTGCGCGGTCATTGTGGTGAGTTCGGTATTGTTGTTTGAATAGCCCCTAGATTTGTAGACACCTTCTTCCCTAATTTTGAGGCTAAGGAGGCCATGATGGGCAAAGTCAGTTTCAGTGGCAATTACAAACGGGACGCGGTGCATCTGATCACCGGGCGTAACGACGCTTGCCCGCAGGGTACCGCTGCGCTTTGATGGGAGCGATTTTCGAAAGGTCCGAATTGGCCCATGCCGATCTATGAGTTTGCCAGCGAAGAAATTCGTCCCCTTAACAAGACCACCTTCAGTCTGGTGCAGCTGCAGGAGCGGCGCGATCTGCAGCGTCTGCTACGGGCGAACATCTCGGTCGTCGCACCGGACACGCTGGTGATCGCGGAGGAGTTCGGGGGCTGGGACGAGTCGCGCCGGCGCATCGATCTTCTCGGCATCGACCGCGATGCGAACCTTGTCGTGATTGAGCTCAAGCGGACCGAGGACGGCGGCCATATGGAGCTGCAGGCCATACGTTACGCCGCGATGGTCTCGACGATGACCTTTGACCAGGCCGCCGATGCGTTCGGTCGCTATCTCGCGCAGATCGGAAAGGCCAATACGGATGCGCGGGTCGAGCTGCTCGACTTCCTTGGGTGGGATGAGCCCGATGAGGATGCCTTCGCGCAGGACGTACTGATCGTCCTAGCCTCTGCAGAGTTCAGCCGCGAGCTGACGACATCCGTCCTCTGGCTCATCGAACGCGGCATCGATGTCCGCTGCGTGCGTCTCCAACCCTATGGCCTTGATGGTCGGGTCCTCGTGGATGCCCAGCAGATCATCCCGCTGCCCGAGGTGGCTGAATACCAGGTCCGGGTCACCGAGAAGAAGCGAAAGGAGCGCGAGGCTCGAACGGACACCAGAGATTGGACCAGCTACGATGTCACCCTCGGCGGGCGCCAGTTAACTGGACTGCGGAAACGGCACGCCATCTATCAAGTGTTCCGTCATCTCGTGGAGAGCGGCATCGCCCCGGAGAAGGTCGCGGAACACTGCGGCCCGCGGGCCAACCGGGCCCTTGTGTCTGTTGATGGCGAGGTGGCAGGGGACGGCTTCTGTCGCCTGGTCAAGGAGGCCCGAGCCAAGGAGGGCCAGAACTTCGACCCCAAACGCTTCTTCAGCGACGATGGCGAACTTCTGCACTTCGGCGGTCGCACCTATGTGTTCTCCAGTCAGTGGGGTGGACCAGATTGGGAGCAGGCAATGATCAATCTGCGCGACGCCTTCCCGGATCAGGAGATCGCGTTCGCGCCCTCCGAATAGCAGCCGATCCAGACTTGCTAAAGAAGCCAACAAGAGCGTGATGGATCGAGATGCATTTTCGGAGTGTGTTGTCACGTTAACGGTCGATTGAGCTACTCTCCATCGGTTGCAATTCAGTTCAGGTTCAGTTCTTCGGCAAACTGGCTAAGCCCCTGGTTGAACGTATCACCAAAGATCGTCTTTGCGATTCTGGCAACTGATCGGCTGCTGTGGGCACTGCATTGTGCCAGCAGCGCGACGATCAACACGATCGGGTTAGCGTTCATTTGGTTTGCCAGGGCGATGCATCGGGGCGACGCCGCAGCTTCGAATACTTGCGAAGCACACTGGGCCCGAGAGGTCGCCTGCAAGGAGAGCGTTAGGCGATGCATCCCAATCGATTTGAGAGACGATCCAACGCAATTCAAGTCGGGCTCTGGAATTGGTGACCTTGGTCCTCCCCCATTGAATTGGTCCATCCTGAAGTTTTGTAAGGAGGATGAGAAATGGCGATGAAGCGACACAAGCCCGAAGAGATCGTGGGCAAGCTGCGGCAGGCTGATGTTCTGCACAGCCAGGGCATGTCGATGGCGGATGCGATCCGTCAGATCGGCGTCAGCGAAGTGACATTCTACCGCTGGCGCAAGGAGTACGGTGGCCTGAGCGGCGACCAGTTGCGCCGTCTCAAGGAGCTCGAGAAGGAGAACGAGCGTCTGCGTCGTGCGGTATCTGACCTCACGCTCGACAAGCAGATCCTTGTGGCTGAGGCAGGACCGTGGCCGAAGGCCGCGTAAGCCTGCCGAAGGCACGGGGAAACTTCTGAGCCCCTCGCGCCGTCGCCAGTGTATCGACCATGTCCGTGATCAGCTTGGAATCTCCGAGCGTCGTGCCTGTCGTGTTCTGGGTCAGCATCGCTCGACCCAACGCCACGTGCCACGAGGTCACGCAGACGAGGAACGGCTTGTCGCCGACATGATCGAGTTGGCGCGCCAGTATGGTCGCTATGGCTATCGCCGGATTGCGGCCTTGCTGCGCGAGGCCGGCTGACAGGTCAACGACAAGCAGGTCGAGCGCCTGTGGCGGCTCGAGGGGCTGAAGGTTCCGACAAGGCAACCCGGACGCGGACGGCTGTGGCTCAACGATGGCTCCTGTGTCCGGTTGCGGGCCGAGAGGCCCAACCACGTCTGGTCCTACGACTTCGTCCACCACCGCACGCACGATGGCCGGGCGTTCCGGACGCTCAATATCCTGGACGAGCACACGCGCGAGTGCCTGGCGATCCGTGTTCGCCGCAAGCTTTGCTCTACCGATGTCATCGACGTCCTGACGGACCTGTTCATCATGCGTGGCCCGCCCGCCTACATCAGGTCAGACAATGGGCCCGAGTTCGTCGCTGAAGCTGTCCGTGGGTGGGTCGCCGCGGTCGGTGCTCAGACCGCATACATCGAACCCGGCTCGCCCTGGGAGAACGGCTACGTCGAGAGCTTCAATGCGCGGCTGCGCGACGAGCTGCTTAACGGTGAGATCTTCTACAGCCTGAAGGAGGCACAGGTGGTCATCGAGCAATGGCGTCGCCACTACAACACGATCAGGCCCCACAGCAGCCTGGGCTATCGGCCCCCAGCACCAGAAACGATCGTCCCGCCAAGCTGGCCGCCTGGCTCCGCTACGCTACGCCAGTCGGCCAGCTTGCCGACAAAGCCGATCATGCACTAACATTGAAACCGGACCAGTCAGTAGGGGCAGGCCAATGGCACGCTCCGGCCGTCATCACGTTTCAAGCGTCGCGCGCCAAAGGCGAAATGGGGTCGGGCTCTTCTCTGCTCGTGTCGTACTCGCCCACCACCCAGATGAAACTTTGCACGTCGATGAAATCGCGTGGCTCGAGTGCCGCGATTTCAGCCTGTGTCGTGTTAGCGAGATCCAGGAGCGAGCCATAGACTGCGACATCGAGCTTGGGCGAGTACGTGTCTGCGAAACCGTGCCCGACGCGCTCGGCGAATTCCCTTGTCACTGTCGGCTTGAGAAAGATGTGCTGGTCCGGTCGCCACAAGTAGGGAAGATAGGAGATCGTGGTCCACTTGGCTGCTTCATGCGGTTTCAGCGCGTGCTCCATTAGTGTAAGCCCGGATCCCAGGTCGCCCAGGGTGAATCTGGCCGCCCCACGAATGAATGCATCTGCCTCCTCACTTCGTAGGACATCCTGCATTCGCATGCTCTCGAAGGACGACAGCAGATTGGTTGCCCGGAATACAGCCAGGATGGCCTCTCCCAACCCCGAACCTTCGGTCGCGCTTTCCAATGGAACGGTATCGTCTAGACGCTGCTTCGCAGCGAGCTTGTAGTCGCGCTCCTCGGCGGCGTACTCCGGGGACGAGAAGCCGTCGGGGAAGATCCGCAGAAACCTTGCCCGGGCGCCATCGTAGCCGAAGAAGTTTGGTCTCGAGGTCGGTGCCTCGCGCTCAAGCCGTGCCCAGACTTCATCTCGGTCAACGCCATCGAGGTTTATTGCGATCTTGCCTGCCACAATGAGCAAGCCATGGAAGCGGTCGCGGTGCTTGACCAAACGCAGGAGACCCTGCGGTGTTCTGACTTCCTTGAGTGTCTCCATGAAAATGCTGTGTCCTTTCTCGACGCGACGCACAGCAGACAGGAGATGCGGTGTGCAAGCAATGCAACGAGAAGGGATTCCACAACGAGCCGGAGAGTTTGAGCGCGCCCATTGCGTCATACGAGCCGGGATGCTCCAATACGAAATAGCTCTGCTGCGCAATTCAGGAACTGAGGGGGCTCACGTCACTGGCCCTTGCAGCCGCTCACATTCGACCGGCTGGCGTTGTGAACGCCCAACGATGAGGCCTCCCTACTCATGAGCGCATTCGATCGCAAGACCACCGAGCCCGGCTATGTCAATCGGAACCGGCAGACTGTCGTGCGGGCAACGGATCTGCCTGGCAACGACCACAACCAGCGCATCTACGAGTTACGCTGTGGCAATTGCGGCCACGTCTACGGCGCCAACGGATCGGACATTTTTCAGCGTCTCTGCCCTCGTTGCCAGGATGGCCGCCAGGGTCTTGCGCTGGAATCATGAGCGGCATGCCACATTTCGTCTGCGGCTGACCGGCCATGTCGTGCTTTGCGGGAGAAAGCAGTGACGGCACAAAAGAGCACGAGGATCACCTGATGCGTGTTCCGCCCTGGTCGATCCTCGCAGGTGTGGGTGCCCTCAAACGCGAGGAGCTCTGTGATCTTCTCGCCATCTTTGAGAGTGCCACACTTCTGAACCTGGCCGGCGACAGGGTGAGTGATCTCTATCATCGCATGCGTGGTGAGGCTGGCGATGGGGTGCGGACGGAGACCTTTCAAAGGCGCCTGCACGAGGCGTCTGCTGGGCTAAGAAGCTCCGGCCAAAGTGACGAGGCTCTCCGGCTTCGCCTGTGGCTAGAAACACGGGACAGTCTCGGCCTCGAACCAGAGCTGCCGCTGTCTCGCCATCTCTCGAACGCCCATGCAGTCGACGTTGCTCAAGCCGCCGCTGACAAGCTTTCGGACAGCCTTCCCGATAACTCCCAGATGCGAGGTTGGGCCACGTATCCTCGACGGATATGGCAACAGGCGAAAGATTTCTTCTCGGACGAGCGTGCTGATTTCAGCAAGGTCGTAGCGATAGAAGCTTCCCGTTTGGTCGCGGATGCTGCCCAGCAAGGTCATTTCAAGGAAGAGGACAAAGCCAAGATCGTCGCTGAGATCAGGAGCAAGTTGGAGGCTCTGCCGCCAGAATTGCGCGACCAGTCTGTCCAACATGCGCTGCGCTCTGGTGACCAGGCGACCCTTTCGCTTGTCGCCTCAGGCACCACGCTCGTCAGCCTTGGTGTGGCGGTCGAAGTGGCTGGCTTCAGTGCGTACATCCTCGCGGCCCAGGCGTCGGCAATCCTGCCGCTTATCGGGGGCAAAGCGGCGGTCTCCGGCCTCTTCGTGCTGGCCAACCCCTTCTTCATCGCTCCTGTGCTGCTCGGTGGCGGTTTTCTGGCCGCCAGACACGTTCAGAAATCGTCGCGGTCCAGGCTGGCTGGAGCGCTGGTCGTCCAGCTGGCGCTTCGTGGTCTGATGTCGAGACGTGAAGGTCTGGCAACGGCACTGAATGGCTTCAAGTTCCTATCCCTCAATGAGTCTTTCGCGGGTCTGCCTCGCAAATCCCAAAGACCTCTGGAGCACAGGCTAAAGACTGTTCGCCGTCTTCTCGGCGAGCCGCTGCCATCGACGCCGGCCAACGGTCCTGGTCATTTCCGCAAAGCGCCCGTTGGGTACCAGCGGGATGGATTGGAAGCCCTGCTTCACGCTCGGTCGACAACAACCGCGGTCGATACGCTGGCCATTGCAGGGCTGACGCTGGGTGATGTCGTGTTCGATGCTGCCGCCATTGACCCGCGTGTCGTCGCTGCGGCGGACTTTTCCCGTGAGGAGGATATAGATTCCGTCCTTGAGTTCGGAGGATTGGCAGACCGCATACGCGATATGTCAGGCTTGTCTGAAACAGGCGCAGAGTCCCAACTGACCGGGTATGTGGCTGAGCAGATCGTTGCCACGCGGCTCGTTCAGGAGGGCTATCAGGTGAGCTTGCCGGATAGCCCAAACAATCCCGGCTATGATCTCCTCGTCGACGGGTACCCGTTTCAGGTCAAGTGCGTCGATGATCCAGCTGCACTTGCAGCGCACTTCGAACGCTATCCAGACATCCCCGTCTATGCGAACAGCGAGGTTGTTGCAGAGATCCAGGGGGCAAGTGAGCCATGGACCGACATGGTGTTCGGCACTGAGGGCTACGATCGCGAGACCACCCGGCACCTGGTCGAGAACGCCCTGGATCACGGTGCTTCGATCGACGATATGGATGTCCCGATTTTCGCAGGTGCGGTCAGTGTGGCTCGCAATCTGGCCGATTGGCACCGCGGATTAATCCCGCTGCGCGATCTCCCGCTCGAAGTCATTGTCGATGGTGGAGTCAAGGGAGGGCTTGCCGTTGCAGGCGGTTACACCGGCGGGCTTCTGGGCTTGCTGGTCTTCGGGCCCGCTGGTGCGGTGGTGTTTGGCGGCGTCGGTGGGGCGGCCGCGACCCTCGGTTCGAGGGAGACGCGTAAACAACTCGATCGAGTCTTGAACCGGGATTGGCTGAAAGAGGTCGATCATAAGACTTCCGTCTTCGCCGATGCGCTGCGAACAGCGTTGCGCCACAAGATTGGCATAGTGACCGAGAAGAGCGCGGTCCTTTCGGATTGCGTCACCGCCGAAGCGCTATGGATTCGTCAGATGTTTTCAGACCAAGCCGTCGGGCTCGCCGAATGCCTGGCTGAGATCGATGCCGTCCTTGGAATTGACACACTCCAGGAACGCAGTGGCCGCTTGATCCGTCTGATGCGCAATGCTGGCGTTCACCCTTGGTCTGTCGACAAGGAACTTCGAGGCTTGCTCGGGGTGCTCGATTGCAGGCCGACGATGGGTGATCACTGGTCACGGTGGCGCCCCTTTTAGAAAGCCGCGCTGCACGAATATCATCAATGGCTATGGCTTATGCCGAACAAGGCCCAATCCCTCCGCCACAAAGAGCAAACAAAAGCTGAAGCGGGCTCCCGATTTGAACCTGCGAACAACTTGCCTGATGCGCACTTTGAATACCCTGTTCGCTTTATTAAATTCCCTGTTCTGTCTTTCAAAATTCCCTGTTCCGGTGTTTAGGGAATTCCCCTCCAAGTGGCTGATTCTGTACGGTAATTTACCATCTCTGCCGCAAAGATCCGTCAATTTTATGAATATTCCCTGTATTTTCCCTGTAAAGCAGGGATTTCCAGCGGAGACTGGTTCGCTCCAGTCTCCCTGCACCACCATTTTTCCTTGTTCGGCACGACGTTTCCTTTGTTCAGGAGGCTACCCGGCCTGAACCGGCGCTGTTCTGCGCCATTCGGCATGTGCTGAACTTCAGGCGTTGGCCTGGAGACCCGGGAACTTCGTCGTGAACCCAGGATCTGGCCCAGCGTCTCTGTTGGCCTGTTCTGACAGCCAACGTTTTCCATGAACGATGTGGAGAGTGGCCTCAGCACAGGCCAGGCATCTGGCGCTGTTTCGCCCATGATGCCGGCAACTCCGGTCCACGCTTGAGCTCGGAGACCGTCAGTTCGACCGGCTGACGACCCGCAAGGATTGCCTCGACGATATCGGGAGCAAGGAACGCCAGGGGCAGGATGCGGCTGACATCGCCCTGATCTACCTGATGTTGGCGAGCCAGATTGCGCACCGAGCCTGCGCGACCGTCCCTGAGTTGGGCGAACCAGCGATGTGCCTGCATGACGGCGGTAATGAGTTTGTCGTCGGGTTTCGACGATTCCTTCTCGCCCGGGATGACGAACCTGGTCTCCACGCCACGACGCCTCAGTGTGAACGGCTGCTCGACCATGAGCAGGTCACTGTCTTCGGTATGGGGCGCGCTTGCGTCACCTGCCCGCAGGCCGATGGCCGCACGCAACCGGTCTTTGCCAAGCGTGATCCTGAGTTTGTCCGGAGTCAGAACCACACGCCTGACGAACTCACGGAACATGCCGCGCTTCGTAGCTGGCCCTGCCTGTTGCATATCGCGACCAAGATCTGCCGCCAGGGAGAATGCAGTTTCGAGTTCGCCAGTCCTGCATCCGGCGGGGATCACATCGTTCATCAGGCGCTGGCGATCATTCAGGAGCGATACGATTGCGTTGCAGACCGCAGCCTCGAGGGAGGGTGCAGGTAGCCGCCAGCGATGTGAGGAGGAGCCCGGCTCCGATGCATAATAGCGATAGCGCCGACCACCCTTGCTGGTGTGCGTGGGCGTCAGGCGAGCACCTTCCTCGTCAAACAAAACGCCGGTGAGAACACCCGATGGCATATCACCTGATCGAGCGCCCGATCCGGTTGCGTTGCTGGCAAGCTGTGCCTGGACAGCGCCCCAGACGGCCTGATCGATGATGCCCTGATGCTCGCCGGGATAACGTTCCCCCTTGTGGGTGATCTCCCCGATATAGAGGGGATTGGACAACAGCCTGTAGACATGACCGCGCAGGAACGGCTCCCCGCCACGGCGACCGTTGTATCGGCGGGTTCGGAGTTTTGTGCGCAGGCCCCGCCGGAACGCTTCGTCACATACTGCCTGGACGTTGCCGTGTTGAACGTAGAGGTCGAACAACTGTCTCACCGTATCGGCTTCGCCATCGTTTATGATGAGCTTGCGATCGACAACGTCATAACCCAGGGGCACGGCCCCACCCATCCACATGCCCTTCTTCTTGGAAGCCGCAATCTTGTCGCGGATACGCTCGGCTGTGACCTCGCGTTCGAACTGGGCAAACGAGAGCAGCACATTGAGCGTCAGGCGGGGCACTGTCAGACCAAACCGGCTTGAGGCTGACAGGTCTGGCTCGTAGCCTCTGCGGATGAGAAATCCGTTCCGCTATTTCTCTCGACGCATTTCGCGGTAGAAATGCTCCATTCGCCAGCTGCGTCGGCCATTGGCCCAGGCAGCGAACCTCGTACGGCTCGCGAAAAAGCGACGATCGGAACGGATTTTGACGGGCACGCCGGTGAGAGCTTCCCAGCTTTTGGCCATCGCCTGGACGCGCCATTCCGAAGGTTCGGTCACCACAATGCGGCTCGGGCGATGCCGCGCCACCGCGCGTTGGATCTCGGTT
>CALIUG010000062.1 GCA_938048755.1 uncultured Alphaproteobacteria bacterium
AGGTGCTGCTGCTGGACGAACCCCTGGGCGCGCTCGACAAGCGGTTGCGCCAGGAAATGCAGATCGAGCTGAAGCAGATCCAGCGCGCCGTCGGCATTACCGCCATCTTCGTCACCCACGACCAGGAAGAAGCGCTCACGCTTTCCGATCAGATTGCCATCATCGACGAGGGCAAGCTGGTCCAGATCGGCGCCCCAAGTGAGATCTACGAGAATCCCAGAACACGCTTTGCCGCGAGCTTCCTGGGCGATGCCAATTTCATGGAAGGCAGTGTGGACGGTGACCGTATCACGGTCGAAAACCTGGGCGCACTGGCGACCAGCGCACCGCTCAACGGGACAAGGGCAACGCTCGCGGTGCGGCCCGAAAAGATGCAGCTTACCGCACTGGATGCCGCCGTGTCGGAAGGCAACCGGGTCGAAGGCACGGTGACCCAGCGCGTGTTTTCAGGCACCAGCGTGACCTACATTGTGGAGACGGCTGCCGGACCCATGCGCACGTTCCAGCAGAATGCCGGGGACCGCATGTTCGATGCCCAAGAGAAGGTCGCCATCACCTGGTCGCCCAACCACACCGTTGTCGTGGAGGACTAAATGCAGGAAGTCAGAGCCATCGGTGCCGATGCCGTTCATGTCTGTGTCGACATGCAGCGTCTGTTTGCAGGTGAGACCGACTGGCATACGCCGTCGATCCCCGCGATCCTGCCCAACATCCTGCGTCTGACCGAACATGCGCCCGAACGCACGGTCTTTACGCAGTTCACCACGCCGGAAAACGCAGAAGACGCTCTGGGCCACTGGCAGGCCTATTACCGGCGCTGGACAAGCGTGACGACGGCTGTGATGGACCCCGACATCATCGATGTCATGGACGAACTGAAGACCTTTGTTCCGCCCGCGCGCATCGCCAACAAGCCGACCTATTCGGCGTTCGAAAGCCCGGAATTCTGCGCCATCATCGATGAACTCGGGTGCTCCACGGTGATCTGCACCGGGGTCGAAACCGATGTCTGCGTGCTGGGCACGGTCATGACGGCGATGGACCGGGGTTATCGCGTGATCGTCGTCAGCGATGCCTGCCACGGTTCCAACCCGGAATCCCACGAAGCCACGATGGCCCACACCTATCGCCGGTTCGAGGACCAGATCGAGATCGGCACGACCGATGAGGTTCTGGCGAACTGGAACGCCGGCTGACCATGGACGATCTGGCTCCCAGCCGCCGCTGGAATACCTGGGATCCCATTCATCCTGCCGAACTGGTGCATCTGCCCAGCGGGACCCATGTCGCGGTCACGGCCTATTCCGATGCGCTGGGAACCATGACCCGCTTGCCGCCCGGCCATCGCAACGGCGTGCTTCTGGGCCCACGCACCATGGATTCCGGCCATATCGAGCTGGAGGTCGCCCATGGCGGCACCCGCATCGCGATCACGATGGCGGGGCAGGGTGATGACGCGATCACCGTGAGCTGGAAGACCCTGGAACATGGGGAATGGGGCCTGCGCTACTGGCTCAATCTCTGTATCTGGCGCGAAGACGGGAGTGAAGTTCGTTACGATCCCGAGAGCACGCAGATGTCGGTGGGATCAGGTGACAGCCATGTCGTTGCCCTGGGCCCGCGCTTCCCGCTCATGGCGACCTTCCATGACGACATGGATGCGCTGGACCGGGAATTCCGGGAACAGGGTTACTTCTATCTTGCCTCACGGGGCACCCAGGGGCCCATGGGGGTGCTGCGCTACAATCTTGAAGAGATGGCAACATTCCAGGTTGCGATTGCCTGTGGCGATGACCCTGCCAAGGCTGCCCAACGTGCCAACGACGCGTTGACCCATGAAGCGCCCGAGCCCTTGGCGCCGGCCCATACAGGCTTCATGGCGGGATCCCTGGATGCCGTTCGTGACTGCGTTGCCTGGTCCACCGTCTGGGACCGTCACAACCGGCGCATCTATACCGAGCAGTCACGCAACTGGATCGCCCAGAAGTTCGGCGGCTGGGGCGTGTGGCTGAACGATTCCGTCTATCACGGCCATCTTGCCGGCCTGGTCGATACCCAGGTGGCACACGAGAATCAGCGTGCCGTGTTCGCCGGGGCGACCGAGTGGGGCAATCTTCCCTGTCTTCTGACCGGTAACGATTCCTGGGTTGATCGCACGCAGCCTCCCATCGTTTCCTGGGTCACCTGGATGCATTATCAGCGATCCGGAGACCGGCGTTTCCTGGAGGAGGGCTGGGGCCCGCTCCATGCTAACAACACCTGGTGGTGGCGCGAGCGTGACGGCAACAAAAACGGGCTGGTGGAGTACGGCACGTCGCCGGTGGGGGACGGGCTCTATCGCGGCACCAAGCTGGCGGCCAAGGACGAGTCCATGATGGACAACTCACCGGTCCATGACGAAGCCCGCCTGATGCCGGATTCCAACACGCTCGATTGCGAAGATGTCGGCCTCAACAGTTTTCTGGCGCTTGATGGTGAAATGCTGGCTCTGATTGCCGCCGAACTGGGTCACACGGAAGAAGCCGAAGCACTGGAACGGCAATCCCGGGCGCATAAGGAAAGGATTCGCGACCAGCTCTGGGACGATACACGCGGAATCTTTGCCAACCGTCTGTGGTCAGGCAAGTTCACCGACAGTGTCGCGCCGACCAGCTTTTATCCCTTGCTCTGTGGCGCCGCGACGCCTGAGCAGGCCGCGACACTCGTGGAATGTCATCTGCTCAGCGAGGATGCGTTCTGGGGAGCATGGCCTGTCCCGGCATGCAGCCGGTCTGACCCTGCGTTTGCGGACAATGTCTATTGGCGCGGGCGAGTCTGGCCGCCGCTCAATTTCGCGGTCTACATGGCCTTGCGGCGTTATGGCTTCGATGATGTCGCAACGGCTCTGGCCGAACGGTGCCATGCGCTGTTCATGCAGAACTGGGACGACGAGCGGATCTGCGGTGAGAATTTTTCCGCCACCACGGGTCGGGCCGACGACCAGCCCGATACCGATCTCTTCTACACCTGGGGTGCTCTGATGGCCGCCATTGCCGTGGCCGAGGTCAGCGATGTAACACCCTGGCAGGGCTGGACTGTATCGAACAAGGGTGAGGACGTGAGCCTGGCCGGGCTTGTTACGCCCATGGGCACTGCTGGCATCTCGGTCGCGAACGGCAATTTGACCATCTTCTCTGGCTCAGCGACCAAGTTGGAGACGAGTGCCC
>CALIUG010000063.1 GCA_938048755.1 uncultured Alphaproteobacteria bacterium
CATCGCGTGTTCGTCATCAAACAGGAACGACGCCAGCGCCTTCACCAGTTCCGTCTTGCCCACGCCCGTGGGTCCAAGGAACATGAAGCTGCCGATGGGGCGGTTGGGATCCTGCAGCCCCGCACGTGCGCGGCGCACGGCATTGGAAACCGCCACCAGCGCATCGCGCTGGCCGACCACACGCTGTGCCAGGCCATCTTCCATGGAGAGCAGCTTCTCACGCTCGCCTTCCAGCATCTTGTCGACCGGAATGCCGGTCCAGCGCGAGACGACACCGGCGATATGATCATCGGTCACGGCTTCGTCGAGCATGCGGCTGCCGTCGGAATCTTCTGCTTCTTCGGCCTCGGTCAGTTTGGCTTCAAGGTCGGGGATGACGCCATAGGCGAGCTCGCCGGCACGCGCCAGATCACCCTGACGCTGGGCCTGTTCAAGCTCCTGGCGGGCATGGTCCAGCTGCTCCTTGAGCTTCTGGGCACCGGCCAGCGCGTCCTTTTCCTTCTCCCATTCGCTGGTGAGTTCGAACGAGCGGCCTTCCAGGTCCGCCAGCTCGCCTTCCAGCTTGTCCAGACGATCACGCGAACCCGCATCGTCTTCCTTCTTCAGTGCTTCCCGCTCGATCTTGAGCTGGATGATGCGCCGGTCGAGTTCATCGATTTCCTCAGGCTTGGAATCCACCTCCATCTTCAACCGGCTCGCGGCTTCGTCGACCAGGTCGATGGCCTTGTCGGGCAGGAAGCGGTCGGTGATGTAGCGGTGAGAAAGGGTCGCGGCGGCCACAATCGCAGCATCGGTGATCCGCACGCCGTGGTGAAGCTCGTACTTCTCCTTCAGGCCACGCAGGATGGAGATCGTGTCAGGCACCGTGGGTTCGGCAATGAACACGGACTGGAAGCGACGCGCCAGCGCAGCATCCTTTTCGATGTGCTTGCGATACTCATCCAGCGTCGTGGCACCGACACAATGCAGCTTGCCACGCGCCAGCAGGGGCTTGAGCAAGTTCGAAGCATCCATCGAACCTTCAGCCGCTCCAGCGCCGATCAGCGTGTGCAGTTCATCGATGAAGACAACGATTTCACCCGCCGCCGCCTCGATCTCCTCGAGCACGGCCTTCATGCGCTCCTCGAATTCACCACGGAACTTCGCGCCTGCGACCATGGAACCCAGATCGAGCGACATCAGCGTCTTGTTCTTCAGGCTTTCAGGCACGTCGCCGTTCACGATGCGCAGCGCGAGACCTTCGACGATGGCGGTCTTGCCGACGCCGGGTTCGCCGATCAGAACCGGGTTATTCTTCGTGCGCCGCGACAGCACCTGCATGGTGCGGCGGATTTCCTCATCGCGCCCGATCACGGGATCAAGGTCACCATTGCGCGCAGCTTCGGTGAGGTCGCGCGCGTATTTCTTGAGTGCGTCGTAGCCTTCCTCCGCAGAGGCACTATCGGCAGTGCGGCCCTTGCGCATGTCGGCAATGGCAGCTTCCAGCGTCTGGGGAGAAAGGCCTGCATTGCTCAGGATGTTGGCCGCAGCCGTACCTTCGGCCGTTGCCAGCGCCAGGAACAGGCGTTCGGCGGTGACGAAACTGTCACCGGCTTTCTGGGCCAGAGACTGCGCAGCTTCAAAGACCCGTGCGAGTTCAGGCGACAGATGCACCTGACCAGCGCCGGAGCCTTCAACGACCGGCAGCGTCTTGAGCTCGGCCTCAGTGGCGACAAGCGCCTGTTTGGGATCCGCGCCGGCGGCGCGCATCAGGCCGGCAGCAAGGCCCTGCTCATCAGCCAGCAAGACCTGCAGCAGATGTTCCGTTGTCAGCCGTTGGTGGCCACGAGTCAGCGCCAGCGTCTGTGCCGCCTGCACAAATCCGCGCGCGCGGTCGGTATAACGTTCGAATTCCATGTTGCTTCACCCTTCGGGAGCGTGGTGTCGAACGATATATGGTGTGATATTTATGCAACAAAAGGGGTGAGCGCGAAAAACTCCGAAATTCTCTTCAAGTCGGAAGCTCAGACGGCTTCGGGCTGATCCTCTTTCTTCTTGCTGTCACCGGCGTCGTCGGATTTGGCAGCCTTGGGCGTCCGGCGGCGCGGTTTGCGGGCCGGTTTTTCGGCAGGCTCTTCCTCGACGACCTCTTCGGCCGGTTCGGGTGCATCGTCGGTGTCACGCGCGACAACCGGAGCAGGTTGGCGGCTCTCCACGATGGCACCTTCTTCCTCGTCCTCTTCAGCGTCGGGCGAAGCGGCAGGTTTGGGCTGACGGCTTTCCACCACGGCTTCAGCCGTATCGGTCTCGTTTTCGTCGCGGCCGTAACGGTCATCGCGGCGCGATTGATCGTTGCGCTCCTCGCGCTGTTCCTGGTTCCGCTCGGGGCGGTCCCGCTGCTGCTCGGCGGCGCGCTCGGCCGCACGTTCGGCATGAACGTTGACGATGCGCTGATAATGCTCGGCATGCTGGAGGTAGTTCTCCGCAGCGACCAGATCGCCCGAGGACGAGGCATCGCGTGCCAGGGCCATGTACTTGTCGGCCACCTGCTGGGCAGAGCCACGCACCTTGACGTCGGGGCCGGTGCTGTCGAACGACTGATTACGTCCGCCTCCACCACCGCCGCCGCCACCGCGGCGAGGGTTGTTGTTACGGTTATTACGCGACCGTCTGCCGGAACCACCTGGTCTCATGAGAAATCTGCTCTCGTATGTTGCACATTGAAAAAGGCGCACAACAACATAAGGAAATCACGGACGATCCCGTCCGAAGTCTCAAATCCGAATGCTGATGCCATCGGGCCCGGCGCAAGCATGTCCCTTCTGGACTGCTTCAGAGAAACGTTCTCCGATGCCGGTGTGCGCGAAAAGGACCGTAATGAAGGCAATGCGGCTTTCCAAGCGGTTTTTTGCACTTTTCCCGGAAATCTATTCCGCACGCAAAACAAGACATCGGCGCAATCCCGCCAGATCGGACCTGTTGGTGACCACCACAAGTCCGTGTTCGAGCGCCAGCTTCTCGATCTCCGGTCCCTGCCCAGCCCCGTGTTCGAGCACCACAACACCCTCGTCGGTCAGGTAATTGGTCAGTTGCGGCAATAGGGCACGATAAGCGTCGAGACCATCCTCACCACCATCCAGCGCAAGATGCGGTTCGTGCTGCACAACCTCGGGCTCCAGGCCGGCCAGATCAGGACTTGGAATGTAGGGCGGGTTGGAAACGATGAGATCGAAACGGTCTTCGATGCCTTCGAACCAGCTGCCCTCCAAAAACCTGGCGCGTTCATCGATCCCGCATGTCCGGGCGTTGTTGCAGGCCACGGCAAGCGCTTCGGGCGAGAGGTCAACGCCAAGCCCCTGGCTCTGTGGCCAGACTGTCAGAAGGCTGATGAGCAGGCATCCCGTGCCGGTGCCAAGATCAGCGATGCTGGAAGGGCCCGGCTCGTCACCGAACTGTTCGACAGCCGCTTCAACAAGGGTTTCGCTGTCAGGCCTGGGCGTGAGCGTATCGGGCGTGACTTGAAAGTCGAGGCTCCAGAACTCCCGACTTCCCAGAACCTGTGACATCGGCATGCGCGCAATCCGTCGACCCACGAGTTCAGACAATTGAACCAATTGCTCATCGGAAAGCACAACTTCGGGGAAGGCATGAAGGTATGCCCGGTCCCGATCAGTAACGTGACCCAGCAAGACCCGCGCATCCCGCCCGGCATCCTCGACACCCGCATCAGCAAGCTGCTGCGTGGCCCTCTGCAGCGCCTGCTCCAGCGTGGTCGGGCTCACTCCAGTTCGGCCAGACGTGCAGCCTGGTCCTCGGCAATCAGTGGTTCGATGACTTCATCGAGCGCAGCGCCACTGATCACCTCGTCCAGCTTGTAGAGAGTCAGGTTGATGCGGTGGTCGGTCACACGTCCCTGCGGGAAGTTGTAGGTCCGGATACGCTCAGACCGGTCGCCACTGCCGACCTGTGATTTGCGATCTGCTGCTCGTTCGTCGTCAAGCTGGCGGCGTTCGTTATCATAGAGACGCGCCATCAGGATCTTCATCGCCTTGGCCCGGTTCTTGTGCTGGGATTTCTCATCCTGCTGGGCAACGACCACACCGGTCGGCAGATGGGTGATGCGCACGGCGCTGTCGGTCTTGTTGACGTGCTGACCACCCGCACCCGACGCACGATAGGTATCGATGCGAAGATCCTTGTCCTCGATCCGGATATCGACCTCTTCAGCCTCGGGCAGCACGGCGACGGTCGCAGCCGAGGTGTGAATACGGCCCCCGGACTCCGTGACGGGAACACGTTGTACCCGGTGCACGCCCGATTCGAACTTGAGCCTGGAAAACACATCCCGGCCGGTCACCATCGCCTGGGCTTCCTTGATGCCTCCGATTTCGCTCTCACTCATCGAAAGCACCTCAACCCGCCAGCCCTTGGTTTCGGCATAACGCTGGTACATGCGCAGCAAGTCACCGGCAAAAAGTGCCGCTTCATCCCCGCCGGTACCGGCCCGGACTTCCAGAATGGCATTTCGGGCGTCGGCTTCATCCCGTGGGATCAGCTGCAGCTTGATCTGATGTTCAAGCTCGGGGATTCTGGCCGCAACGGCATCACGCTCCGACTGTGCCATGGCGCGCATTTCGGCATCACCCTCATCAGCGGCCATCTGCTCAAGATCAACCAGTTCCTGCCGCGCCTGATTGAGATTGTCGATGGCTTCGACAACGGGAGACAGTTCCGCGTATTCACGCGACATCTTGACGAATTCCTCGCCGCCTCCGGCTTCCTCGGAAAGGCGCACGCCCAGTTCTTCATGGCGCAACAGAACGCGGTGCAGGCTTTCTTCCAGGCTCATGAATTGTCTCCGGCCTTCAGGCCAAACAGGCGTTCGAGCAGTTTCTCGGCTTCCACCGCGGCGTCCGGATCGGTCTCTGCCAGGCTGCGCAGGGCTTCGCTGGGTTCATGCAGCAGCCGATTGACCAGACGACGGGTCGCTTCATCAGGCTGATGTCCGGCTTTACCGCTCAACACCTCTTGACGCACGGCTTCGAAGTGGCTGCGCAAAGCCGTGACTACGGGCGCAGCATCCCGCTGTGCGCCATCGGTGAAGAAGTCGTTGACCGCCTGGTCGACAATCGCCCAGGCCGCGGCCGCTTCATCCTCGCGCCCGGCACGTCCGGTCACGGCAATCCGCTCCAGGTGATCCAGGTTGTAGAGAAAGATGTCATCAAGCTGATCAATGGCCGGGTCGGCATCAGGCGGCACCCCGGCATCGATGACAAAGATCGGTCGGCGACGGCGCGCCTTGAGCGCAGCTTCAAGCTCATCCCGGCTGACGACATGGCGACCAGAACCCACGGACAGGATCAGAACATCGGCTGCTGCGATCTCGGCTTCGCGATCCCCTGCCGAAGCCAGCGTGATCTCCAGGCGTTCAGCGACGGACTGTGCCAGGGCTGGGCGTTGATGCAGCAAACGAAGATCCGTGAGGCCGTTGCGCTTGAGACGCCCGGCGATCAGTTCTCCTGCCTCTCCGGGGCCCAGGAGCAAACCCTTCACACGCGTGAGATCACCATGAACATCACGCGCGACCTCAACCGCGGCAGAAGCAATCGAGACCGGCCGTTCGCCAATCCGGGTTTCGTTTCGAACACGTTTGGCAGCGCCATAAACAGCCTGAAGCCGACGCTCGAGAGTGCGCCCCATCATGTCCGCCGCCACAGCGCGACGATGGCTTTCCTTCAATTGCCCCAACACCTGGGGCTCGCCCACAACGAGACTGTCGAGTGACGCCGCGATGGCGAAGAGCTGGCGCATGGCCGCACGGTCTGTCAGAGCATAGAGCCGCTCACCCAGATCGTCCGCACCGGCCCGCGAGGCCAAAAGGTCGCGCAGGATGCCGGTGGCAACCGCGGGGCTTTCATGGGTCGCATGCACTTCAACCCGATCACAGGTCGACAGCAGCAGCGCATCGTGAAAGCCACGTCCTTTCAGGATTTCATAGAATGCAGGGGTTTCTTCACGCGAAACGAACATCTGCTCGCGCAGATCAAGAGGTGCGGACTTGTGGTTGGCACCGACCGCGACATGAATGGGTACGGGCATGGCCGCTACCCGTGAACCGGCAGACCCTCGCTCACGGAATCGATCGAGAGTTCAGCCTGTTCCCCAGAGTCGAGGTCTCGAAGGGTCACAATGCCGCGTGCCAGTTCATCATCACCCATGATGACGGCGTGGCTGGCATGGACCTTGTTGGCACGCTGCATACGGCGTTTGAGATTGCCGCGGTAACCCAGTTCGATGACATGCCCCTGGCGCCGTAGGTCATGGGCCATGACCAGAGCCCGTTTCTCGGCCTCCTCACCCAGCGGTACGATGGCAACGGGGCGGCGGGCCTCGACACCACCGGCGGCCAGCATGGCAAGACGTTCGATGCCACCTGCCCAACCGACGCCGGGCAGTGCAGGGCCGCCCATCTGTTCCATCAGACCGTCATAACGTCCGCCGCCGATCACGGTTCCCTGGGCGCCCAGGTTTTCGGTGATGAATTCGAACGCGGTATGGCAGTAGTAGTCCAGTCCCCGCACGATGCGCGGATTGACCTTGTGATCGACACCCAGTGCGGTCAGGCCGTCCTGGACCGCATCGAAAAAGGCGCGTGCCTCATCGGTCAGGTGCTCGAAGATTGAGGGTGCATCGGCAACCAGGGCCTGATCCCCTGCATCCTTGGAATCGAGAACACGCATGGGATTGCGTTCAAGTCGATCCTTGCTGTCCTCGCTGAGGCCTTCCTGACGCTCGCGCAGAAAGGCGACCAGCGCATCGCGATAACGCACGCGGCTTTCGGCATCGCCCAGCGTGTTGATCTCCAGGCGCGTCTGCTCAAGCAGACCCAGCTCGGCCAGAACATCCGCGCCCATGGCGATCACCTCGACATCCCCGGCAGGTTCGGGCACGCCGTAGAGCTCCACGCCGATCTGGTGGAACTGACGATAACGACCCTTCTGGGGGCGCTCGTAACGGAACATGGGACCGGCATAGTGCAGCTTCAGCGGCATTTCGTTCAGCAGGCCGTTGCTCAGCACGGCCCGCGCCACGCTGGCGGTGTTTTCCGGCCGCATGGTGACGCTTTCACCACCGCGATCCTCGAAGGTGTACATTTCCTTCTGCACGACATCGGTGGCATCACCCAGGCTGCGCGAGAAGACCGGTGTCAGTTCCAGAATGGGCGTGCGGATCTCGCCATAGCCATACCGTTCGGCGACGCTGCGGCAGGCTTCCTCGACCCGTGCATGGGCGCGGCAATCTTCGGGAAGAAGATCACGGGTGCCACGAATCGGTTGCAGTTTGCTTGCCACGTCAGATGCTCCGCTGGCGCTATTGGGCAGCGTCGGCGTGTTCGTGCGTCTCTGCCTTCAGGGTCTCGGCGCGTGCCTCGACCAGTTCCACGATGTGTTCGACGATGTCACCCGACGACACCTTGTGATCGGCGCTGCCGGACATGTAGACGAGGTGGTTGCCCTTGCCACCGCCGGTCAGGCCGATATCGGTCATCATGGCTTCACCGGGGCCGTTCACGACACAGCCGATGATCGAAACGGTCATGGGCACCTCGACATGGGCCAGACGCTTTTCGAGCTCACCCACGGTCTGGGTCACGTTGAACTGCTGTCGGGCACAGGACGGGCAGGCGATGATGTTGACGCCACGCTGACGCAGATTGAGCGATTTCAGGATTTCCCAGCCGACCCGGACTTCCTCGACCGGATCGGTCGCCAGCGAAACGCGGATCGTGTCGCCGATGCCATCCCAGAGCAGCATGCCAAGGCCTACCGAGGATTTCACCGTGCCGCCGATCAGACCACCGGCCTCGGTGATGCCAAGATGCAGGGGATAGTCGCAGGCCGCGGCCAGGCCGCGATAGGCACCCACCGCCAGCGCGACATTGGACGCCTTCACGCTGATCTTGAAGTCCAGGAAATCATGGTCTTCCAGGATCCTGGCGTGGCTCATGGCGCTATCGACCATGGCTTCGGCTGTGGGGCCGCCGTGTTTCTCGAGAAGATGTTTTTCCAGCGATCCGGCGTTCACACCAATGCGCATGGAACAGCCATGATCCCGGGCAGCCTGGACCACTTCGCGCACACGATCGGCCGAACCGATATTGCCCGGATTGATGCGCAGACACGCGGCACCAGCCTCGGCAGCTTCAATACCGCGGCGATAATGGAAGTGGATATCGGCGACAATCGGGACCGGCGATTCATAGACAATTGCCTTCAGCGCCCTGGTCGAATCCTCATCCGGGCAGGACACGCGCACGATATCGGCACCGGCCACGGCAAGCGCGCTGATCTGGGCCGATGTCGCGTGGGCATCGCTGGTCAGCGTGTTCGTCATGGACTGCACGGTAATGGGCGCATCGCCGCCAACCGGGACTTTGCCCACCATCACCTGACGGCTTTTGCGGCGTGCCGGTCGTTCGATCTCTGGAGCGGTCATGTCAGCGGGTTCCGATGTTCGGCGGAGAGATAACGCACGTAGCCTGGAGGGTAAAGAAAAAGGCCCTGTCCAGCCTGTTCAATTCGATCTCACCTGGAGAGCAGTTCGTCTGCAGAAAGTGAAACGTTACGCACCACAATACCAGGCTCGCCCAGCGGTTCGATGACATCGCCATCGACCTTCACCTCAAGCCCGCCGGCATTGCCGGTATCGAGCGTGACATCGCTACGGTTGGGTACACGGTAGATATCACCCGGCAGCAGGACACGGGTCAGGAGAATTTCGTTGTTGGGCGCTTCCACCTGAATCCAGGTTTCTTCGGTGGCGCGGATCTCAACCCGGGAATCGGTATTGGTGCGACCATAGATGCGCGGAACATATCCGTTGCTCTCGTTGAGAAGCGCTTCGGTTTCAGCCAGCGTGGCTTCCGGCTCGGTCTCCAAGACTTCATCGGAGCCTTCTGCAGTCGCGGCTTCCGTCGCTTCTTCGACCGGTTCGGTCAGCGCCTCATCGGCTGCAGCCGTGATCTCGGCTGTAGCCACCGTATCCATGGAGTCCGCTTCGGCATTCGCTGATGCGATTTCTTCTTCAGCGGCCCCCGGTTCCATGGTTTCGGTCATCGTAGCCGCTTCGGGTTCTTCAGCGTCCGATGTCATATCGCTCCCGGCCACATCCGTGGTTTCGGCCAGCGTGGGTTCCGACGTCGTCAGCGTTCCGGTCTCGATGGTGTCGGGGACTTCGGGCACCCGTTCCAGATCGACCAGCATGCGTTCCTTGTAGACGTACCAGCCACCGAAGATCAGGAGCCCCAGAATAACGGTAATGGCAATGATCGCGACCGTCGGCTGCCTCGCTTCGGATGCCGGCACCGGAAAGTTCAGTTGCTGGCGCGCAAGCACCCCCCCTGTGTCATCCTTGTAGCGGCGCACAAGTTCTTCACCGTCCAGCCCCAGCGCATCACCATAGGTACGCAGGAAACCAGCGACATAGGTCGGGCCGGGCAGATCACCAAAGCGGCCATCTTCCAGCGCTTCGAGATAAACCGCGCGAATACGCAGCACATCTGCGGCTTCACGAAGCTCCATGCCGCGTTCGACGCGGGCCTGTCGCAGATCATCGGCGATACGACGCTGCATGGTTTCGGCGTTCACATCCCGAAACGGCATGACGGTCGGGTCGCCGGGGCCCTCGTTGTTGGAATCCTGGGTTGTCATGACTGGTCCGTGGCACCCGGCGCTGGCGTATCCAGCGTTGGGGCGTTGAGCTTAACATTTAGGGGTATGTGGCCGCAAACCCGCGTTTTTACAGGAAGATTCAGATCACGCACGGTCATCAAGCGCTGCGGCAGCCTGTTCGACCAGCGTCCCGATGATCTCTGCGGTGGGCTGCTCACAGGTCACCATGCCCACGCTTTGGCCAGCCATGACCGAACCACGCTCGACATCACCCTCAATCACGGCGCGGCGCAAGGCACCTGCCCAATAGCGTTCAATCTCGAGCTGAGCCTCCTTCTGGTCGAGTTCACCGCTATAGAACCGCACGATGACCTCACGCTGGGTCTCGGCAAATTCACGCGTGGCGGCATTTCTGATCGCCCGGACCGGGATGACCGGAAACCGGGGGTCCAACTGAACCGAAGGCTGAGCATCACGCGCGCTCGCCTTGATGAAGGCCCGCTTGAAATTGGGATGTGCGATGGATTCTTCGGCACAGACAAAACGTGTGCCCAGTTGAACACCCGCAGCGCCCATGCGCAGGTAGGCCGCGATCGCCTCACCACGACCGATGCCTCCGGCAACAAAAACAGGCGTATCGAGCAGTTCGGGCAGGATTTCCTGGGCCAGAATACTGGTCGATACCGGTCCGATATGGCCCCCCGCCTCCATACCTTCGACGATGATGCCGTCGACGCCGCTGCGCGACAGGCGTTTTGCAAACGCAAGCGCAGGCGAAAAGGCCAGGACCCGTGCGCCATGTCCCTTGATCCGCTTCAGCGATTCACTGGTCGGCAAGCCGCCAGCCAGCACGACATGGCCCACGCCATGATCGGCGCAGACGTCGATCAGGCGATCAAGATCAGGATGCATGGTGATCAGGTTCACGCCGAACGGTTTGGAGGTCAGCGAGCGGGTCCCCGAAATCTCGTCGGACAACAGCTCCGGGGTCATGGCACCGCCTGCCAGAACGCCGAAACCGCCGGCGTTGGAAATCGCCGCGACCAGATTTCGTTCCGAAACCCAGGTCATCGCGCCACCCAAAATGGCGTATTCGACGCCCAGAAGTGAGCAGCCGCGCGACCACAACGACTTCAGCCGCGCCCGCTCCGCTTCCTGTGCCATGCGAACCCTTACTCCGCCGAGTCGAGATCGTAGGCTGTGTGCAGCGCGCGCAGGGCGAGCTCCAGATAGTCGGCGGAGATCAGAACGCTGATCTTGATTTCGGAAGTCGAGATGAGCTGGATGTTGATGCCCTTGGATGCCAACGCCTCGAACATGGTACCGGCGACACCGGCGTGGCTGCGCATGCCAACCCCGATGACCGACAGCTTGACCACATGGGTGTCGGGTTCCACGCGGCGTGCCTGGAGAACATCGTTATTGGTCTCCAGCACGGCCAGAGCGCGATCCAGATCACCTTCGGCCACAGTGAAGGTGAGATCGGTCGTCTCACCATCGGGCGAGATGTTCTGGACGATCATGTCGACATTGATTTCAGCCGCCGCCAGCGGACCAAACAGGGCAGCTGCGATGCCGGGATTGTCCGGCAGACCGATCATGGTGATTTTTGCATCGTCCCTGCTATAGGCGATGCCGCTGACGACCTGTTGTTCCACGATTTCGTCCTCATCTACAACAAGAGTTCCAGGTGCGCCGGTAAAGGTTGAAAGCACCTGCAGCCTGACGCGATGGTTCATTGCCGTGGCGACCGAACGCGTATGCAGCACCTTGGCGCCCTGGGACGCCATTTCGAGCATTTCCTCGTAAGTAATCTTATCGAGCTTGTGCGCCTTGGCAACGATGCGGGGGTCACAGGTATAGACCCCATCGACATCGGTGAAGATATCGCAACGTTCCGCGCCCAGGGCGGCAGCAAGCACGACGGCGCTGAGGTCAGAGCCTCCGCGTCCCAGTGTTGTAATGCGGCCCTGCTCTGAAATGCCCTGAAATCCCGTCACGACAGGCACGACGCCCTCGTCCAGACAGGCATGAAGATGTTCGGGCCGGACCTCGCGAACCCGCGCGCGACCATGGCTTTCATCGGTCAGAATCGGGACCTGCCAACCCTGCCAGGATCGCGACGGAATTCCCATCTTCTGGAGCGTCAGGGCCATCAGCCCCGCGGTGACCTGCTCGCCGCTGGCCACGACCGCATCGTATTCGCGCGGGTCGAGGTCGGGCTGGATATCACGGACAAAGCCGACCAGCTTGTCGGTCTCGCCCGACATGGCCGAGACCACGACGACAACACTGTGGCCGTCCTGCACCGCACGCTCCACGCGCGTTGCGGCCTTTGCGATACGTTCAAGGTCACCAACCGAGGTGCCGCCGAATTTCTGGACAATGAGAGACATCTGAGCCGCCTAATCCCGCAGAATAAGCAAAAAGTTATCGGAAACCGGTCCGTCAGGGCCTTCCCGGCGCGGGGCGGCGCCTACATACTCTTGCCATCATGACGACGCAAGCCAACACCACCTCCAGACCAGCCGGATCCACCGTGGATGCCGGCGAGGTTGCGGCGTTCTCCGCAGTGGCGAGCCACTGGTGGGACCAGAATGGCCCCTTCAAACCGCTGCACCTGCTGAACCCCACACGCCTTGGTTACCTGCGCGACAGCCTTGCCGCGCACTTTGACCGCGATGCGGCAGGCGCAAGGCCATTGGATGGCCTGGAAATCGCCGATGTCGGCTGTGGCGGCGGTCTGATCACCGAGCCTCTGGCCAGGCTGGGTGCCGACATGACCGGCGTGGATGCTTCCGATGAAGCCATCGCGGTAGCCCGCGAGCATGCCGAAGCGATGGGCCTTTCCATCACGTACCGCAACAACGCCATCGAAGACCTCGTCGCGGAAGACAAGCAGTTCGATGCCCTGGTTGCGATGGAGATTGTCGAACACGTCGCAGACCGGCCGGCCTTTGTCGCAGCCTGTTGTGCCTGTGTGCGCCCGGGGGGATTGGTGCTGTTCTCGACCCTCAACCGCACACGCAAGTCCTTTGCCCTGGGTATTGTGGGTGCCGAATACATCCTGCGTTGGGTGCCGCGCGGCACCCACACCTGGTCGAAGTTCGTGAAACCGTCCGAGCTTGCGCGGGATCTGCGCCAGGGTGGAGCCGAGGTGAATGACGTCACCGGCATGTCCTATGACCCCCTCGCCGATCGCTGGAGTCTATCAAATGACGCCGCCGTCAATTACATGATCCGTGCCGTCAGGACACAAGGCGCGATCTAGATCAATACGTCCGTTCGGATGATGGTTTAGACCCTGTACCTGAAGTAGGATGCGCATTGCCGTGTTCTGGTGGTCACGGTGCCGTTGCAATTCATCTGGTCAGCCCAACCCAGCACAGGTCCCAACCTTGCCCGAAACCACGCCCTTTTCGCCGCCGATGCGCAGTTTGAAGACGACGACATGGGTTGTCGGGCTGATTGGTGCGGCTGCGCTGCTGGTTCTGATTGCGGCCGTGACCTGGCTCGATAGCCTTGCGGTGGAACGCCATCGCTCCAATTTCAATCTTGAACAGACCGCCATCACGACCATCGCTTCGCGCGCGCTTGGCGACAGCCTCAACGAGACCTTCATTCGCCTCACAGAACTTGCAGGCGACGAACTCGCTGCACTGCTGGCGCAGGACGCCATCTCGGAGGTTGCCCTGCGGGTTGTCCTGAGTGTGCATGGCGCCGTCCACCAGACCTCCTTTGTCCTCTACGACCGATCCGGCAACATTGTGGGCGAGCGCATCTACGCGCCGTTCGCTGGAGCAGACGACGTCGCGCTAGCAGATGATCTGGCCAAGCAACTGCTCAGCCTTCCTGATCTTGCGAGCGATGGCGAGACCAGACTTACGATCACGCCCTACGAGGACGGCTATGCAATGCTGTTGCATCGTCCCCTGCTTTCGGGAAACCGGGTCGTGGGCATGCTCGTCGCAGTTGGCGACCTCGCAACGCAGTTCAGCGAATTCGTCGCACCGATCAGTGCCGGGCGCCTGGGGTCAGCCCTCGTGCTCGACGAAGACGGGACGGTTCTGTTTTCATCAGAGAACACGCAAGTCGGTACCGATCTGCTGAAAGACCTGACAGGACGGGCCGAAGCATCGGCATCCGTGCGCAGATTGCTGAGCGAATCGTCCGGCGCTGGCGACCTCATCACTTATGAGGATGGTAAAGATGTCAGAATGCTTGCTGCCTGGAACCATGTCCCCCTGGGTGATCAGGATCTGATTCTGGTCCTGGCGGCTCCGGACGACGTGGTGGATATCAACCTCTCGGAACTGCGCCTGCAGTATGTCGTGGCCGGGGTGATCCTTCTGGTGACCCTGATCATTCTGGGTTTTGTGCTGGCCCGCGCTCGCCAGCGCGACCTCGAGCTCACCGCCGTTGCCCTGCAGGACGAGGTTGCACGACGGTCCGCTGAGTTAAGTGCCAGTGAATCGCGCTTCCGTTCTCTGGTGGAAGCCTCGATTCAGGGCGTCATGATCCATCGCGACAACAAGATTCTCTTCTGCAACAACGCCTATGCCGACATTCACGGCTTCCCCAATCCAGAAAGCGTGATTGCGCTTCAGGATGTATCGCGTCTGGAAGCGCCCGATGAGCAGGAACGCCTTGCCTCCTATGGCAAAGCGCGCCAGGCCGGCGGCAATGTTCCAGCACGCTATGAATATCGCGGCATGCGCCATGACGGAACGGAGATCTGGCTGGAGAACCGGGTCAGCATTGTCGACTGGGAGGATGGCCGCGCCCTGCAGTCCATCGTCGTCGATATCTCCCAGCGCAAACGTGCCGAACAGGAACTGGTCGCGGCCAACCTGAAGCTCGAGCATGCCAATCAGGCGAAATCGCGGTTCATGTCCAGTATGAGCCACGAACTGCGCACCCCTCTGAACGCCATCATCGGTTTTTCCGAGACCATGCAGGCGCAGATCATGGGGCCCATCGAAAACGAGCGTTATCGGGAATACATCAACGACATCCATTTCAGCGGCAAACATCTGCTGGGCCTGATCAACGAGATTCTCGACATCGCCAAGATCGAGCAGGGCGAGCTGCAGCTGACCGATGACGATATCAACATCGGCGAGATGACCGCCGCCACCATCCATCTGATGGACCCTCTTGCGCAGAAGGGCGAAGTCACCCTGACGTCAGACCTGCAGGACGACCTGCCCATGCTGCGGGCCGACGAGAGGTCCGTGCGCCAGATCCTGTTCAACCTGCTCTCCAATGCCGTGAAGTTCACCGAACCCGGCGGCACGGTGGCGACGCGCGCTCACATCCAACAGAACGGCGATCTGGTCATCCAGGTGGCCGACAACGGCATCGGTATTCCGCCCGAGATTCTCGATCGTATCACCGAGCCGTTCGTTCAGGCCAAAACCACCAAACAATCACAAGGTACCGGGCTTGGCCTGGCGATCGTCAAAGCGCTGGTCGAGTTGCATGGCGGAACGCTCGATCTCACCAGTGAGCTCGGCAAGGGAACAACCGTCACTGCAATCTGGCCAAGGCGCCGTCTGTTCCGTCGGGACGAAAAAGACCTTGCCGATGCGGGCTGATCTTGTTGCCCTTAAACACGTACCAGTCTTGTTCCTGCGTGTGCACCGTTTGCAACGCGTGATGCGCGCGTCATGACAACACCGCAAATTCTGATCTGTGTCATCGTACTGGCAGTCACGGTTCTCTTCATCTGGGGCCGTTGGCGTTACGACCTCGTTGCGTTCGGCGGCCTGATGGCGGCAACCGCTGTCGGCGTGATCCCGACCAGCCAGACCTTCGACGGGTTCAGTCACCCGGCCGTCATCACGGTGCTGGCGGTGCTGGTCATCAGTCGTTCGCTCTCCAATTCTGGAGCCGTGGACATGGTCACCCAGGTTGTGGTGAGGGCCAGCGGTAGCCCCTGGCTTCACATTACCGCCCTGGCCGGTGTCGCAGCCGTGCTTTCGGCCTTCATGAACAACGTCGCCACGCTGGCTCTGCTCCTGCCGGTCGCCATTCAGTCCTGTGCCAAATCCGGCCGCTCGCCGGCCCTGGTTCTGATGCCGCTTTCGTTCGGTTCGATCCTGGGCGGGCTGGCCACCATGATCGGCACGCCGCCCAATGTG
This sequence comes from uncultured Alphaproteobacteria bacterium, assembly GCA_938048755.1. Taxonomy (GTDB): domain Bacteria; phylum Pseudomonadota; class Alphaproteobacteria; order SP197; family SP197; genus SP197. The sequence continues at coordinate 15,794 of CALIUG010000063.1, forward strand.
ATCATCGCATCCTACCGCGGCTCCCTGACAGGCGAGCCGTTCGGCATGTTTGAATTCACGCCCGTGGGTGCGCCCATTGCCATTGTTGGTGTCGCCTTTGTCGCGCTGATCGGCTGGCGCCTTCTGCCCGCTTCCGTGCGCGACAAGAACGTGCCCGCCGACCTGATCGCCATTGACGACTACCTCACTGAGGTTGAGGTGCCGGAGGGCTCTGACCTTGCCGGCATACCGCTCCATGAATTTGACGACAAGCTACCCGACGTGGATGCCCAGTGCATTGCCCTCATTCGTGGCGGACGCAGATTGTTGAGCTCGGCACGGTACATCCGTATTCGCGCCGGCGATGTCCTGCTGATCGAGTCTTCGCCTGACGGTATTGCCGAGATCGTGGCCAAGCTGAACCTCACCCTGGTGGGTGAAAAGACGGATATCGCCGAAACGGCCGATGCAGAAGATATCGCGCTTGTCGAAGCGATTGTGCCGCCGGGCAGTCGCATAGAGGGCCACACGCCCAGCAGCCTGCGTCTTGGCAGCCGTCATGGCATCAACCTTCTGGCTGTCTCCAGGCAGGGGCGCCCGACACGGGGTCGCCTGCGGTCCTTCCGCTTTCATGCCGGTGACATTCTTCTGCTGCAGGGCGAACGTGAACAGGTCGGCACCGCCCTGGCAGCCCTGGGGGGCCTTCCGCTCGCCGAACGTGCTATGAGCCTGGGTCAGAAGCGCCACGCCCTGCCTGCTGTCGGCATCTTTGTCAGCGCCATTGCCGCTTCGGCATTCGGCCTGGCCCCGATAACACTCACCTTCTCAATTGCCATGCTGGCCATGGTACTGATGCGCTATATCCGCTTGCGCGAACTCTATGATTCCATTGACTGGCCCGTGCTGGTCCTGCTTGGTGCCATGATTCCCGTTGGCGGTGCCCTGGAAGCGACCGGTACGACGGTTCTGATTGCCAACGGCATCATGTCCATGCTGGCCGACGCGCCACCCATCATCCTGCTGGCCGTGGTTCTGGTGGTCACGATGACGCTCTCGGACATCATGAACAACGCCGCCACGGCCATTGTCATGGCACCCATTGCCGTCAGCATCGCTGTTGCCCTGGGGGTCAGCACGGACGCGTTCCTCATGGCCGTTGCCGTGGGCGCATCCTGTGCGTTCCTGACACCCATCGGACATCAGAACAACACGCTAATCATGGGTCCCGGCGGCTACCGCTTCGGCGATTACTGGCGTATGGGCCTGCCGCTGGAAATCCTGGTCACGGTAGTCGCCGTCTTCATGATCTCGCTGATCTGGCCGCTCTGAACAAATCCCGGCAAGTGTGGCAGGCTCTGCGTTCAAGGTTGAAACCGATCACGGAGCCGGGTGAACGCATACCATGACCCTGCAGATACAAAGTGCCGTTGGCCTGATTGCTCTCCTGTTTCTGGCATGGCTGATCGGTGAAGAGCGCCGCCGCGATGCCTGGAAGGTCGCACTTGCCGGTGCCGCATTCCAGATCGCCCTGGCGCTGATCCTTCTGAAACTACCGGTGATCGCACAGGGCGTGGCAGCCATTGGCGGTGCGGTGACGGCCCTGGAAGCTGCAACACGCGCCGGCACCAGCCTTGTTTTCGGCTATCTGGGCGGCGGGGAATTGCCGTTCGCCGAATCCTATCCTGGTGCGGCCTTCGTTCTGGCCTTTCGCGCCTTGCCCATCATTCTTGTCGTCAGCGCCCTCACCGCCCTCCTGACCCATTGGCGTATTCTGCCCTGGATCGTGAAGATCTTCGGCCTGGCCCTGGAACGCGGCTTCCGTATCGGCGGCGCCCTGGGATTGGCCAGCGCTGCCAACATCTTCGTGGGCATGACCGAAGCCCCGCTCTTCGTGCGCCCTTATCTCAGGAACTTTGACCGCAGCGAGCTCTTCGTCCTGATGGTCACAGGCATGGCGACCATTGCAGGCACGGTTTTCGTGCTTTACGCCTCGATCCTTGCTCCCGTTCTGCCCGATGCTGCCGGGCAGCTTCTGGTTGCCTCGGTCATCAGCGCACCGGCCGCCATTGCCGTCGCCCTGCTGATGATCCCCGGCAAGGCAGAGCGTGTGGCAGCCCAGGTCATGCCGCCCCGCGAAACCTCCAGCGCCATGGAGGCCATCGTCATCGGCACCGAGCAGGGCCTGCGCATGCTGCTCAACATCATTGCCATGCTGATCGTGCTGGTGGCCCTGGTCTACCTCGCCAACGCCCTGCTCAGCCTGATGCCGGATATCGGCGGCCAGTCCATCACACTGCAACGGGCATTGGGTCTGCTTCTGATGCCGATCACCTGGCTGATGGGCATTCCATGGGCCGAGAGCTTCGATGCCGCACAGTTGCTGGCCACCAAGATCGTCCTGAACGAACTGATTGCCTTTCTCGACCTTGCCGCCCTGCCCGACGGCACCCTGTCAGAACGAAGCAGTCTGATCATGCTTTATGCCATGTGCGGTTTCGCCAACTTCGGCAGCCTGGGCATCATGATCGGCGGCCTTTCGGTCATCGTACCCGAACGCAAGGCTGAGATTCTGTCTCTGGGACTCAAGAGCATCGTTGCAGGTGTCCTTGCAACCTGCTGCACCGGCTGCGTCATCGGCATCCTGACCCCGGCATGACTCCAGTGTAGGGTTTGCCACAGGATCGCCGTAGAAGAGCCATAGGCTCGCGCGCAAGTTCGATCCATAATGGCACCAACCAATCCTGAAGCTCGCGCGGGACACGTTCGATGGTCCGCGCAAACCATGAGGGCCCCATGCGCTCCCTGAGTATCCTGATCGCAGCACTGTTCATCCATTCCGCCGCACTGGCCGATGACGTCCGAAAGGATCAGGAGCTCTGGGTCGACTGGACCGAATTGCTCAGCGAACAGGATACGCCGCGGTAATGCATCAACTTCAACCTGCCGCTGATGCAGGACGGCTCCATCGCCATGGATACCTTTGTGCGTGTGGAGCCCGGTGACGATGCTGGCATCAGCGTACGTCGTAACATTCTGTGCATCGACGGTCTGCACCACAGTCAGGACTACACGATCACCCTGCTCGATGGCTTGCCCGGCACACAGGCTCGGCTGGTCGGAGACCGTACCTTCGACATCAATGTTCCGCGGCGCTCGCCTGTGGTGGCCTTTCCCAGTGGTGGCTATGTTCTGCCCGCGCAGGACGCGGCAAGCATCCCCATCGAGACCATCAACGTCGATACGCTGGCACTCAACATCTACCGTGTAAACGACCGCGCACTGGTTCAGGAACTCCAGGACGGCCTGGTGTTCGGATCGCTCTATGACTGGACCATGGGTCAACTTGGCGATCAGGACGGCGAACTGGTCTGGCAGGGCGAACTCGACATCCAGGGCGAATCCGAACAGCGCGTCCGCACGGCGATCCCCATTTCCGAGACCATCGGCACGCTCGAGCCAGGCATCTATGCCGCCGCGGCGGTCGAAGTCTCCGCGCTCGAGGAAGAGTACTATTGGTACGACTGGGCGACCCAGTGGTTCATCATCTCGGATCTGGGCCTTTCTGCCATGATCGGGGAAACCGGCCTTCACGCGACCGTGCGTTCCCTGGGCAATGGCAACGCGCTTGATGGCGTCACGTTCGAACTGATCGCACGCAACAACAAGGTTCTGGCCAGCGTCACCAGCAACAGCGACGGCCTGGCGGTGTTTGATCCTGGCCTGGTGCGGGGTTCCGGCGGCAATGCGCCACGTGTCCTGATGGCGCGTTCCGGCGACGATTTCGCCTTTATCGACCTCGACAGCGCACCGATCGACCTGTCGGATCGCGGCGTCGACGGTCGCGAACCTGCCGGACCGCTGGACGCGTTCCTGTATTCCGATCGCGGTATCTATCGCCCCGGTGAGAGCGTCCACATCGTGACCCTGCTGCGCGACGCCGAAGCCATGGCCAGCAGCGGCGTACTCGTCACCCTGCGCCTGCTACGGCCAGATGGCGTTGAGACCCAGCGCGTGACCGTTTCCAACAACGGCGCCGGCAGTTATCCCTGGACCATCGTGTTGCCGGGCAATGCCTATACCGGCAGCTGGGCGGTCCAGGCGCTGGTCGGCGACGACAATGTCGTCGGCGATGTCCGGTTCCTGGTCGAGGATTTCGTTCCGCCGCGTATCGAGTTCGAACTCGCGACCGACCCTGAAATCATGGTGCCTGACAACAACGCGGCCTTTGCCACTGTTGAAGCAGGGTATCTCTATGGCGGCATCGCGGCAGGCCTGGAAGGTGAAGCCACCTTCTCCTTTGCCCTGTCGCGCGATCCCTTCAGCCGGGATGACGGATTCGAGTTCGGCCTGGCCGAAGAAGACCTGCCCCCGAGCAGCTATGACACCGCCTACTTCACCACCGATGAGGCGGGGTTTGCCGAGTTCCAGGTTGCCCTGGAGCCGCTGGCCTACATCACTTCGCCGGTCGAGGTGACCGTTCACGCCCAGATCTTTGATGTCGGCGGCCGCCCTGTGGGCCGCAACACGACGATGGAGGTCCTTGGCGCCGACACCCTGATCGGCATCAAGCCGCTGTTCCCCGAAAACACTGTGGACTGGCAGGAGGAAGCCACCTTTGAAATCGGTGCCTTTGACAGCGATGGCAACAGGATTGCGGTTGACGGCCTCCGCTGGGAGTTGGTCGAGGAGGAATACAACTGGCGCTGGTACGACACCGGCTGGCAGTGGGAGTACCAGGGATTCTATTCGGACCGCTCTGTTGCTTCAGGCAGCGTGGATGTCGCAAACGATCAGATTGCCCGCATTGGGAAGGAAGTCACCTGGGGTCGCTACAGGCTGGAAGTCTTCGATCCTGCTTCGGGAGCAGCCAGCAGCATCCGGTTCCGCTCTGGCTGGCGCAGCGAGCCGGGTATGGCTGATGCCCCGCCGGACCGTGTCACGCTATCCATGTCCGCCCAGAGCTATCAGCCCGGCGACACCGCGACCGTTTTTGTTGATCCGCCGTTTGATGCCCGTGTCGCGCTTGCCGTGATGGACAATGGCGTGCGCGAGCTGCGTTTCGTGGATGTGCCCGATGCCGGCGCCAGCTTTGACCTTGCCGTGACCCAGGAATGGTCACCGGGCGCCTATATCGTGGCAACCGCATACGGCGCACCCGATCCTCTGGTTCCCACCATTCCGCAACGGGCGGTGGGGGTGGCCTGGGCCGAAGTGACGCTGGAAGGTCAGCGCCTTGAGGTTGCGCTGGAAGCCCCTGAGCTGATCGAACCCGGCACGATCCTTGCCACTTCCGTGCGCATCGACGGCGCAACCGATGGCGACAGCGTCTATGTCACACTGGCGGCGGTTGATGACGGTGTCCTGCAGCTCACCCGCTACACCGCGCCCGATCCCCGTGACTACTTCCTGGGCCAGCGGCGTCTGGGCGTTGAATTGCGCGATGTCTATGGCCGCCTGCGCGTCATGGCCGTGGCGTGGTCGGCGCGTGGCGTGGGCCAGGCCCAGACAACTGTGCAGGTATCGGCCCCGATCATTGCCGATCTTTCCCTGCCGCGTTTCCTGTCCCCCGGGGACCAGTCCACGGCGACCCTTGCCATCGACAATCTGCGCGGACCTGACGGCGCCTATGAATTCTTCCTGTCTGCCGAAGGTGCCGTTTCCGTCCTGCAACCCTCCGGCAGCGTCGCAACGCTGGATCAGGGTGACCAGACCCGCAGCACCTTCCGTCTTCAGGCCGGTGAGTCCGGAACCGCGTTGATTGAACTCATCGTCAACCCTCCCGAGGGCGAAAGCCTGATTCGAAGCTGGGATCTGAGTGTGCGTCCCTCGACACCGCTCACGACAGAGCGCGAACTGGTCTCCATTGCGCCCGGTGAGAGCTATCTGCTTCCGGCCGGTGCCGGCGCGGATTTCGAGCAGAACGGACTGAGCGTCAGCATGGTGGCCGACACCCATCCGCCGCTCGATACCTTCCAGCTTCTGCGTTGGCTTGATCTCTATCCCTACGGCTGTGCTGAACAGACCACCAGCCGGGCGATGCCCTTGCTCTACGTTGCCATGCTGGATGGCGCCGAGGCTGCACTCGACATCGATCAGACCGAGATCGATCTGCGGATCGAAAACGCCATCCGTCGCCTGATCGCCATGCAAACCGATTACGGCAATTTCGGCATGTGGGGATGGTACAGCTACAACAACCCCTGGATCGACGCCTACGTCATGGACTTCCTGAGCCGGGCCCGAGACCTCGGCTACCGCGTTCCCGAGAGCGCCTGGAAGGCTGGTATGGACGCGCTCGAGAGCAACCTGATGAACGGCTATGCCTACGCCAACGGCATGGCCTATGCCCTGCATGTTCTGGCGCGTGCGGGTTGGGGCGACCCCTATGATCTGATCTATCAGGCTGACAGCCTGGATCGCAGCGAACTCACGACCCTTGGCGACGTTCTGGTCGCTGCCGCCTTTGCCAATCTGGGTGATTACGAGCGTGCCCATGGCATCACAACCGCGATCGATTTCGGCGACATGATCACGTCCGATTACGCGGCCTATGGTTCTGATCTGCGTGACACGGCCATGGCCGTGACAACTCTCGTTGAAAGCGGTCTGGCTGCGCCGTCTTCCCTGCTGGAGGCCTATGACCTGCTGGGCCGCAGCTTTGCCGACCGACGCTGGACCAGCACACAGGAAAACGCCTGGCTGGTCATGGCGGCCCATGCCGCCCTGGGTGGCGAAACCGTCAACATCGCCCTCAACGGTACCGAGGACGCGGTCCCCGGCCCCTGGCAGGCTCAGTTGACCGGCCCCGCCCTCGAGGGCGAGAACGCCCTCGCAAACAACGGCAGCGACCCGCTTTACGTCAGCATCGCTACAACCGGCTATCCCACCGTGGATGCTCCGGCGGTCGGGAACGGGCTCGATATCCGTCGCACGCTTTATGACAGCAAGGGCTTCGTTCTCGAAAGCAACGATCTCACCCAGAACGACCTTGTGGTCGTTTACCTCGAGGTCTGGGCGAATGACGGTCTGAACCACAACCTCATGATTGTTGATCTGCTGCCCGCCGGTCTGGAACTGGAAAACGCCAGACTGGAAGGTGTCGTCAATGTCGGTGACCTGTCGTGGCTTGGGGAACTGACCTATGCCGATGCGGTCGAACTGCGTGACGACCGCTACGTCGCTGCCCTGCAGGTCGATCCGAACTATGACGACGGCGTTTATGTCTTTGCCTATCTGGCGCGGGCCGTTACCCCCGGTGTCTACACCATGCCCGCACCGCATGTGGAGGATATGTACCGCCCCTACATCTATGCGCGGGGCGAGGCAGGCGAACTCACGGTCAACGCGCCCTGACATGAACCTGCGCCGGGGAGCACACCTTGCCCTGCTGACCAGCACGCTTGTGCTGGCCGTGCTGGTTGCCGACCGGCTGGCACCGCCTGACTTCAGCCGGATCGAAACAACAACACGCATCGTCAACGACCGCGACGGTGCCCTGTTGCGCGCCTTCATCACGCCCGGCGGCATGTGGCGCTATCGTGCCGGGCCCGATGACGTCGATCCGCTCTACCTTGCCATGCTGAAGATATGGGAGGACCAACGTTACGACGACCATCCGGGTATTGACCCCCTGGCCATGACCCGCGCCCTGCGTCAGTGGATACAGGCCGGGCGCATTGTCTCGGGCGCATCCACGCTGATCATGCAGACCGCACGCCTGCTGGAACCACGCGACCGCACTCTTGCCACCAAACTGATCGAGATGGCCAGGGCTTTTCAGCTGGAACGCCGCTACGACAAGGACGAGATTCTCTCGGTCTACCTCACGCTGGCGCCCTTCGGCGGCAACCTGGAGGGCGTGCGCGCGGCATCACTGGCCTATTTCGGCAAGGAACCCGATCACCTGACGCCTGCGGAAGCGGCGCTGCTGGTCGCTCTGCCCCAGTCACCCGAAGCCCTGCGCCCGGACCGTGCGCCCGTAGCGGCCATGGCCGCGCGCAACCGGGTTCTGGATCGTGCCGCCGACGAAGGTGTGATCACCCTTACCGAGGCGGAGGCGGCAAAGCTGGCTCTGGTGCCGTCGCGTCGCGCCGATATGCCGTTCCTGGCGCCGCATCTCGCCGGACGCCTTGCCGCAGAACTCGCTGATCCCATCATCACTACGACCCTGGACGGCGATCTGCAGGCCGCCATCGAGCGCCTGCTGGCCCAGCGCCGCCCGGTCGCCGATCCCGGCGCCAGCGCTGCCATCCTTGTGGTCGACAACCATACCGGTGCCGTGCTCGCCCATGTCGGGGCACTCGACTACTTTGATGAACGCCGCAACGGCATGGTCGACATGACACAGGCGGTGCGCTCACCCGGCTCCGCGCTCAAACCCTTTATCTACGGCCTGGCGTTCGGGCGGCGGCTGATCCACCCCGCCATGCTGATCGACGACCGACCCCGCGATTTTGGTGGATGGCGCCCCAGCAACTTCGATGACGGATTTCATGGTGTCGTCACCATGGGCGAGGCTCTGGGAACATCGCTCAATGTCCTCGCCGTTGCCGTGCTTGATCGGCTGGGGCCCCAGACCTTTGACAGTGCATGGCGCGATGCCGGTCTGGTTCTCCATTATCCCGGCATCGATCCGCGCCCGGGTCTGCCGCTCGCTCTGGGCGGTGTCGGCGTAACGCTGGAAACCATGGTGGAAGGTTACGTGGCGCTCGCCAATGGCGGCCTGATGCAACCGCTTTCGGTCCTGCCTGGCACCGCTTCCGAGGAATCCGACATAATGCTGATGCCCGATTTTGCCGCCTGGTATGTCGCCGACATCCTGCGCAACGCACCGCGGGCCATCGGCTTTACCCAGCAGGGGCGCCATGGCGATATCGCCTTCAAGACCGGCACTTCCTATGGCTATCGTGACGCCTGGGCGCTTGGCTTCACACAGGACATCACGGTCGGTGTGTGGCTGGGACGCCCCGATGGCGGCTCCTGCAGCGGCTGTGTCGGGATCGAGGTTGCCGCACCGGTCATGCTTGCCGTGTTCGACCTGATTGCCGAAGGCGGTGGACCCGCCATGCCTTCTCCACCTGCCGATGCCTTGCTTTTGCGCACCGCAGAACTGCCCAATTACCTGCAGCGGTTCGATCGCGAAGATGTCGGCCTGGGGCCCCAGGTCGCCTTTCCGCTCGATGGCAGCACGCTGCGTCTGGCCTGGCTTGGTGAAAGCGCCGAAACCCTGCCGCTGCGTGCTGATGGCGGCATGCAGCCCTATCTCTGGCTGGTCAACGGCGTGCCTGTCGATGCCGACCGCCGCGGTGAAGCAGACTGGACTCCCGACGGCGCAGGGTTCGTGTCAGTCAGCGTGACCGATGCCGCCGGCAACAGCGCAAGTGCCGACGTCTTTGTCGAACTGGTCGGACGGGACTGAGCGACATCCCGTTACTAAGGTGTCATCCCGGCCAAGTAAGCGCAGCGAACGCGAGCCGGGATCTCGTTCCGCACGTCGCTTTAGAAACCCGTCATGACGAGATTCCGGATCAGCGGCCTTTCGGCCTTGTCCGGGATGACGTCTTTTACTCAGGCATCCAGCGCGTCGCGGACCATCTTGTGGAAAAAGTGAACGACATGTTCGCCCTCACCGCTGCGTGCCGCATCGACCATGAAGCGGCCCTGGTCGTAACCACGCGAATTCAGGCCACGCTGCACGGATTCACAGAGTTCCATGTCCTCGACGCCCAGAATGTTCTCGATGTAGTTGCGCCGCTTGGGATCATCGGAAGCACCCTTGGGCGCGAAACGATGGTTGCGGAACGCGGTGCGCGTCGGACCCATCGGCACGACCTGGGTAATCATCAGATCGCCGGAGCCCGGCAGGACATTGATCGTGTTTGTGGGCCAGAGGTACCAGAACATCGAACGCGGCATGATTGCGTCTTCGTCGAAGTCATAGGCCGTGTTTTTCGGGCGCGTCTGTGGCCCAAGCTGGCGCGCGGTGATGCCATCGATGGTGTGTTCATAGGCGCTCATCTCGATGATGTCGGCAAAGGCCGGGTGCGCACCGGCGCAGTGGTAACATTCGACATAGTTGTCGACCACGACCTTCCAGCCGGCTTCGATGGGACGCCCACCGAAGTCATAGACATCGGTCAACTCAAGCTCGTCCCAATAGGGAATCTGCGCCCGGATATCTGCCTCAAGGCCCGGTGCCTGATCGGCAAGCGAGACGGCATCGTCATCCAGATTGACGAAGATCAGTCCGCACAATTCTTCGATACGTAAGGATTTCAGGCCGAAATCTGCCTTGTCGAAGCCCTTCACGTTCTCGCAGTTGCGCGCCGTGCGCAGGCTGCCGTCCAGGCCATAGGCCCAGGCGTGATAGGGACAGGTGATCGCTGCCTTCAACGTGCCGGATCCCTGCACCAGTTCATGGGCGCGGTGCTGGCAGACATTGTGATAGCCGCGCAGGTCGCCCTTGCGATCGCGCACCACAAACACCGGCTGGTCGGCGATCTCACCGGCAACATAGGCACCGGGTTCTGCAACCTGGGAGACATGGCACAGGAAGACCCAGGAACGCGCGAAGATCTTGTCCTTCTCCAGCTCATAGATCGCCGGATCGGTGTAGTAGCGTGACGGCAGGGTATAGGAGAGTTCGGCATCATCGCTGAGGGGCCGGGCGAACTCTGCCTTCAACACATTGCTGCTTGCCATGATTCAGGGCCTCCATGCCGGCGGATGGTTGAACCACCGTACAAGTTTCCACCGGAACGGCCAAGCGCCCGACTGGTCAAACGCTCTTGAGATTTATTGCGACAGATGAGCAGAAAACCTCAAACGCACATAGTCTGCCGTCCAGTTTCCGGACTTGTCGCACAGGCTGTGACGCAACAGGTCGACCGTCTCCTCCTGCGCTTGCGCCCGCTCCCCCTCCGGCAGGGCGGCAAAGAACAGTCCGGCAAATGTTGTGAGCCAGCCCGCCATGCCGGTCGGCAACGGAGTCGGGCGCGGAATGAGCTCGATGCTGACAACACTAAATCCGCCTGCTTCCAGCTTCGCCCGGTATTCATCGGGCGTGGGATAGAACCAGGGGTTGACCGTTGCGACATCGACACCGCGCACCTTGAGAACGGCCCCCAGCGCCGTCACCACAGCCGCCATGTTGCCGTGGCCACCAAACTCCCCGACAAATCGTCCACCGGGCTTCAGTGCCCTTGCAACCCCGGCGATCGCGGCATCGGCATCCCGAACCCAGTGCAGCACTGCATTGGTGAAGACCGCGTCGAATTCCCGCTCGAAGGTCAATGCCGTCGCATCGGCGACATGGGCGTCCAGGCCAAGCGCAACAGCAGCGGCGATCATTTCGGTGGAAGCATCGACGGCGACAACATCAGCGCCGGCCC